>MGST01000040.1:14928-64668 GCA_001798605.1 Deltaproteobacteria bacterium RIFOXYA12_FULL_58_15 | reverse complement strand
AGAGTTGGATGCCCCTGCTCTCCAATGGACCGGTCGCGACGAACCGAGATTTGTTCTTGAGCTTGTCCCGTGGACGAGAGCTTCGCGCCGTGGTGTCTGACTCGTGGAAGTTTGTCTATGATCTCAACGACCCCAAGATGAACGAGCTCTTTGAGCTCGACACCGATCCCCACGAGTTGACAAACCGCCAAGACGACGATTCGACTCGGGCCAAGGAGACGAGATCGCGCATCGTCGATCACATTGTTGCGGCTTCAAGTGAGCACCATCGGGGTGGTTCCATCGAGATGTCCAAGGAGCACACCGAGCAGCTACGTGCGTTGGGCTATTTGGACTAGAGTGCGGTGCGCTACTTGCCGCCGTCCGAATCGGTACGGGATGGGCGGAACTTCAGGTAGCCTCGCAGAACGGCAAAGGCGAGGACCGTTACAAGGACGACTCCAACCGCAGAGATGAGAAGAAAGGTGTTGATGCGACCCGTTGCGACAAAATTGCCCAGCATCCACGCGACGATGCCGATGAAAGCGCGATCGACGATAGATTCGATCGACAGAATGGTCGCACGAAAACGGGAATCTGTTATGGCATCATTGAGAAGCTGCTTCTGAATCGGAAAGGCGAGCCCGGTCGTCCATGCGAACAGGAGCAGTCCCGCTATCACAGGTATTTTTCCGAGTCCTCCCATCAATAACATGCTGAGAACCACCGCGATGGTGATCACCAACATAGCGCCCAAATCATCGAACCACTTCTGCAGCCATCGGGAACGCCCGGAACCGACGGCCTCGACGATGGTCATCGCCGCCATGATGCCGCCATGGGTAGCAATGTCGAATCCTTCGTTGATGAGCAAGGGCTGAAACAGATTGACCTGGACGATTCTTCCGATGACGAAAACGCCAACTCCGATCACCATAAGCCACATCAACACCGGCGACGCGAGGGTCACCCGGTAGGCACCCCAACCAGGCATGTCTGTTTGCGCTGTGGCTTGGGTGGGAAGTTTGGGCAAAGATATGGCGACAAAAAGAGCGATCAATGCAGCACCGGCTGTGAGCCAGTAGGGAAGGCTGAGGTGCCAGGCCATCATCGCACCGACGCCACTCCAGCCAATCACTTTGGCAATCAGTCCAAGCGCCCGCGCGTTCCCCTCGAGCTGTTTGTAATCAGTTTGCCGGCCGTGAAGCTTGAGATGCTCATACAGATAGGCACTTGCTGCCCCGGAAACCAATGATCGCGCGAGCGCCAATAGGAGAAAGTGGAACAAAAACCCCATGTAGGTGGGTTGGAAGATCGCGAACAACTGAGAGACGAACAGCAGCAAGGCGCCGAGCTGCAATGTGTTCCGATACCCCCACCTATCGGCAAAAAAGCCGGTGGGCACCTCGAGGATGACGAAGGCCAGATAGTAGTAACCCTGAATGCCAAAGATCTGCGCGTCATCGAGGCCCATCTGTCGCTGGTAGGCGTAGAAGATGGGCAACCAGATATAGAGCGCAAAGAATGTCTGAAAGCCGTAGTAGCCAATGACGACGCGGCGACTCATTGTGCATAGGGTCTCAACTGCAAGATGAACAAGGTGTCACCGACAATCGCCCACTCGATGTCCAACGGTGACGAGAAGGTGTAGTCGTTGGCAAAATGGGATTGTAGAAGCCTACCGGCGAAGGCAAGCTTCTGTAATATTTCCTTCTTGGCTGTGACGACCTCTCCCCCACCAGCTCCCACGGCCAGAGTGCGGCCGCCACCCTCTACCGTGTTGTAGAGGAACTGGAACGGCTGCTCTGTGCCATCAACCACTCGAGCCACGGACGTCAATGATGCATTGATGAAGACGTTGCGAAAATCGCTGACGGGTTCCAGCGGGTTGGTCGTCACCAAAACGCCGCCGAGGTCGCCTTTGATCTCCTCTTGGACGATGACCGCCATGTATGAATGGTCGAGGGGGATCCCGGCTGCGTGTTGTATCCGCACGCTGCGGGGGGTTACCAAGGAGGCCCACACCTCTTTGATGCTCTTGAACAAGTACTCCGCCGTAGTCACCTGGCTGACGGATTGATACAACCCCGCTGCGGAAAAGTTGTCGAGGTCCTCGGCATTGGAAGAGCTTCGCACGACAAAACTGCTCGAACCGCTCAGGTTGCGCACCACCTGCGCGTCGATGTAATCGCGTATTTTTGCTGGGATTCGCTGCTCGCGAATCATCTTCTGCAATGCGATACACAAGGGATCAATGACGGGCGCATTGAGCTCAAGAGCCATCTTCAGTCGACCGATCTGTTGTTGGATCGGTGGACTGGAAGCGAGAAACTCCTTTTGGAACGAAAAGGGGATGGCGATTCCACGCGGTATATTGATGAACCGCTGCATGAATTTCCATGCCACATCTTCGAGTTGTTCGTCGTTGGGCACGGCCAAGAAACGAGCAAGGTGGGTTAACAGGTTTTCTCGGGGAGGGCGTTGAATCCGATAGAATCCAAGCAACCGATTGGATTGGTGACGAAGGATGTGGTGGATTTCGCCGAGATTTGCCGCCTTCGTGCCGAATTTGTCGCTGTCCTCCATACGCAGCTCAGTGAGATCCTTGATGGGAGTGCGTTCCACATCAGGTGTGCCGATCTGGACCGTTTGAATGGCCCAAGACGGGCCATGGGGTATTTCGCTGTCGTCGAGCTTGCGCAGCTCGACCTCAAGCGAAGTGCGATCGATACGATAGAGAACCCAACAATCTCGGAGACCCCGTTCGTCGATGAGCTTGATGGCACCGCGCTGAACGGCATTGGGAACGTGCCACCCGTGGGCCAACACGTTGGTGTGTGACAGCGGCGTCGTCGGTTCGGTGTTGATGAAGCCCGCTACCCGGGGAATGTCGTCGGGAACTCGCGGCATGACGATGATGTCGCTCCAACCGAGCTCGGGCAGTGCCGCTCTGTATTTGTCGATACTCTCGAAGACCCTCAGCCGCCCCTTCGTTGCCCCGTAATTGAGGGCAAAAAAACTCGACATCTCGAAGAGGTCGTGATTCCAGATCACCGGAACGCCGTCGATGTCGTCTGCATGGAAGAGATCTTCTTGCAGGTGATTTGACGGTTTGAAGAAGAGCTTGAGGCTGGGCTCGAGTCGTGCCCGCGCGGTGTCGAAGAGCTCGCGGATGAGGCCGATATCCATGGTGTCGACCTCGATGGTTTCCAAAGCCAGCAACCTTTCCCCAAGTCGGTGGTGCAACGAGAGGATACCCAGAAGAAAACGGCGATCAGGCTCGAAGTAGAGCGTCGCGTTGAAGGCGTCCAGATCGCGCTCCATCTCCTCACGGGGACGTCCCAAAATGACTTCGGTGATGTAGTCAGCATGAAACGCGTATGCTTCGTGGTTGAGAAAATGGATGGTCTTCTCTTGACGATCGATGACCAGCTTCACGAACGAATGGCCCGCCAACATGCCGCCCAAACGGGACATCCCCTCGAGGTCTAGCCAATCATTTCCGGACGCCTCTCCATTGGTGAAACTCACGCCCCAAGGGTGCGTCGGCACCGACAATCGTGAGCTCTTCAACAGCGTATCCTGAGTCATGACCATCCCCCTCTTCCCCAAGTTCACGAAACCGTGGGCATACCACGTACGCTATTCGGCCTCGAAGTTGGCCAGGTGAAACAACGGAATATCGGTGGATGTCAAGAGGGTGCTAGGCGTCGACACCAACAGCCGCCCACGCGCTTGTAACCATCGCTTGGACGTTTGGACTACTGCCGTAAAGATCTTTGGCGGCCCTGAGGGTTGCATTCCGGGCAGACTTGAAGGTGTCGTTGGGACGCATGTAAGTCGTCAGGGCCCGGTACCAAATCTTGGCACCGGCGTCCATGCCCGCATCGATGCCTCCCAACGCGCTCTTCAGGCCCTCTACTTCCATGCCCGAGGTGCGATTGGTGCCACCCTCAACCAGAAGATAAAAGAAGTTGTTGGCAATGCCCGAAGACAGGTGCATATCCGTGCCGTCCCTGTACAGGCTGTAGTGGTCAATGGAATACCCGTCCTTGAGAGGATCACTCATGTAGCGAAGGGCATCACCTTCGGTCCCAGGGGTTGTGCACTGCTCGCCAATCTTCCAGTGATCGAGATTGAGGCCCCGTGTTTTGGAAATCCACCAATCGAAGATAGAGCCAAAAATATCGCTGTTGGCTTCATTGAGGCCACCTGATTCATTCTTGTCGTAGATATGTGCCGCTTCGAAATCTTCGACTGCGTGGAACTCCTCGTGACAAACCACATCACCTGGGGTCAGCGGTGCAAACTCCACACCATCGCCCTCGCCAAAATGCAGGATGGCTTCGTACATGAAGGCGTTGTTGTATTTCAGTCCGATGTTGACCATGGAACGTATCTCCATGCCCTCACCGTCGATCGATTTTCGATGAAACATGTCGTCCATGAAGTCGCTGACATTGCAAACGCCGAAATGGACATCAGCCGCAGAGAGAACGATCTCTCGGTTTGGATCATTCGCTGCACCCCACTTGTTATCATCATCGGTAAACGGGGAGGTCTTCTCCCACTCTCCGGCCACGTCGTTGGCATCCATTCCCTTCGCGTTCTGGGTGACGACGCGGCGATTCTTGTCCTCAAGAATGTATTTGCCGGTAGCAGGGTCTCGAGTCGTGGACAGATCGACTTGTCCATAATAGTGGGTAGCGTCGTCTCTTGGTCCCCGCGTCAGCGGCCGCCCCTTGGGCAACAGCGAGGAGGTGATGCCAGCAATCTGACCAACGACACCAGCTCTCGTGGCGTTGGAAGCGTCAACATAATATTTGACCACCGCGGGAGAGGACTTGCCATCTTTTGTGGCCCCGAAGTCCACCACTGTCAATTCGTAGGCCGTGATGAAGTGCCCATTGTGCTCATACAAACACAGTCTTGCCTTGTCCTCTCGCACGGTGATGGCATCACTCGTTTGGTATTGATTCGCAAAGGCCTGCTTCGCCTGCTCGATAGCGGTGGATAGGGATATAGCCACACCCTGAGGGGACAATGACATGATGCTAAGTACGGACGGCACGAGATCACGTCCCGTGGTCGATGACACTTTGCCCTCGGGATCAATGTGATAGATCGTCTGTTGTCCGACGATGGGCAGGTTCTTAGTCTCGCCGTCACAGACAACAGGCACTGTGCGATCGCAACGAACGTGGGTGTAACCGAGCTCATCGGAGAAGACCCGTTTGGGGATCATCGTGTAGGTTGGACGGCCAGTACGCCGGGCAACGGCTTGGAGGTATACGTTGACGGTGTCAACGGCGGTCGTGGCCTGAGATGAGTCGAGAGAAAATATTTGTGTGGTCGGGTTGGCAGGTGGTACCGCGTCCGATTCTTGCCCAAACAGGCGATTGATGGTCTTCTGTTGGGGGATCCGCCCCATCAGCATGCGTTCAATGACCGACAGAGATGAATTGCGCTCTGTCTTCTTGACGTCTTTGAGCAACTCTTCTCGGGTAGTCCTACAGGTGCTCGGATGCATGCGACATTGAAACGCAACGGGATTGTCGGTGACGGACGATTCGTACGTGATGGACTTCACGCGCTCGCCTAGGAGAGAGCACGCGCTCAACAAGAACGCACTCAGTTGCTCATCTGGATCGAGTTTTCGATCATCAAAAATGAAGTTGCGAAGCGAATTGGCGTCCGCCTCACTGATCTCCTGTTGGGCCTCGCGCAGGGAGGCGTCGAAGTCGTCGCGCACAGATCCCTTGTATTGAAGCACACGGTTGTCATTGAGAACAACTCGAACGGTTCCGCATATGGCCATGAATCTCTCCCGCCGTGTTTGGACAGTTTCTTACCATGGAGTTCTCGGCAGATTCTTCATTTTGTTTCTCAGAAGGCGTCAAAAGGAGCAGTCTTTTTGGAATCGAATGGAATCACACATGCTGGTCGTCGACGTGAAAGAAACGTCCGTAGCACCCGTACAAAACCCGTGTTAAAACTGAGGCATGCGCCTCACTGCTGTCTTTGTTATTTTGCTCTTCGCCACGGGTGAGGCTGAGGAGATCCAAAAGCTGGTGGACCGAGCGCGAGAGCTCGCCCTCGCCAAGACAACCTACGATTCGGCATACCGCGCCTTAAACTACCCGAACGGCGATCCTCCATCTGACGTCGGTGTCTGCACCGACATCGTCGTCCGAGCTTTTCGCGCGATCGGCAAAGACCTGCAGTCCCTCGTCCAGGAGGACATGAGGAAGAACTTTGCGATCTATCAGCTGCGCAAACGCTACCAACAGAAACGGCCAGACCCCAACATCGACCACCGTCGGGTCAACAACCTGATGACCTTTTTTGCTCGACACGGCAAATCATTGGCAGTCTCCCTTGACGAGCCCAAGCTCTGGAAGGGTGGGGACATCGTCATCTTCGATTTGTACGGCAATGGCGACAACACTCACATTGGGATTATCTCAAACGCGCTCGGTGACTCGGGCCTGCCACTCGTGTTCCACCACTTCCCACCCCACCCCGCCGAAAGCGATTGCCTCCGCGACTGGGTTGTCACTGGCCATTATCGATATCCCTGAGCAGGCAAATCATGGCCTTCGCCCAGGCTTTTGGTGACCCCACGACTTCCTTAACAAGGCGAAGCGATTAATCAAAAAACAAATAAAGAATGTCCTTGAAGCAATAGTGGCCCAGTTTCGTCTCTCTGGCAGAACCCTAAGTGCGCCTGGAAACCGAACAATCGGCCTGGCCGTCAAAAACCAAAAGGCGCAACTCATTGGAGGAATGTGATGAAACTCTTTCGAATTTGTCTCGTCTCGCTTTTGGCCTTTGCAATGTTCGCGTGCTCGACACCCAAGAATGCTCCTGCCAATCTTCAGGGCGTCGACTTTCCCGATTGGGTCACCCAAGGCAGCGGCAAATTTGCCGGTGACGCTGGGCGGGTGTTCCACGGAGTCGGCTCTGTCAACGGGATCAAAAACGAAGCGTTGGCTCGCACCACAGCCGCCAATCGCGCTCGCAACGAAATCGCCAAGGTGTTTGAGGTCTACAGCGCTTCTTTGATGAAGGACTACATGGCGGCGACGACAGCCGGTGACATGACTGCGTCAAGCGAAGAGCAACACGTCGAACAGGCGATCAAGACGTTCACCGCACAAACTCTCTCTGGCATTGAGGTCGCTGAGTTTTGGTTCCACCCCAATGGCGATGAAGTTTACGCCTTGGCACAGATGGACCTCGAAAAGTTCAAAAACGCCATGGACAACATGAAAGAGCTCAGTTCTGCGGTGCGCGACTACGTGCGCAAGAACGCAGACCGCGTACACATGGATCTCGAGAACGAAGAAGAAAAGCACGCGACGCCGTAGTCAGCAACGTTGTTCCACCGGCCGCCGGCCGAGAAGCTACCCTTTTCTCGGTTTCTCCGCGACCTTTCTGATTGAGCTCGTCCGGGCAACGATGAACAGATTGTCGCCGACCGAGTTTGTTCGAAAGGTTGTTCCAGCGTATAGAGTTTGCCAACTCGCTCAGAGGCATCGGTGATTTGTCAACCGAGATTGGCAAAGGAGAGAGATGTGAGCCACGAGATTTCAGAAGCCATCGTAGGCCTGCCAGAGAACGCCCGTCGCCCATTGGTTGTTGGTGAGTCCTACGTTCCGGTCGTATCTGACGAAACAAACATCCAAGAAGTCACCCTGCGCTCCGTAGCCCTTGGGCTGCTCTTCTGTGCCATTTTCTCAATGGCGGCGGCGTACCTGGCCCTCAAGGTGGGTCAAGGAATTGAAGCGGCCATTCCGATCGCCATATTGTCCATCGGTCTATCAGCGATGTTGCGGCGCAAGAGCTCCCTGCTCGAAAATGTGATCATTCAATCCATTGGTGCCAATTCTTCCCATGTGGTTTCGGGGGCTGTGTTCACAATTCCGGCTCTCTACATGTTGGCAGCGGATCAAACGATGGGTGTGTCGGAACCCACAGTGTTGCAGGTCATCACCGTCTCGTTTCTGGGTGGCTGTCTGGGCATCCTGTTCCTCATTCCTCTGCGCTATCACTTCATGATCGAGCTACACGGCAAGCTGCCATGGCCAGAAGCCACTGCCACCACGGAGATTCTCCTTTCGGGAGAACAGGTGGGTAACCAGGCGAAGATCTTAGCGTTGGCGGCAGGGCTCGGCGCTCTCTACGATGGTTTGGTCACCAGCTTTCACCTCATGGCAGAGACCATTCATTTCAAAGCGGTCAAGCTCGGCGATCTTCTGTCGACCCAGTTTATGACACTGCGCGTTCTCAACAATGCGGCCATCGTCGGTATCGGTTACATCGTCGGCCTGCGTTACGCCGCCATCATCTGCGCCGGATCATTTCTTTCATTCTTTGTGTTGGTGCCCATGATTCACGCTGTGGGCGAGCACATCAACTATGCCGTTCCTCCGGGGGGCATCCCCATCGCCGAAATGGACCCAGGCATGGTCTTTAGGTACTACGTTCGCATCATCGGCGTTGGTGCCATAGCTGGTGCCGGCATCCTCGGTATCATCTCCTCCCTGCCATCGATGATTCGATCGATTGGTGCCAACATCGCCGGACTCAAGAGCCAAGATCAACGCTCCAAGACTGAGATTCCACGTGTGGATCGATCTTTGAGCGGCAAGACAACCTTGGTGGGGCTGGTCATCTTTGCCGTGCTTGCGTTCATCTTCTTCTCGTACGGCATTGGCGTCGCTGACGCCGGGTTGTACGCCTTTGTCAGCACCGTGTTGGTGCTTGCCATTGCCTTTCTTTTCGCTCCGGTCGCCGCTCGCGCCATCGCCATCGTTGGCACCAATCCCGTGTCGGGCATGACCATGCTCACCCTCATCATCACCGGTGTCGTCATGCTCAAGCTCGGTCTCACCGGTGGGCCTGGCATGTTCGTCACCATGATGGTTGGCGGCGTTGTCTGCACCGCTCTAGCGGCGTCGGGTGCACTGGCCTCCGATCTCAAAGTAGGGCACTGGATCGGCGCGACTCCGTCCCGGCAGCTTGGCTTGAAGTTCCTCGGTACCTTCGTGGCTGCGATGTTCTGCGGTGTCGCAATGTGGGTGATGGCGGATCAAGGTTTTGGCACCACGGCCATTCCTGCACCGCAAGCCTCGGCCATGAAAGAGATTCTGGTCGGCATCTTCGGCACCACCGAAGCGCCACTGCAGTGGTACCTGTTCGGACTCGGCGTCCTTTTGTCCCTGATCCTGCGCATGACGGGTGTGCCGCCGTTGGCCTTTGCTCTCGGCATGTATCTTCCCATGGAGCTCAACACACCGGTGCTCTTGGGTGGCATTCTTTCGTGGCTGGTGGGGCGACGCAAGGAGACGGACTCCGATGCCACAGTCAAGGCTCGCTCCGACAAAGGGGTATTGGTGGCATCAGGCCTGATGGCCGGCGGCGCGATCATCGGTGTAGTTGATGCCATCATTAACGCCATCATCAAGGCGTCAACCGGTGGCAGCCTCGCACCGAAGTCCATCGTTTACGTCCTCCCGGATCATGTTCTCGAGGGTGCTGGCGGTGAAGTCCTCGCCATTGTCGGTCTTCTGGCTCTTTGCACCTTCATCGTTGTTTTTTCTCGCCGCACTCGCGCTCGGGCATGATTCTGCTGCGACAATGATCACCTTGAATTGAGTTGGTTTCAGAGACCCCTTGTGAAGGACGACATCCATGGCGAATCCCAAGAACCCTCTTCTCGAGACTGTGGGAGGCCTGCCGATCTTTGATCGTATTGAGGTCGAGCACATCGAGCCGGGCCTACAAGAGATGCTCGTCTCAATCAAAGCAAGTCTCGATTCGTTGGAGAAGAACCACCAGCCCACCTGGGCAGGCTTGGTGGAGCAACTCGTCGAGCTAGGTGAGCAGTGGCGACCGTGGGGTGTGGTTGAACACATCAAATCAGTCAAGGACAGTGCTCCATTGCGAGCCGCCTACGAGAAGATGCTGCCCGCGGTGGTTGAGACGTCCATGAGGGTCAGCCAAAGTCGCCCACTTTACGATGGGCTGGTGGCTCTACGCGACAGTGCCGACTTCAACGCCCTTGACGCGGTACAAAAGCGTGTCATCGAGCTCGCCATTCGTGACGCAAATCTGGCCGGTGTTGGCCTCGCGAGCGATGCGCGCAGACGGTTCAATGCGATACAACAGCGGCTCAGCAGTCTTTCCACGGAATTTGAGAATCATTTGCTCGACGCAACCAAGGCGTGGTCCATGATTCTCGAGGATCCGGCGGATATTGAGGGACTTCCCCCCATCGCCATCCAACAGGCTGCACAATCCGCAAGAGATGCGGGCGACAATCAGGCGACAAACGAAAAGGGGCCCTGGCGATTTACTCTGGCAGGTCCGAGCTACGTCGAGTTCATGAAACATTCCCCGCGTCGCGAGCTGCGCGAGAGAATGTATAGAGCTTACCTTACCCGGGCGAGCGCTGGGGATATGGACAACACGCCACTCATTCGAGAGATGCTCGTATTGCGCCGAGAGATGGCTGGACTGTTGGGTTTTTCAACGTACGCAGAACAGAGTCTCGCAACCAAGATGGCGCCAGACGTGGCGGCGATCGATGGGCTGATTGAAGAACTTCGTTGTGCTTGTTGGCGGCCCGCCCAAAAAGAGCTAGCCGAGTTGCAAGCTTTCGCCCGGGACCAGGACGCCCCAGAAGCCAGCGCTTGGCAACACTGGGACACGAGCTTCTGGGCTGAGCGTATGCGGGAAAAGAAATTCGCCTACAGTGATGAAGAGGTGCGTGCTTACTTGAGCTTTGACAAGGTCCTCGACGGTCTCTTTGGCCTGTTTCATACTCTGTTTGGCGTAAGTGTTGCGGCGGCCGACGGCAAGACTCCCGTTTGGCACAAAGACGTACGCTATTTCGAAATTCACAACGCCGGCAAACCCGTCGCCAGTTTCTATTTGGATCCATACGCGCGCCCAGAGAACAAACGCGGCGGTGCCTGGATGAATGAGTGCGTCGGTCGTTCGCGGCGATTTGCCCCGGTGGGTGCCGACCTTCGTTTGCCTACCGCATACATTTGCTGCAATGGCACGCCGCCGGTGAATGGCAAGCCGTCGCCGATGTCCTTCAATGAGATGGAGACCTTGTTTCATGAACTCGGCCACGGACTGCAACACATGCTCACCCAGGTCGACTATGATGCCGTCGCTGGCATCTCCAACGTCGAGTGGGATGCCGTGGAGCTGGCGAGCCAATTCATGGAGAACTTCTGCTACGAGAAGAACATCCTGCGCTCCCTCACTGCACACGTCGACACCGGCGAGCCGATGCCCGACGCGCTCATCGACAAAATCATTGGTGGCCGAAACCACCTCGCCGCAACACACATGCTGCGCCAGCTCTATTTCGCAAAGACCGACGTTGAGTTGTACCATCGTTATGAGCCGACCTCGGAGAAGACGCCGTTCCAGGTGCAGCGGGAGGTCGCACAGGCGACACAATTGTTGCAACCTCTGCCAGAGGATCGATTCCTCTGCGGTTTCTCCCACATTTTCCCTGGGGGCTATGCAGCCGGTTATTACTCTTACAAGTGGGCTGAGGTGCTCTCCGCTGATGCTTTCGGTGCCTTCGAAGAGGCGGGACTCGACAATACCGTGGCCATCGGCAAGGTCGGTCGGCGCTTCGCCAACACTGTGCTTGCCCTTGGGGGTTCCCGACCGGCCATGGAAGTCTTCGAGTCATTTCGCGGACGCAAACCATCCATTGAGGCGCTGCTACGACAACGGGGTTTGAGCACCTGACTCTGGGCTTCGAGCGCTACGGGTCGATGAACTCGCTTCGTTCGGGATAGACGATGTCCCAGACGGTTGTGCCAGCGCGTTGCTGCGCCGGAAATGCTGTTGAGCCTGCGAAACCTCCGCCCGCGACTTCTTCGAGGGTCTTTTTGTTGGTGAGACCAACCTCCCACGCCAATTGGGTCGCTGCGGTAACCTCGACGCCGATGGCCCCCAGGGATGGCAACGCAATGCGTGCGCCTTGACCGTAGACGATGAAGGGCACGGTCGTCTCTCCGAGCTGGATATCCCCCTTGACCTTCGAGAGATACTCCCCCTCCGGGGCCGTTGACCAGTTGAATTGCCAGACACCGTTACCAGGATCCCACGCGGCGTGCGCGTCAATCGTTGCCGGTACCACTACGCGCAATGACTCGTCAGGCGCCGACGCCGTGGCGCATGCAACAGCATAGGGTGCGGCCGCGCCTGCTACATTCTCCTCTGCGACGGATCTCGCGCAAACTTTGACCACCGCGCCGTCCAGTACCGGTGCTAGCCAGCTGAAGCTCAACGGATCAGCGGGGGTATCGTGGACGAGCTCCATCCCCACGGGCATCGACGCAGCGCCAAAGGCAACAGAGTAATCCCTTCTCACTGCAACGTGCCCTGCAGCAAGCTCGACCTGACCCGTTTGTCGAACGGTGGTTGCAGGAGCCTCCAAAGGAATGACAAATTCTCTCGGCGCACCGAAGGACAGCTCGAACTCAAAGCCAGTGGTGTGCCCAACCCCGACGTATTGGGCGGGCAGAATGGCATACTGCTCACTCGATGCGTCCAGGAGCCGCTGATCAATCTGATGGATGCTCCACAGCTCCGCCGTTACCAACGGGGTTTGCCCCCAACGAGCGTAGCCGGAGATCTCGCCGGTGTCCGCGGACAAAGAAATCCAGGTGTCGTAGACCATGGGATGATCGACCGCAGTCAAGACCGCGTGGTCACCAGGAAGGGGAATCTGCAGAGGATCAGCGGTTCCGGTCAGACTCATGACGTTGCCAGAAGTCCTTTCCCAGACAAATACCGGGTTCAGAGTGTGAATGCCCTGGAACGCCAACACATCGACATTGCTGAAGTCCGGGTCCACGATGTGGGCACCCTCGCACGGATGCTCTGATACGTTGTCGTCCGGCGCAAAACAGAAGGCCACCAGGTCATAGATATCGTTGATTGCCGCTAACGGAAACGTGACCACGATGCGGAAGCGGCCGTTGGCGTCCGCCGTGGTCTGATTGCCATCGACAACCACCAGAAGACCGGCAAGCGGTAGACCGCTTCGCGCAAAGGCCTGACCCTCAATGATGCGGACACCGAGATTGGACCCGACGTCGGACTTCTGCCCACACGCTGAGAGCGCAACACTTACAACAATAGCTATGGCGAATGAGATCACCGAATTCTTGCGTCGCATCATTGCTCGTTATCCTTTCGAGGGTTCGGGTATCCAGATATCGGACTACCGATGGTGCGATCGAAGGGCTCGGCAAGGTGTTGTAAACGAACTGCCCACATGCCTGGTTGCGCACCGGACCACATCGCTTGGGATTGTAGTGGTACACTAAAACGGTAGCAAGCACACCGTAGGAACCATAGGAGCCCCAGAGCCACCACACGCCACCCTACTTCTTGGGGTAGATTCGCCTCGATTTCACGCTCACCAACAGCGGGCAAAAGAAGCCTTGAGGAAAGGTATTGACAATGGTAGTCTGATTAGGAATACCCGGGAGGTGCCATGGCTGCACACAAGACGTCGATAGCTGTCCCAGAAGAGTTACTGAAGACAGTTGATCGCGTTGCTGGAGAACGCGGCGAGTCGAGAAACCGGTTTGTGGTTCGAGTCTTGACTGAGGCTGTTCGTGCACGACGAGATGCAGAAATCACGCGACGGCTCAACGAATTGTTCGTTGATGTCGAAACGCGGCGTGAACAATCGCTTGTGGCAAAACAACTGGAGTCGGTGGCTGAACCATGGGGGGATGAGGGTTGGTGATTGCACAGGGCGAGGTCTATTGGCTCTCGTTCGAGGGCAGAGGTTCTGAACCCCGCGGAAGACGTCCGGCAGTGGTGGTTCAACATGACCGTTACAACCGCAGTGCAATCTCAACGACGGTTGTAGCCGCAGTAACGTCGAATCTGCGTTTGGTCGCAATGCCTGGAAATGTAAGACTGCGCAAGGGAGAAGGGGGAATCCCCCGAGCCAGCGTCGTGAACGTCACGCAGGTGCTCACAGTGGACAAAGAACGTCTGGTCGAGCGGATTGGCAAGCTTGGAGGCGGGAGGGTTCAAGAAATCCAGGCAGGACTGTCGCTCGTATTGGGACATGAGTCAGCGGACCGTCCCTGAACGGCCGAGTTTATGCATAAGGAACCGTCGTGGCCGAGATGAAGAGCGCAACGTAGGCCATTCACTTCCAACATCCGGGATTGCCTTCATCTTTGCAGTTCATCGATAGCGCTCGGACGTTTTCGTCGTTGTCCTTGAAACGTAGGGAAGCAACGTTGCAGTAGTGCGGTTCTGATGGAATGATCGCGCACGGAACGTTAACGGAAAATGATTCTCCTGTTGGGGGTTGGCAAATGACCGTGGCAACCTCGTAGTAGCCGTAGTTGGCATCATCCCCGCCCTCGATTTCGTAGTCGCATTTCCATCCGGATACTCCATGTTCTATTGCACCTTGTTTCTTCGTAATCGCGAGCCTTTTCGAGGTTCGACCCGGATCGTCAACCTGCAGCTTCCAAAGAAACCTGTTCGGATTTGATGGCTCTTTCTTGATCGCTTCTTGTGATGTGGAGGCGCCACGCATTCCAAGACCGCCTGCTTGGGACGGTTCCCCGAGCTGTAATGGTGGCCGTGTGCAGCGGCGATTCTTGCTACCGCAGGACAGCTCAACCCGATGAGCCTTGGTTCCGATTCCAACCTGCAGATTGCCGCCGGCACAGTCTGTGTCCTTGGCACTGATGACGCGGCAAAGCACCAGCGTATCCAGGGCCTTGCCGGTGGCGTCATGATTACATGCTAACGAACCCCACTGCTGTTGTGTCTCGCCCTCGGTGGTCAGAGGATCTACTGAGTATTGACAGGACCAACCCGGTGGGGTGATTGCTAGCGCGCCTGAACTGTTGGTGATGGACTGCGCTTTCCCGTCAATCCGCAGATGCCAATCAAATGGTGACCGAGCAGATCCCGGTGACGATTGGGAGGTTGAAGGCGCGGAGCCTGCAGATGTCAGCGGGAGTGTGACCAAGAACACCGCAGTGAGAGCGACAACAACGATGCCTATGCGTGCGAGAATTGTGAGTGAAGACGAATTGTTGGGTTGGCGTATCAATTCGTTTTGACTCCGAGCGCGACAATCAGGATAGACAAGTTCCATGTCTCGATACTCCACATTGGTGTCCAAATACGTCGGCTGTGCCGTGATGGTCAACGCGAAAACTCTGGCCGAAAAACTGCGCAATTGTCCAGGCAAGCTCGTCTCGATTTGCCCAGGCAAGCTCGCCTCGATTTGCCCGGGTAGGCTCGTCTCGATCTTTGTCCTTTTCTTCATCTGGCCGGCCGTGTTCGTCAACAACAGCGGGCCGCCCATGGCCGACGCAGTGCTGCTCGCGGCCATTCGCCTGGTGGACCAGCAAACATGGACACTCAGTGACAGCCACGACCCTGAGGTCGTCGCCCGCACGGCTGCCCACGACATCAGTTTCTTTGATGGGCAGGTCTACTCCGGCGTTGGGCCGGGGGCGAGCGTCATTGCTGCACCTTTTTATCTACCCCTGAAACCTCTGCTCGGCCTCTTCGACGATGACGTCGTCACCAACCCTCGAATGGCATACTACATCCAGAACAGCCGCCAACTGGATGTCCCCGCATCGTCACATTTCAAGTCGCTGTACCTCTTGCAGGTAATTCTCACCTGGTTGCTCATCGCTCCTTTGTCAGCGTCATTCTTCGTACGGCTCGACAGGCAGCTAGCAACACGATTCGATGATCCCACGCGCCGGCTGGCGATCATGATCGCCATCGGCGTCGGCAGCATGATGTTGTTCTATACCTCCATGTACTCGCGCCAGGCTCTGGCCTACCTGCTGGTGTGGCATGGGCTCCTATCGCTTATGGGCCCCCACCCTTTAGGCCGCGCGTCATACATCATCGTCGGTTGCCTCTTCGGAGCTGCATTCGCCATCGATTACCCCAGCGCCATTTTGATTGGTCTCACGTGTCTGGGAGTGTTGTGGCGATTGCCACGCCCACAAAGACTGGGGACCGGCACATCCCTCGCGTTTCCAATCGTCATCGCTATGGGGGCGGTCGCGTTGTATCACTGGGCCTGCTTCGACTCGCCGTTTTCGACCCCGTACCATCATCGCTTCTGGCTCACCCCGGCGGCGCTTGCGGCCCAGGGAGTCGATCTTTCTGCCTTTCAACGAGGGGCCGCCGTCGGCATCAGTTTCCCCGATCTCGCCGTCATGGCTCGACTGTGTTTTGGTTTCTTCAAGGGACTGTTCGTCTACAGCCCCATTCTGTTTCTGGGATTCTGCGGGCACATCATCGGCTTGCGCAGCAAGCGGCGCCGTCCGATCCATGTCTTTTGTCTTGTGCTGTTTGCCGCCTATCTCGCCTACAACAGCACCCTCGGCGCTGCGGTTCCCTCCCACGCACAACATTTTTGGGGTGGCCTGGCTGTGCTGTGGGGACCCCGCTACCTCTTTGCGGTCATCCCATTTCTAGCCTGGGGACTCACGGCTCTCGATTGGCACACACCACTGGTGCGTTGGTCGTGTTACGTTGCTCTGTTGGTTTCATGCGTCATCAATGTCGGTGGCACTATGTTTAGCCACGTCATGATGCACAGCCCCGCTCTCGGGGCCGACTTGCAGTCCCCACTCGCCTATGCCGCGCGGCTCTTGGTCGAGCGGGGACCACGATTGCCGCTACTCGACGCCTACGACGTGGGCGCCGGTGTGCAACTGGCGAGTCTCGTGGCTTTGCTGCTCGGCACCGCTGCCCTTGTGCGCAACATCACCTCGACGAGGACGCCGCGGGCTAGCAGATAAGCCCTGCTCTCACATGCAGATGCATGCGATCCCGTAGGGATCACACTGACAATTGCCGCTCATGCAAGCATTGTCGGTGTCGCACGGTATGCCCACCGGCAGCGAGTGATAAGGCACGCAAATGTACAAATTGCAGGCATCGCTCGTACAGTCGCTGTTGCTGCCACAGGGTGACGGCGGCGGACAACGGCCGCAGTCATCGCGGCACTGGATACCACTGTTGCTACCGCCACAAATCTCCACTGGCACCTCGCATCGACCATCGCCACACACAGTGGAACAGACGCCTTGAGGGCTGGGTGGCACACCGAGGCAATCGCCGCTCATGCAGGCGTCGTCTGTGGTGCATGGGAGGTTGCCAGGTACGGAACGGTAGGGAATGCAGAATAGGTCGTTGCAAACATTGCTCGCGCAGTCACCGCTCGACACACAGGGTGTGCCGTTGGGGCAACCGCCGCAGTCGTCGTTACACTGTGGGGCGGTGTTGCTGCCGCCACAAATTTCCGTGGGCGGCTCGCAATAACCGTCATTGCAGAAGGTTTCGCACACACCGAATGAACAACTATCACTGCGACACGCATTACTCGTGGTGCACGGCACCGTGCCCGGCAGTGAGTGATAGGGAATGCAGAAACCGAGATTGCAGGTGTCACTGGAGCAAGTCGCATTGATGAGACACGGTGTGCCGTTGGGGCACTGGCCGCAGTCGTGACGGCAAGTGGTTAAACTGTCCAGGGCCCCACAGGTCTCGCCGAAATAGGGCTCGCAGACGTTGTTGCCACACATGGGAAAGGTATCGCAGGAACCGCTGAACTCTGGGAAATCCGCGGTGTAGAAGCAGACACCAAAAGTGCAGCCCGAGCCGGCAACAGTCACACTGGTCTCGCCGCAGAAGGACTGGTCGATGAAGTTGACGGTGTAGGACGTGGTGGCACCAGCCAGGGTGGTGAGCCCCGTCGGCAAGAACGGTGGATCTGGCAGTTGCCAACCGGCGGTAAACCTCGCCTCGGTCTGCGAAATCATCACATCGACGCCAATGAAACTCTCACCGAGAATGACCACATCCCCTTCAACCTGCATCTGCGGGAAGGGGTCACGGGTGTCAAAGCTTGCCGCTCCCGCGACACCAAAGGAGTAGTCCGAAAGGGGGACGACCCAGTTGACGAAGGCGTCGATGTACATGTAGGGGGTCGGCTCGTCAAAGACGAAGGTCCCCTCGGACCAACGATCTTGCAGGCCACTCTCGTGCCTAAACTCGAAGAGGCCAGACCCAGCAAAGTAGAGGTTGGCGAAGTCGGCCTCACCGTAGATGCCATCGTCGAAGTGGCCACCTTCGTCCAACAGGTTGCGGCCGTTGCCGCCAACCCAGAAACTGCCAAGATAGGAATCTTGTCCCGGTATGCCGATGGGGAGGATTTGCATGTTCGAGGCAAAGAACTCGGTGCTGACCGACCCGTTGCCGAGCTTACCGCTGATAGCCCAAGCATGGTTGGTCTCGGGAATACCGGGGATCCCTACAGCCACACCCGCCTTGAGGCCAAACCCAGGCGCGCGTCCGACCGGTGGTGGCTTGGTAATGTCGATCATCAAGATCTTGGGATTGTCGATAACCCGCAGCTCGTCATCGGCGCCGCCAACATAGGAGCCGTCCAGAGACGGCCCAGAGGCGTACTCACGGGAGTTGTAAGCGCTCGCGCCAACGTTGTTCCAATCAAACTCGTAACGGGCAACCAAGGGTGAGTCGGGAAAACCTTCCGCTCGCACATTGATGTAACGCGTGGGGAGCTGACGAGCCTGGCCACTGATCTGCGCGAGGCTCCGGTTGGTGTCCCAAATCCTGACGTCGTCGATGCGCTGCATGCCGGCACCGAGACGGAGCGTGCTACTGTTTGCTCCTGGGGCAATGGCGGGGCCGCTGTCGTTGACGGTAAGGCGCACGCCGTTGTGGTACAGACCGACAGCCGCACCATCCCATTGCCAGGCAATGTGGGCATCGGTGTCTGGCTCGACGACACCATTGACGCTACTCACCACCCGCGTCGTGCCGCCGTTGTGGATGTGCAACACCAGTCGTCCCAGATCTCCGTCTACATCGCCAACTCCGAAACCCCAACCGTTGGCGGTACCAAATCCCTTCTCAGCCAACTGCCCCACCATAGCGCCACCGGTCCAATTCGTCCGGCGCACCCAACCCTCGATCATGCCGGTGCTGGGGGTGAGGCGCGAGTCATGGGGAATGTTGATGGTGCCACCATGAAGGATGGCCTCTCTCCACAATGGATCGCCCACCACGGCAATGCCCGGCAAGGCAAACCCATCTTGGTAACCGTTGACCATCAAGCCATCGGGATCAATGGAGCCCTCAAACAATGTCAGCACCCCGTTGACAGTGGCGTCGACATAGACCCGTCCGCCAGCGGTAAACGGCTGCCCAAAGATCGTGGTGTTGTGGGTCGACAGCTCGAAGCGCAGGGTGTCGAGGTCAATGTCGATGGGTTGGGGGTCCAGAACCGCAAAGTCCGACTCAGGCATAAACTGCGCATAGGGTTGAACCGCCGCGAGTGCCTGGGATTGGGCCAAGCGAACCCGGTTGAGCAAGTCGATCATCTCGGCGAAGGTTATGTTCTCGAGATTGAACCGGAAGATGACCGTCGGTGTGGGAGCACAGGCACCCACAAAGCACAGACCGCTCTCGCTGGGGACAGCATCGTAGAAGAATGTATTGCCGACCGTGAACACGTTTGCCGGCGTGAACTCCACGTCGGGCGGCAACTCCGTGGGCCACTGTCCGCTCTTGAGCCAGAAGATGTCGAGGTTCCAACCAAGACTCTGGGGAACCGGAACACCGTTGGGGAGGAACTTCAGGGTGAGCGCGAAACCAGGGTTTTGCACCGCAAAGTTTTGGATCATGAAGGGCTCGTACCAACGCCCCACAATCGAGATCGTGCCGCTAACGGACAGTGTCGAGCTCACCGCGAACTCGGCGCTGCCTACGAGCGGGTTGTCCTGATTGGTCGGTTTGAACTCGACGGCCGAACCGATACCCATCTCGATGACGCCCGTGCGGATCTCCGCGAAGAAGTAAATGCTGACCAAATCGACGTACTCGATGGTGGGGAACTGGTCCTCAGGACGGATGATCTTCAACTGCAAACCAAAGTCGGCCTCAGCGCGAATGCCCGTCGGGCCCATGATGGTGAAGATGAACATGTAACGTTCGAGCATCCCTTCGAGAGGGATGGGGCTCGGCGCGCTCGCCGCCATGGTAATGCCACGGGGCAGCGTCCGAATCACTTCGCCGTCGTTGAACATGTCGACGTCGGCGACCTCCGCTGTCGCTGCAGCAAAGGCCACTGTTCCGAGAGGGCCAAATCCGGGGAGCTCGAGACCTTCGATGGAGGCGATGAAGTACCCTGCAAAGCTACCATCGATCGTGCCCTCGGCGTGCACCATGGCGGCGATCTCCTCGCCCGAACACCCGCCAAAGGGACAGAAAGTCATCGGCGCGTCGAGGGTGACCGTGAAAGCTGCTCCCGGAATGTCGACCTCGAAGCCAATGACAAAGGGCTGCTCCTCCGTGCCGTCAATGACGAAACGGCCTGCTCCAATCAGAGACTCGAGGGGCTCGAGTGCGCCTACCACCTCACCGTTGAGATGGAGCACACCGTCACTGTTGAAACCGCCGGTGATGGTGACCGTACGCTCGACACCATCGCCCAGATCGACGTCGTTCTCGCCGGACAGCTCCACGGACCAGTCGCCATTGAATGCGACAACACCCGTCACCTTGGCGTTGGTGAGAGTCAAGCCGGGGACGATTCCGAGGCTGCCGGCTATTTCACCGACCACCGTGACATCAACCAACCCCGCGGTTCGCGCCAGGGTGCCGGAGACAGTGGTGAACTCCACAGGGAGATCTGAACCGAAGGGATCCCACGTCTCACCGTCGGCGAGCGCCAAGGTGATCGCGTAGTCGCCGCCCAAGAAATACGCGCCCGTTGCGGTGAGCGCTATGTCATTGGGGGCGTCTCCAAATCGGGTGGTGGCGCTGAGCGAGGTGCCACCGGAATGAATGATGTAGACGGTCTCCTCGAGTACGACCCCTGCTCCTAGAGGCACGGCCCCAGCGGCGAGGCTTAGCTGCCACGACTCTTCGCCGTCCACGCGCCTGACAAAACTAGCGGCGGAAGCTTCCACCAAGGGGAAGTTTTGACCGTCGAGGGTGGCCTGACCGGTGAGAAGGAGCTCATAGTCGTAGGGAGGATAGAGGGCGAAGCTGCCCATGAGTTGCAGGGGGTAACCAGCCACTGTGCCGTTACCCACGACGGATGTGACAATCATTCCCTGGTCGTTCATGCAAACCCGGGCGGTTACATCTTGCAACTCCACGACACCGAGGGTCTTGGACATCGTCGCCCACGTGCACCACGTGACCGTGCCTTCGGCATCACGCTCGACAGAGCCGTCAACATGCACGACCCCCAAGGGTCCCATGTCGAAGTCGCCAAAGATTGCGACATCATAAACCGATCCACTCAACGGCTCTGCAAGCCCGAGGAGATTGTTGTTGAATAGCTCCTTGAGATCGCAGTTCGAGTCGACACCGTCGTCGGAGATCTCAATGGCACCTGGGTTCACGTCGTCGCGGCTATCATCACAATCGAGCCCAGCGGTGGCCAACAGATGATTCGTCGCGGAGCAGTCGAGGTCCGTACCCGCCTCGGTTTCGAGCGAACGGTATCCATCCATGTCGCTGTCGAGGTAGCACAGCTCAATCTCATCGCAATTGGAATCAATGTTGTCACCCGGGGTCTCAGGGGTTCCAGGGCTCACCGTGGCAGCGTCATCGTCACAATCAATGAGGGCATCGGCGGTAATCTCGCCTCGCCCGTTGCAGGCAACACCGGTGGTCGACGTAACCGTGATGTCGGTACGGTAACCGTCGAGGTCTGCGTCTACATAACACAGCTCGACACTGTCGCAGTTGGAGTCGACACCATCACCAGGGGCATCGCTGGCGTCGGGATGGACAGCACCATCGTTGTCGTTGCAGTCCCCACGTACAGTGGCGGTGAAGCCCGGCACCGAGCCGCATGTGCAAGTCGAGATGCCACTGCCGAAGCCATCTTCGTCTGCGTCTAGATACCAAGTGGTACACGTAACGGGATTTCCCCGACAACCGTCCACGGTGCACTGGTCGTTCTCAGTGCAGTCATCTCCATCGTTACAGCCGCCAGAGGTCGCCGAGTTGTGGCAGGTGCCATCTGGGCAAGTGTCTGTGGTGCAAGGGTTACCGTCGTCGCACTCGTTGGCATCACCGCAAGAACAGGTGTTCGTCCCAAAGCAGGCACCGACAATACAGGTGTCACCGGTGGTGCAGACATTGCCGTCGTCGCAGGTTGCGCCACTCGATGGAGAAGAGGTGCAACCATTGAGCGGGTGACAGCTGTCGGCAGTACACGGATCATCATCATCACAATCGACGGTTACAGCGATGCATACACCATCAATGCAGGCGCCAACTCCCGTGCAGACGTTGTCGTCATCACATTGGTCTCCAGTGGGAACCCATTCGCAGCCACCATCTGGACTGCAAGCCCCGGTGGTGCAGGAATTGCCATCGTCACAGCCGCTACCCATGGGAAGAGGTTGCTGTGCCTGATTGGAAAACAATGGAACACCGGCGTTGGGGAGCTCCGCCCAGCAACGGACCAAGTCGCAACCTTCAACCGCAGCGTCCCCGAGGGCTTGACCAGCCTCGAAGGGATCTTCGTCGTTGATCTGCCAGTGCCAGATCACATCGTCCATTGACGCCGTCGCCGCCTCGCGAACGTTGCATAGCACGGGGCCGTCGGCGCCCTCGGGGGCGCTGATCTCGACGATGGGCGCACCCGGATCGACGGACCCGACCGCAACAGCATTGGACAAAACACTGGGCCCGGCGACGGAGCCGCCGGTGGGTGTCACGCGGCATTGATAGCTGGTTCCCAAAGCCGGTGCTTCGAGGCGGAGACTCTCCGAATCGGCGCCCGCAATCACAGCCCCGTCTTCGAGCCATGCGTAGATATAAGAAGGCTCCCAACCACAGTTGCCGCCATCAAACCCCGACGGCATACAGGTGAGGAGATCACCGGGGACAGGTGCCGCAGGAAGCAAGGTGGCGCTCTGTACACCGGAGAGTGGCTCATTGATGGCGTGGACTGCGGAGACGGTCTCCTCACCGTAGACAGGAGACCCATCGGCTCGAAGCGACCCATCGGTGGCGCGGGCGATGCAACGCAAAGCGTCTCCCTGGGCAAAACCAATTCCCTCGAGGGTCTGTTCATGATCGACCATTCGGCTGCCATTGAGAGTCCAACGATAGGCCACTGTGAAGTCACTGTCTGAGTCGTCGATATCGGTGATGTCGGTGGCCATACACGTGTACCTGCCGCATCCATCGGCACTGATGGCCGTACCACCGACTGTCGGTGGTGTGTTACCTACGATAACGGTGTTCGTCTCTCGTGGTGCACCTTCATCCTCGCCGTCACTTGCAATGTAGGAACAGCTGAGAAGGTCGTCCTTCGCAGTTAAGTCTGGAGTCACGGTACAGGCGTCGAAATCGATGAAAACGCCATCGATCGCTAGCTCGCAGCGATCCGCAAGGGGATCTTCGGCGTCCGGCTCAACCCGATCCACACACTGACATGCATAGGTGGTGGTGGTGGTTCCCTCGGTGGGTACGATTGCAGCAGCCAGACACTGTGGTGCGGCATTGTAGATACGAGTCTGTGCGGCACCCGGCGGGGTGTCGCCTTCAGACGTGTGCGCGACCACGCGAACACTCCAGAGTTCACCTTTGGTAGTTAAGGCTGAGGGTATCTCGTCGTCTTCGGCAGTTGCCACCTCGCCATTGCCACGCCATTCGATACTGAATGTGGCTGAGGGATCTGGGGTGTAGGTGACATTTGCCAAGAGTCGGTCGAGAGTCGTGGGGGAGGCCGGCTCAATGGTGACCGTTGGCGCGCCGACTGCGGCGGCGATGGTAACTGCAACGGCTGCAATGCCGGTGTTACCTGCCCCATCGGTTGCGGCAAGGGTGATTGTGTGTCGACCGGAGATCAAAGAGGACAGCGCAAACGAGGTGACGCCGTTTGCGTCAGCCGGTGCATGAGCGATGGCACCGTCGAGGTCGGAGAGCCAGCGTACATTGAGCGTCTCGGGCGCATCCCGATTGTCGCTCACGGTTCCCGAGAATTGCACCAACTCCCCGTAGGCAGCCATGGCATTGGCCGCAGGCGCAGTGATGGTCACCGTAGGAAGAGTTGCGTCGATAGCGACATCACCGCCGATGTTGCTGACGTCCCCATTGTTGCCCTTGGGATCCGGAATGCCTGACGGTTTGTCTGGGTCTGTGCAAGCGACAGTTATCAGCAACACACCCACGGCGATTGGAATGAAACGACCGAACCAATGACCCATCTGTTGTCTCCTCGACGGCTCAAACCCAAGAAAAATTTCAGGCCGGCGGGACCCTATCACCGCTAGTCGAGTTCAACCACTGGAACATGGCCGCACCGGGTTGCGTTCGGCGATCCGCGGGGCGTGCGGCGCCTGGAAGAACCATTGGCTTCAATGGTGGTCGGGTGTGGCCGACTCCTTGCAGGTGACGCATCTACGTGTGGTGACATATGAACAGACATATGTTACTATGCCTATATGAAATCAGTCAACGCATTGAAAGTAAGGACCAAATTTGGTTTGGTCATGGATGAGCTTGCCAAGAGTGGAGAGCCGATTCTATTGCGGCGTGGCAACAAGGTGGAGGCCGCTCTGGTACCCATTGAGTTGTTCAGAAAGCGCTTCGTGGACGTGGTCAGCGAAGACGAGATTCGTGAGCTCCGGGCGCGGGTCCAGGCGCGCCGAGTCGGCGCCAATCCAGTGGGAACCGCAGGAGCTGCAGCAGACAGCTTGGCGATCTTGAGGCGCCTGCGCGGGTACGACACATGACGCCCGCGATCATCGACGCGTCCGTCGCCGTGAAGTGGTTCATCCATGAGGCTGGCCACGAGGCTGCGGACCAGGTATTGGAGGAGGTGTATCGTGGCAGTCGCGAGTTCGTCGTCCCAGAGTTGTTCTTTTTCGAAGTCTTGGCCGTGTGTCTGCGCGTCCACCCGGTCCCTACCGATTTTGCGCGCACGGACATGCCGTTTCTTTTGTCATTGCCGATCATGCGCGCGCAAATGACCGCAAGCCTCGCGGTCGCGACCGCGGAGCTCGTGGCGCTCGGGCTGTCTGGTTACGACGCGGCCTACGCTGCTCTGGCGCGTCAGGTGGACGGGGAGTGGCTCACCTTCGATGGCAAGGCGGCCCTCTGTCTGAACACGCCGGCTTGGGTCAAAGTCCTCGCGTAGCAAAGTCTAGGCAGTCCACCTTGTCGGGATGGTTCGTTCAATTGAACGGAGACAACATTTGAGGCTCTCTTTGCAGAACCAATTGTCGAACGAAAAGACTGCGGCAAATGACAAACCGATTGATATTCAATATGCTGAGCCCACGGGCGTCGGTGGCATGAATATTGCCGTGCCGAGATATTGGTTCGATAGGCATGGTGTTGCCAAACAAGGCAATTTCCGTTTGTTGGCGTTCGAGAAGCCAGGGAGGGATGCTCATGAGCCCACGAATTGGAGATATGATTTCACATTCGAGAAATCCCCTTGCCTTACTGTGCGTCTCCGCAATTGCTGTTGCGTGTGGCACATCAAGAGAAGTCGACCCCGCAGGCGTTCGTCCCCACACCGCCGCCGTTATTGATGGCCAAACTGATCCGTCAGTTCTCGGTTTCACTCTGACCGCTGAGGAGCAGAATGCGATCGTTGCACAGGTGGTTGAAGACGAAGGAGATACGTATCAAGGCTGCACAGGCAACGTTGTGGATGACCGTATTGTGATTGCGGCCGCGCATTGCGTTGTCACGAATCAAAGCGCATGGCTCCATGGCGCTGAGCCAGAACTCGCACCAGCGTCGATGCTCAAATACCATGTTGGTCCTGACATTGGCGCACCTCTTTGCCAGCTCGCCGTCAGGGAAGTTCACATCCACCCCGAGTGCTCGATCGATGATGACGATTGGATCCAAAACGATGTGTCGGTCATGGTATTTGCCAACTCGGTGGCCGAAACCTGCCCGCAGTTAACACCATTCGAGATGAATCGGGAGGCTTTGTCGAATTCGCTTAGGGGCACGGAGATGTTGCAGGGTGGGTACGGCTCCCTCGACGAATCGTACGATTTCTCACCCGTGCGGCATTGGTCAAAGCTCGAGTATTACGGGACGATCACGAGCACACCAAACAACGTGGCCTGGCTTGACAGCATGGGCAGCGGCGACCCCAGTTTTGGTGACTCCGGCAGCGGCATCCTCCGTCGCGACACCGAGGGTGATCTGCAAATTCTCGGGGTGTTGTCATTCACAGCTGAATCCGCCGAAGGACTCATTCATGGATTTTCCCGCGTGGATACTGCGACCGCCTTTATTGATTCGGTCGCAGATACGATTGCAGTATGCGACACAGTGCCAGCGGGCGGTTTGTGTTCAGGTGCCACCGTCCTCGCTTGTGACGAGCAGGGACTTAGAAGTATTGACTGTAGCGCAGAAGGCAAAGTGTGCGAGGTCGTTAATGGTGTTGCTGCGTGCATTACTTCCCCCACCGAGGTGTCGGACGAAGAAGAAGATGGCTGCAATACAGCCGGACGGTCGGATCCATTGCTGGCAACGCTTTGGCTCCTGCCAATCGCACTGCGGGTACGCACATGGCGCCTCAGGCAACGTGTGGTTGAATAATGTGACGGAGCCTTGTTGTCCCGTGGAATGACCACAATTGGGAATTGAACTATGGATGTGACCGCAGCGGCGTCCACTGATCCTTGATCCTCACTAATCTTCGATCACAAAACTGACGCCGACGGTGATGGTGGTGGTGACCGGCTCGCCACCAATATTGGCGGGCTCGAAGGGGCAATTCTTGATCGCCTTGACCGCGGCTTCGTCAAGGCCGTACCCAAGACCTTCGACCACCTTGACTTCACCGACGGTGCCGTCAGAGCGCAACTCGACTGAGAGCTGCACGCGACCTTCGATGCCGAGGCGCTTGGGCTCGGGGGGATAGTCGGGTTTGCAGATGCCGTGGGTGAAGGTCGGCCGTTTAGTCACCTTGTAGAGAGGTACCGGCTTGTAGGCTTTCACCGCATTTGGGTCAGTGAATTCTTGCTCCGGTGCCTTCATGGTGGTGTTACCAACGCGCACCGACATGCCTGCGCCGCTACCAGGGCCGACGACCGAGGACATGGTGATACCAAAGACGGGTTTGGCCTCTTCGAGCTCTGTCTCGCCGGCCTCGTTGGGTGGTGGCGGAGTCGTGTCAGGGACCACCACGCTGGTGAGATCGATCGGCTTTGCCTTGGGCTTGGGCTTGGGCTTCTCTGGCTCCGGCTCGGGGGTTGGAGGGGGCGGCGACTCCACCACGGCAAACTCGAGCACTCGGGCCTTCTCAGGGGGTGCCATCCTGGCTGCGCTACTCAAGCCGCCAATGAGTCCCCAGTGCGCCAACAGGGAAAAGAGAAAGGTGCCAACATAGATCACGACATCTCGCCAGGTCGCACGACTGGCTACGAGATAGAGGGCGAGACCGACGCCTAAGATGATGACAAAGGCGAGTTTCACGGCGTGGGTTGGGCCTCGGGTTTCACTGACTGGCCGGTGGGGTCAATATTGAGGGCGAACTTGTAGATTCCAGCCTGGCGCACGACATCGATGATGTGCACCACCTGTCCATGAGAGACCTCCTTGTCTGCGGCGATGATTGCTTGAGTCTTGGGGTCTTCCTCGAGGGCAGATGGCAAGTAGGCAATGAGGTCCGCTTCCGCAGTCGGAACACCATTGAGATAGAGTTCGCCGTCTTGGGTCATGGTAATGGCGAGCGTTGACGGCTCGACGCCTTCACCCGTGGACGCCTCGGGCAAGTCGACTTCGATGCTCGGCCGAGCGATGAGATTCGCGGTGAGCATGAAGATGATCAAGAGCACTAAGATGATGTCGACCAACGGTGTGACGTTGATGTCGGTGATCATGCCATCGGGATCACTCTGTGAAGTGCCCGCCATGCGCTCAGTCCTTCACCGTCTTGGCATGCGCCAAGACCACGCGGGTCATGGCTTCACTGGCCACGACCTGAGTGCGAATGAGGCGTTGAAAATAGTTGAACAGGGCAACCGCCGGCAGGGCGACCAGCAGGCCCACTGCCGTGGCAATCAGTGCCTCTGCGATGCCCGCCATCACCGCAGACGATCCTTCAATGGTGTTGGTCGCAAGATCGCGAAAAGCGCGAATGATGCCGAGGACTGTGCCGAACAGGCCGACGAACGGTGCATTGTTTCCAAGGGTACCGAGAAAGGCGAGGCCGCGCTCCATCTTCAGCCGCTCTACCTGAGTTGCGCCGCTCATCAATTCCTCAACAGCAGCCGCGCCGCGACCGAGAGCATTGAGACCTCGCAGAGCGACAGTGGCAACGTGTGAGGGTGTCGATTCGAGCAGAGCTTTGGCAGCAGCGACGTCCCCGTTGGTGAGCTGTGCTTCGAGAGCACGATGCATGCTCTCGAGGTCGATACGGTTTTGAATGAAGTGGATGGCACGCTCAATGGTGATAGCGACGGAAACGATGCTGAGAATCAACAGGAGGTAGAGCACCCACTCTGATCCGAGGTACAAAAAGACATCAAGGAGATTGCTCTGGAGTCCCTCGTTGGGAATGCCTTGGCTTGGAGAGACGGCTTCGGTTGGCATGAATGGCTCTTGGTTACGGCGCCGCCGAACGATCCGGACGACCGCGGCGCGCGCCAGTGGGAATACTACCCGTGTGAATTCTACGGTGTCTCGGGTGCCGACGGAGCACCCTCCTTCTGAACGATATTGAACTCGACGCGCCGATTGGCGGCACGGCCCTTACTGGAACGGTTCGAAGCAATGGGCTTTGACTCGCCGTAACCAATGGCTTCGAGACGACCGCCGTCTACGCCTCGTTCGACCAATGCCGCGCGGACGGACTTGGCGCGGTCGTCGGAGAGACGCAGGTTGTATTCTGCATCACCGACACTGTCGGTGTGACCCTCGATGACGACCTTGATACCTGGATTCGATTGCAACACCGCACCAACCTGATTGAGAATCTCGAAGGAAATGCGACCCTTGATGACTGCCTTGTTCGTTTCGAACATGATCTGTTTCTTGATCTCGATCTTGTCACCGGTCACTTGCACGAGCACCCGCTTGGGACAACCCTTGGGTGCCGGACCTGGTACGTCGGGGCACTGGTCGACGTCGTCATTGACACCGTCGCCATCGCGGTCAGCGACTGGACAGCCGTTGTTGATCGCGAGTCCCGGCTGCAACGGGCAACTATCGACCACGTCAAGGACGGTGTCTTGATCGTTGTCGGGGTCGGGACAACCGTCTTCGTCTTGGAATTGGTCAAAGTCCTCGGGTTCATTCGGGCAGGCGTCGACCTTGTCGAGGATGCCATCGCCGTCCGAATCGAGATTCTCCTCCTCAGGGCAACCGTCTTGATCTTCGTTGCCGTCGAGGTCCTCGGGTATGTCCGGACACTTGTCAGCAGCATCGGCAATCCCGTCGCCATCACGATCTTCGATGGGGCAACCGTGGCTGGTGGGGTCCCCTGCGACCATGGGACACTTGTCATCGACGTCGAGAACGGTGTCGCCGTCGTTGTCGGGATCTGGGCAGCCGTTTTCGTCCTCAAAGGTGTCAACATCCTCGGGCTCGTCAGGACACTGGTCAATGGTGTCACCAATACCATCGCCATCCCGATCGTTCATGATCAAGACGCGCTTCTCAGCGCACTCGTTGGGATCTGTTATCTCGATAGCGCGGTTGATGTTTTCCAAAGCGGCGCGGTGATGCCGTTCTGCGCGTTGGAAATCGCCCATCTCCAGCTCATAGCGAAGAAACTCGAGGTTGGCCTCAGCGATGGCGAGCTCTTTGGGAGCACAACGATAAGAACCACGCTCGCGAGCACTGGCGATCTTCTTCTCGATCAGCTTGGCATCTTCACGCAGTTTGGCACCCACCACACAGGAAACGGTTCCAATAGCTACGGTAAGCAGAATGCCAGCCCTTGCCCAAGTGTGTCGCATATGACCGCTCCTCGAATTAGCGAGGTTGAATTGACTACATGGTCGGAACGATGACGGGTGCAGGCTCGGCTGGCGTCTCTTGTAGGACGGGTGGCGCCTCTGGCATCACCATCGGTTGCACAAAATCAGCGGAAGCCGCTGCTGTCTTGCGTGCGCGCACTGCATAGTCCAGCGCCTTGTCTGCATAGATGCGCGACGCCCAAAAATCGGAGTAGGAGTGTTCTTCTCGCGCCTTTTGCAGGTACACCCGGGCGGCTGTGTACTCATACACTGCAGCATGCTTAGCACCAGCCGTCTCAGCCGCACTCAAGGCGATATTGGCGTTGACAATTTGCACACCACTAACAATGGGCCCACACCCAGACGACAAAACAACAGTCGTCAAGAGGAGGATGGCGACAAGGTACTTCACGTGACCCTCCCGTGCTGCCAAGAAACTTAAATCTTTCCTGGCGTTAACTACGAAATGTGTAACAGAGGGATGAATCATGGTCAACCAATCACGTCTTTTTGCGGGTCTTCGACCCGGCAGCAGGCTTCTTGCCGTTATTTGAGGGGGTTTGGTCAGCCACTGAGGACGAGCTCACGGCGGAAGGATGAAGCTGTGCGGCTCGACAGAGCAGCAAGAGGCGCCAGAGCATTGCTCCCCAAGCCACGACGATTCCCACGTTGCTAGCAGCGAGCAAATAGCCAAGGGATGACTCGGTCACCTCACGCATCTGCCCCGGATCTGCGCGAAACTGCTCCGTGGTACCGCTCACCGAGAGTTGCTCCCAACCGAAAAATCCCACCAAGCCGGCGATGGCCATCCCGCCAATCATCACACCGACTGCCAGCCAGAATCGGCCACTGCTCACCAGGTGTCTGCACAATATGAAGGAGGCAATGGCGAAGGCTGGATATGCCGCCGCAACGGCAAAATCGGGAAACGGCAGGGCGTCAGCTTCGAGCAGGTACATCCAGCTCCACTCGGGGAAGCGCCAAAGCAAGAATGCCCCGACGGGCACAAACAACATGAGCTCGAAAGCCACCAGCGCCCACAGCCCTGCGGACCTGAGCAGGGTTTTCTCCGGCGCAACCGATCGACCAAACACCGCCACGCAGGCCCCAAGGCCGACGCTCAACGCCAGATCAAACGGTACAGTTGCCATGGAGCTCGTGAGCCTAGCAAATATCTCAGGACAGAAAAACCGAAAGAAAGACGATAGCACTACGCTCGGTTGGATGGGTTACAGAGCGCGTCGGCATCGAGGGTGACTGATCACGGCAGCGATGCATCCGTAAACGAGGGAGCACGCCAGTGCAGACCAGGATAGCGCCGGCGCGTGAACAATGCCGCCCAAACTCGCCGCCGCGAGCATGAGACAGATAACCAGGCGTTCCTTTCGCCCACCGTCACTCCACAAGAGCATAGCCCAACCGATGGCCACCAGGGGACTGCCCTTGCCAAGAATCGACAACAGCGGCGTATTCACGGCAAAGTTATTTTGCATCCAGAACGCCACGATCGGCAGCATCGGAATCGCGGCTTTGAGTCGGTCTCGGTTGGAGTGCACTTGATGACGCACCATGCTGGCGATGCCGGTGCCTATGAAGATAACAGCTCCGAACAGGACATGTACGGGCAGCCACTGCATGACCCATGTTCCCAGCGGTACCAAGACCGCAGCGAGACCCACGGTGGCTGCAATTCCGTAGAAGAACTTGCCTCCCATTTCTTTGTAAACAGGGTGCCCAATGTAGACCGTGACCGGTGCGCCTCCGCCAACTGCGGCAGCGAGCAAGGTGCCACCGCAGGCGATGAATGTGGTGATGTGGGCGTCGTGTACATCACCAGCTTTTTGCGCGGACGCAAGGTTCTCGAGGTTGGCAAAAGCATTGGCAGTGCCAATCAACCCCACCAGGGGTGCCACATCTCGCCAGAAGAGCGAGCTCGACAGCCATCCGACGACGTCAGAAGAAGCTATCGAGGCGGTGATGATTGTAGGGGGCGGTGGTGACTCGCCACCACTGTCCGGTACCAGCCATGTCAGTCCCCCCCACACCACAAAAGGGATCGACCAGGTCAACCAACCAGGTGCTTTGCGATTCAGCAACAACCACAGGAGCAAGGCCGCAAGCAGAGCCGACAAGGACTTGTCGATGAGCTGAAGAATTGGCGTTAGGATCAGATAACAGCAGCAAATGGCAACGAGAGGCAGCATCAAGGCTTGTCGAGGCAAGGTCGGTCTCAGCCAGAGGACTACAAAGGTAACGGTCAAGACGACGGCCGAGTATAAAATCAGCGCTGTGCTGAGGAGTGCGAGCAGCTGGGAATCTGTGCCGAGACGAGAGAGTCCATCGCTGTCCTGTGCCGCTAAGACGTCGCCGAGCACAACCATGATGAAGACGGTGTTGGCACCGAATGGCAGCGCGGTAAGACCGTGACCTCGGGCGTACCACGCCGAAACCAAGTTCGTTGCAACCAGTGGCAAGACCACCATGCCCCATGGGAGGTAGTGACCGAAAGAATCGGCGACGATGGTCTGCAACACGACAACAGTCACAGCCATGTCGGCAATGAGCGTGGTGGTCGCGTTTGCTTCTTTTGTCAACCTGTTGTCCCAGGCAAAGTTGAGAGAAGAGTTACTGGCAGTGTCAGAGTGCAACTACCACATAGGTTGGCGATTCGTGTCAACATCAGCGAATTTGTGATCATTGGAATCTTGACCGAGTCGCTGACAACGATAACAATGATCACCGATCAGGCTCCCTGTGGCGGTTGGCACCTCATTTGGATTGAGCCTAGACGAATCGATTCACCGCACTTCAAAGCGCACAGCGGACAGGCATCGACTTCTCTGCTCCGGAGTGATCGTGATGCCGTTGCCAGGTGATGGTCAGTTGCCAGGTGATGGTCAGATGGAGCAGGTCATGTCTTCACCGCAGCACTGCGGTGACTTGATCTTGCCATGACCCTCCGGACACTTGGAGATGGTGACCTTCGCGCCGCCATCGAGCGTCAATGTGTCGTGTTGCAGTTCCTTGCCACACTTGCCACAGGTGATGCTGCCAACGCTCATTCCGCACTTTTTACATTCGTAGACGACCATTGACCTGTCCTCTCTTTGTGTCACTGTCATAGGCCCCGTGCCCATAGGCAATGTGATGAAAGTTAATCATCGATTGTGGAAGTGGCAATCGCTGCAGTGCATTGTCACAGCATTGAGAATCTACCGGCGGCAACGTCGGCGAACGAGCAGCAAACCGGCACCGGCCACTATCAGAAGCGCACTGGCAGAGGAGGGTGAACTATCGCACGAGCAACCCGCGATCAGCGGTGGCAGGTCACCTTCTAGGCCGTCATTGCGCAGAACTGTCACATCGAAGTTCTGTGACACCTGCCGAGGGGGCGAGCCATCGTCAACCATGGCGAGACTCACAGAATACTCGCCGCGCTCAGAGAGGGTGTGCTCCGCCATCGGGCCAGTGTAATCGACCGGAGCCACCTGCCACGAGCCCACCGACCAGTTGAAGGTAATGATGTCGCCGTCGGGATCCACGCAACTCGACGCATCAAGACTGATTGTGAGCGGTGCCCGACCCGATGTTGGCGTGACCACGCCACAGTCGGTGGGCGGCGGGCGATTGATGGCTTGGTCACTGACAGTGATGCGAACTACGTCGGTGCCGGTCAATGCAGGATCACCATCATCGGTAACAGTTAGACGAACGTCGTATTCTCCTGACGAGTCGAAGGTGTGTGTTGGATTCTCTTCCATTGATGTGCTGCCATCGTGAAAATCCCATTCCCAGCCGGTAATCGAGCCGTCGGGATCGGTGCTGCTCGCCGCGTTGAAAGCAACCTCGAGAGGAGCGCCGCCCAAGTTTGGAGCGGCGGTCGCCACGGCGGTGGGTGCCTGATTGTTGGGATCGTCGACGGCAATGGACAAGGAGTCGGTGTCGGACAAACCGGTGCCGTCGGTGACTTCCAACGACACATTGTGGGAGCCTCCCGCACTGAACGTGTAGGTTGCGCTGCTTCCCAGAATGTCCTCACGACTGCCATTATCGAGGGTGATCCAGCAATGGTTGATGTTGCTGTTGGGATCGCTGCTGGGATCGCAACCCCAACTGATCCCCGCGCAGTCACAGGAGCACTCGACGGTGACGGGGGCGGTGCCACAGTTTAGACTTCCAGCGGTGGGAGAGGTGCAAACGCCGCTGGTCGTATTGCAGTTGAGGGACGCTACTGGCGGATTGGCATTCACCGGTACGTTGCACGTGATCTCCGCTGAGTCGGCGCTCACGTTCATCGAGTCGTCGACCGTCACCACTGTCACGTAGTAGTTGGTGTTCACCGTCACATCAGGGGGACTGAAGGATGTGCCCGGGGTGTAGGCGACATGAACATAACTCCCCGACGCGGTGCCCCAATAGATTCGATATCCGACACTGTATTGTTCGGCCTGGTTGTTGGTGCCCTGGGTGACAGCAGGCCAACTCACTGCAAAAACCGGCGGATCGGTGGAGGTTACCGCGCAGCTAATATTGGGTGCTCGAGGCGGCACGTCCTCTTCATTGTAAAAACTGACGGTGCCGCTGTCGTTGCCCAGGGCGGCCCAACCGCGATGGTGCCAGGCAACGATGTTGGCCACATGGGCAGCGAACAAATCGAGGCCACCGGTGGCCTCAGGCTCGTTGGTCCAATCGACGCGGTTCAAAACCTCGGTCTTTATGTGCGTGTCATTGGGATCGTTGCCACTTACATTGAGAGCGGCACCGGCGAGGATCTGCGCAAACTCATTGCTCGTGCCGAGGCAGGTGGTCACTGACGAAGTATTGCTGCCGCCGGCCATGAGCAGTGCAGCATTGGCGGCGCAGCCTTCCGCCGAAGAGGTGTTGGCAATGCCGCCAAGAAAACTGGCTACAGTGCCGCCACCGACGTCACTGGAAAAACTCCCTTCGCCCAAGTAACCCAAGGCGAACAAGGCGTAGGCTTTGAAGGCAAAGACATTTTCATCTTGGCCACATTTCAGTCGATCCCTGAAAGCTTGGAGCTGATTGCTGCTCAGTGCATTCTTGCGATAGGCCAGCTCGCCCGCGGCCCACAGGTGCTGCCACTGGTACTTAGTGGTGCTGGTGCTGCGCAATTGACCGGGGCAGGTGGTGTCGCCGGAGCCGTCTGGGGTGGGACAGTAGCTCGTGTCAGGAGATGCAGGATCCCCACTAGACCAGGAGTGCCGCCCAGCACAGTACTCGTTGAGAAGGTCGGTGATGCCTGTGGCACGTTCACTCGCGGAAAAGTCCGCACGTGCAGAGGAGATCATGTGGCGTGCCTGGCTCCCCCCGCTGATGCTTGGACTGGATGGGTACAACGAGCCATCTGATTGATGCTTGACGATGGCGTCGGCGCTCGGAACGGTATTGGGGCTCGAGCCGTAGAGGCGCGGCTGGATGTTGTCGTGGCCAAATCCAACATAGAAACCGATGTCATCGATCGACAGAGTTCCGCCGCCACTTCGTGACACGAACAGGTCGTGACGCAGTCGTTCCCCCGGCATGACAAAGTCAGGGTAGGGGCGTGTGTCGCTGTCTATCGATACACTGATGTTGTAGCTGCTGGCGTAGGCCTGAATGCGATAGTCATACAACGGGTAACCCATGTTGTTCTGCAGCCACACCGTAAACGTGACTTGGCCTGACGATGGCACCTCAACGGAATCGACCGCTGGCCGCACCACAATGTTGTACCGGGATTCCCACAGGCAATCGCACCAGTGGGCTCGGGCGGTCTCTGGTGCAAAAATCACTCCGAACAGCACACCTAGAAGAAAAACAGCGGACAAGTGGCTCAGCAGTTTTCTTGATGGCGGCATTTCCGGCGAGGCGGCTGAGTGATATCCCCCGTCCTCCATGGTGCGTAGCCGCGTTTTCATAAAACCCCTCGTGGTTGCCACTCAGAATGAAAGTATAACCGACCCGTCCGCCGCCACCAACGCTACGATAGCGCGCTGGCTCTCATATGCATTAGTCATTTGGGGCGGTTTCTCTGTTTCCGGGTGTCAGGACACAGGGCCCTGGACACCCGAAACCCTCCGTGCGCAAGACACTGAGGGCATGACGTTGTTGCACCGAGCTGCTCTTGTGGGGCATGGCCGCACGATCACTGCAGCGCTGGAACAGGGCGCAGATTTCCATGCCAAGGACCGTTGTGAGCGAACGCCCCTGCATTGGGCGGCTATTGCGGGACACGCCCAAGTGGCAAAAAGGCTTATCGGCGCGGGTGCCAATGTGGAAATCGGCGCCTGGTTCGATCTGCGGCCACTGCACTGGGCTTCACTGTTGGGCAACGCCAAGGTTGTGGAGGTGCTTGTTGCGAGTGGCGCTGAGATCGAAGCCCCCGATTTCTACGGCCGTACCGCACTGCACCTGGCAGCCGACGCTCCTACTATGAAGACGCTGCTCGGATTTGGTGCCCGTGTTGACGCGGTGGACCACCATGGCATGACCCCGTTGCACTTGGTGCGCAGTGAGGGCGGCGCCAAAGCACTGATGATCGCCGGTGCCGATGCCATGGTGCGCGCCCGAGACGGCCGCCGCCCTGTCGACATGGTCACCGCCGCCAATGATGGCCCTCCGGAAGTCTTGCTGCTACCGTCGCGCAGCTACATTCGATTGCGGGGCGAGACGACAGAACTCGAGGTCACCGTGGCAAGCACCACCGCCACGGCACTGCCAGAGCTCAACCTCGCTGCCAGTAGCCATGCAGCCGAGTTTGTGGTGCGGCCGGCCCTTATGGAGCAGCTTGAGCCCGGTCAGGTCAAACGTTTCCGAATTGTGGCCAAACGACTGCAAGGTGTGCCCGAGGCAGAGCACACCGCAACCCTGGTTCTCGGCCAGGGCCAACGGCCACTCGCGAGCTTCGAATTGCGCATCGACAATCGTCGAGAAGAGACGCCTGAGGACCGCGGTATGACCCGGCTTGGCAACATCAAAATAGAAGCCGCCCCTGGCAAGCTGCATTACATTGCTTACGGATCGACTCCCTTGCTGTTATTGGTGCTCTGGCTGTTGACCACGCGGCGCAAAAAGGAGGCAGAGAACGTCGAAAGGACCTAAGTGGTGGCGAGGCACTGAAATCGGGGAAAGGCAAAATGCTCAAGGGGGCGGCCAAGGGTTGACGAAACGGAGTGTTTCCACTACTGCGCAACCGTCGGCCGAGCAGGAGGTAGCAGAATGGCCTGGCAGTACACCGAGAAAACAACACAGCTGTTCATGGACGCAGTCCAGGGCAAGCCGGGCACTCATCTTGGCGAGATAGAAGATCCCGATGGCTTTGGCGAGCATGGTTCGATCTCGTGTGGCGACGCCATGCGATTCACTTTTCGTGTCAAAAAGGACGCGAGCGATCCGACCAAGGACATTATCACCGACGCACGCTACCTCACTTTTGGTTGTACGTCAGCGATTGCTTCCTCTGAGGCCTTATGTGTGCTGTTGGAGACGAAAGAGTACACGCCGCTCATGGCACTCAAGATCACCAACAGCGACATCGTCGACGTGCTGGGAGGCCTTCCCAAACAGAAGCTGCATTGTTCCGTGATGGGTGCCGAAGCCTTGGAAGCTTCTGTTTTCAATTGGGCGCAGAAGCGCGGCGTTGATCTTGCGGCCCTGGGTGTCGAGTTCAAGAACGAAGAGGACGCCGACGGGCGCATCGTCTGCACTTGCTTCACCATGACTGAGCCATATATCCGTCGCAAGATCCAAGAACTTAAGCTCAAAACCATCGAGGACATCACCGGTGCCATCAAGGCAGGCGGCGCCTGCATGAACTGCCACCACGCTCCCGGCGGCTTGCAGGATCTCCTCGACGAAACCTGGGGCCGGCGAGAGCTCACGATCAAGGCCAATCCCACCCAGCCAGAGCTACACGGCGACATCCCCAAGCAGCCAAAGATGTCTCCCTTTCAGTTCGCCAAAAAGGTGGAGCAAGTCCTGGAGACCGAGGTCAAACCAATGCTCGCTCAGGACGGCGGCAGTCTCGAGCTTATCGACATCAAAGACACCATCATTTATGCAAAACTCGCCGGTGCTTGCGCTGGCTGTGCTGGCGCTTCGATGACGCTCAAACTGATGGTCGAGGGCACCCTCAAAGCAAAGGTCGACGAACGCATTCGCGTCATCGCCGTCTAATCACGGTCATGCCGTTTGCGCTCCTCCGAGATTCTGTTTTCTTCTCTGTGACCGGCACGCTGACTGACATCACTTGGCGGCACCACCCAAACCGCACGAGAGAATCATGATCGTCTATGCAGACAATAACGCCACCACTGCTATCGCACCCGAAGTCGTCGAGGCGATGCGGCCGTACTTCACCGCAGAATACTTCAACCCAAGCTCCATGTACGACTCGTCGAAGCCGGCTGCGGACGCAATCACTGCTGCACGCCAAACCGTGGCCAAGCTCCTCGGCGTTGGTGCCTCGCGACAGATCCTCTTCACCTCATGCGCCACCGAGAGCAATAACGCCGCGATCTTCGGTGTCACCAAGGCCATGCCAACACGTCGGCACGTCATCACGTCAGCCGTAGAGCATCCCGCGGTTCTTGAGGTTTGCAAAGAGCTCGCCCGCAACGACTATGAAGTAACCGTTTTGCCCGTCGATCGTCACGGACAAATCGACATGGCCGACTTCGTGCGAGCACTTAGGCCTGAGCAAACAGCTTTGGTCACCATCATGCACGCCAACAACGAAACCGGTGTGGTGTTCCCCATCGAAGAAATGTCGCGTCTCACCAAAGAAACCGAACCCGACATCGTCTTTCACACCGACGCCACCCAGACGGTGGGCAAGATCCCTATCGACCTTAAGAACGGCATGCCCCACGTCGACCTTTTGTCCTTCTCTGGTCACAAGATGCACGCTCCTAAGGGCATCGGCGCTCTTTTCATTCGTCGCGGTACTCCCATCCGTCCCTACATGATCGGTGGCCATCAAGAGGAAGGCCGTCGCGCCGGCACCGAGAATGTCCCGTACATCGTCGGACTCGCCAAGGCCTGTGAACTGGCACAGGAGCACATGCCCGAAGAGGCTCGCGTGTTGGCCTTGCGTGATCGAGTGGAGAAGGGACTGATCGACGCCATCCCGCATTTGGAGATCAACGGCAGCGGCGCAATTCGTTTACCCAACACGCTAAACGTCGCCGTTCATTATGTCGAGGGCGAGGGCATGCTCTATCAGCTCAGCGCATCGGGAGTATGTGCCTCGAGTGGTTCCGCCTGCACGTCTGGCTCCCTCGAGCCGTCGCACGTGCTCATGGCGATGAAAGTACCGTTCACCGCCATGCACGGCTCCATCCGTTTCAGCCTGAGCCGCTACAGCACCGACGCCGACATCGAACGCATCCTCGAGGTTTTTCCCGGCATCGTCGCAAACCTTCGTCGGCTCTCGCCTTACTGGGACGTCAAGACCAACGCCCCCCGCCGCAACGCCGATTCACAGATTGGTATGTGAGCGGTCGCAGGTCTTCGAGGAGCGGGTCAAAAACGGGTTTCGTCAAAGGCGCGGCGAGGTTTCCTTTTCTTCTTCGACTTCTTTGTCGGCGTGACAGTGGGGTCTGGCTGTGGCTCGACAACCGGCTCCGCCAAGACGGGACGGGGGACAAACGACGCGTAGAAGGTGTTGACGTCGCGGGCAAGATTGGACGCCTCGGGAGCGAAGCACTCGAAGTGAAAGATGAAGGCCTCGCTGCCGGCGACCATGTGGACTTCTTCCACGGCGACAGGAAACTGCAGATTGCCCTGATGCGAATATGAACCAGTCACGGCAGTCGCCTGGTTGCCATTGATGACGACATCGCGTCGTTCGACCAACTCGAAGTTGGGCAGCTTGGAGAGGCGGATCTCCACGGCATTGAGAGCCAATTGCCGCGGATGGGCACCCTGCGGCACGATGACTCGACGGATCTGCAAAACGCCATTTCCCGGTAGCGAGACGGCGCGAAAGTCGATGGTATTGGGATCGTCCTTATGCAAAGCGATTCCCCAGCCCCCGGGAACCCTCACGCTGAAAAGGTTATCTGGTGCCACATAGGGACCTGATTGCTGTCCGCCCATCATCGGACCGTCGGGCAACATGAGATTGTCGGGCCCCACAACCCAGTTCTGTCCCAGTAGCGCCAAAACCAGAACAATCATGTCATATCCTCACCAGAGTCAGACGTTACCACGTATCGTGACATTCATGCAGCACAGCATATGGGAAAAAGGAGCGGTCCAACCCAAGGCGATCTAATCCATATCGAGGCCTATATCTGGGGGTATCACCGAGTGCGTCAGAGACCCGAGGGAAATGCGATCGACACCTGTCCGGGCTATCGCGGCAATCCGCTCGCAAGTGACTCCCCCCGACGCTTCAAGGATGAGTCTCCCTCCTGCACGCTCGACGGCAGTCTTCATGTCGGTCTCAGAAAAGTTGTCGATAAGAACGATGTCGGCTTTGGCGGCAATGGCCTCATCGAGTTGCCCGAGAGTGTCGACCTCAACCTCAATAGGCACTCTACCTTTGGTGTATTGCTGCGCCTTTTTGACTGCGTCGGTGAGCGACTGCGCCGCGGCGATGTGATTGTCCTTGATGAGGACGGCGTCGTAGAGACCAAAACGATGATTGCGAGCCCCGCCCGTTGCCACAGCCGCTTTGTCGAGCTGGCGCCAGCCCGGCATGGTCTTGCGGGTGTCGTAGATTTCGGCGCGCACCCCGATGGGCAGTGCTGCGACGACCTGGTGGGCACCATAGGCGATACCACACAATCGCATGAGGAAGTTGAGCATGCAGCGCTCGGCTTTGAGCAATGCGCGAACGTCCGCCTTGATGGTGGCGATGGTTGTGCCAGCTTTAACCAGACTGCCCTCGGGCACAGATTGTTCGAGCATCGCCTCTGCATCGAAGGAAAGCAGGATGTGCTTGATCAACGGGATGCCGCACACCACCGTCGGAGTTCGAGCGACGATACGCCCCTCGACGATTCTTGATTCACTGAAGATCGCGTCTGTGGTCAAATCACCGGTGCCGAGGTCTTCAGCGATGGCAAGATTCGTCAGTTGCTCCACTTCGCGATGCTGGCACAACGCGTCCCAGTCGACTCGATCACCGGACATGACGGTTCCTTTTCAATTGTCGTTGAGTAGCAGGTCGAGCTCGCGGTGCTCTCCGGTAGCGGGATTGAATGCGTGCATTGACAACAAACCGTCGCCGCTAACCTGCATGACGACCTTGGCGGCACCACCCGTGGTGGCATTTTGTGAAGTTGGAAACACCAACGAACCGAGGAAAGTGTTCTCGTCTGTGCGTTCGAGCTCGCCACGATACAGGGATACTCTGATGCCTTCGGACCGCGCCTCGGAGGGTACCTCAAACTCTTTGCGCACCGGCAAACGCTCACCCCGTGAAATCAACACCGTCGTGCCACCATCGGCACGACCGAGACGAATGGTTGCGGGCAGGATGTCGGCCATGTGAATTTGCAGATCGGAGTGAAGTGCCTCGGCGACAATGGCGGCACCCAGGGCCACCGCTTCAGTGGGATGCACCGAACTGCTCGGCTTCTGCGCGAACCGCTCGAACAATCGCTGGCGGACCAAAGGACTGCGAGACTGACCACCCACGAGGAGTACGTCATCAAGCTCTTTGCTGAGAATTTTGGCGCGGTCGAGGACCTCTTGAACAATGATGAATGTTCGATCGACGAGGTCTTGAACGAGTCGCTCGAAAAGATCTCGCGGCAGTTTCATCTGCAAATGCAATGGTCCCTGCGAGCCTTGGGCAATATACGGCAAGTCGATGTCGGCGCTCGTGGCTTCGGAGAGTTGGCATTTGGCGAGCTCGACAGCAAAACGAACACGTTGCACGGCCACGGCATCTCTACGCAAACTGGGGTTGCCCAGGCGCTCAAAGGAGGACAGGACAAACTCAGTGAGTCGATCATCGAAATCAGAACCCCCGAGAAATGGATCGCCGTCGGTGGCTAGAACTTCGAATGTGTCATCCTTGATACGCAAAACGGTAGCATCAAAGGTGCCACCACCCAGGTCATATACGAGAATCGTGCGTTTCATGTTGCGGCCAAAACCGTAGGCAATGGCTGCGGCGGTGGGTTCATTGAGGATTCGCTCTACGTTGAGGCCAGCAATGCGACCTGCATCGCGAACGGCCTGTCGCTGGGTCTCACCAAAATAGGCGGGCACGGTGATAACCGCACGACCCACGTTACAACCGAGATGGAGCTCCGCCATTTGCCGCAGTCGCGACAGAATGTGGCCTCCGACAACCTCAAGGGGGACCAGCTTGCCGTCGACAGAGGCCGCGGTGCGCCCGTCTTGCCCTGCGACCAAATCGTAGTTGAAGAAGTGACCGTAGGTTTGCACCTCCTTGGAGATGAATGGCCGTCCCAAGAAGCGTTTGGAACCGTAGATTGCCCGATGCGGCTGGAGGATCATGCGCTCGAGCGCTTTGTGCCCAACAAAGACCTCTTCCTGGTCTGAGACAAAAACCACCGATGGCACGACGTCGTAGCCCTGCGGTCCGAGCACGACATGCGGTTTGTTGGCTTTGACCACCGCCACACAGCTATTCACCGTGCCGAGATCGATGCCAAGGATGGGGCCAGAGGACGCGAGCAAAGGAGCTTCGAGACCACGCAAGTCAAACAAACGCGACTCGGTTTGCTCGGGCTCAGCTTTGGCCTTGACGTCGGTTCCAGTCTGACCATTTAGCTGCTCGACGATCTCTTGGGCCAGCGCATCGAGCTGCACAAACTGCAGACCCATGCCCGCCGTGGTGTCCCCCTCCATGGTCGCCGGTCGCGAATGGACAACTCGGGCGGCAGCACGGCTGAGGGACTGACCGTCCGGCAAAACAAACTCAATGAGGACGACACTACCAACCGGCGGTGGTCGGTCGTCACGAATGAACATGCCGCCTTCGCTGAGGTTGGCAGCATAGCGTTCAACAATCGTTTGACGTCCCGAGACTGCGAGGCGTACGCGGCAGTCAAACTGTTGCCGACTCGGTCGCTCCTGGGTCATCGGGGCGACCCTTTTGGTGCAACGATACTGCTCATCAAGTGTCCAAGGATAACACTCCCAACGCTCGGGAAACAGCCCGTTGAGGTGCGAATCGCTTGTTCAGGACACCCTCCTGCCAGTACCATCAACCGCAGTCGTGAGACACCCGAGCAAAAAAAGTCCGTTGTCTCCTTTTGTATTTTGCGTCATCTGTTTGCCCGCCACCCTTGTTGCCTGCGCCCATGGGCAATCCAATCCAAACATGCGATTGGCGATTGTGCCCAGCACCACCCTTGGCATCGCCGAAACGGAAGCCGCAGCATTCGACGACGCCCTGCGTGCCGAGCTCGCGACCGCCGGGCACATAGGAATAGTGGCGCAACCAGAGGTCATCCGAGCCCTGCCCGGAGACGTAAACCAATGCAACCAATCCGACGAGTGTCTGATCAATGTAGGCAGGAAGGTGAACGCCGATTCGGCGCTGTCGGTCACCGTCGCCGGGCTCGACGATGTTCGGTTGGTACGGGTTCGCCTCTTCGACGTCACCGATGGCGTCATCGTGCAAGACCTTCAAGAGACTGTCTCAGCCGACGACCTGGTGCTCAAACAGTATGCCGGCGACCTGCGACAGCGTCTCTTCCCGAGCTCAGTGGCACCCTGGCATAAAAAGTGGTGGGTGTGGACAACAGCCGTTGTGGTCATCGGTGCGTCGGTGGGACTCACCTGGTGGGCCGTGGAGCAACCTCGGGCCGATGACAGGGCCGTTCATCTGGGAGATCTCTGAACCGAATTGTCGTCACGATCCCCGGAAAGCGAAGAGGCAGAGCCTCCGATCAACGATAGCACCCGATTGAGCTCGTGATTGGCGGAGTCATACTGTGCCGTAACCGCCAAGGAAAGAACTTCGCGGATGGAGCGGCGCACCTTGGCTTTTGTCTCTGCATCCAGATCGTGCCCGACCATCTCACGATTTATCCGTTGCAGCTTGGTGTCGATGAAGGCGCGGTCGACAACAAGAGAAGAGACTTGCTCGACGAGACCCTTGGCTTGGCGCAATTCCTCAGTGCCTGAGTGGGGTCGTTGGCTCAGGCGCAGGTGCTCAGCGAATATCCTAGGCGCATCGGATTCCAGAATGCCGCGCCGCTCGAGTATCGCCGCCGCCTGATGCAACTGCCCTTCGACCCCAGTCGCAGCGTCTGTTGGAACCTGTGCGACTGCAACGGTGCTGCCGGGCGGTGGTGGAAGCAGGTCAGGGGATGGTGACATCTCGGACGGCGCAGTCAGAACAGGTCGTTTGGACACTGACGTTGACGCAAGGGATTGGCGACCCGTGACTCGTGACGTGGGTGGAGGCAAAGGCCGTTGAGGGCCGGTCTTTGTCGTGGTCGTCAATGGCTCAATCGCCGGTTGGGATATGGTCTCGCGTTGTTTGATGGCGGATGGCGACTGTCGTCGCACGCCAAAGGGTTCGAAGGACCATAGGAGATAGGTGACAGCGGCAATCAACAACCCGACCCACAATGTAGGGCGGACGCGACCCAAAGGACTCGTCGCCAAAGGGTCGTAGACTTCGGTTTTGACTGACGGCTCGTTGTTTGGCTGGGTAGGATGTCGACGAGGCACCGCAGCAGCATCCACAAAGTCGACCTCAGGTGCGGGGAGTGCCAGCAAACCAACCATGGTGGCCAATTGCTGACGCAGAGAAGCGACGTCGGAGATGTCCACTGCCGATTCTAGGGCCTCTAACACAGCCGCCGGAGTGGCAAAGCGTCCACTCGGTTCGGGTTGCAAACATCGCTCGAGTACCTCTGCAAGATGGCGGGAACTCACATTCCCTGAAATCTTCGCCAAACATTTCTCGGGTGCTCGAGCGAGGTCGACGAGCATTGCGTCGGTTGTGGCAGAAAGGTACCGCTCACCCGTGAGGGCTTCGTAGAGGGTGACACCGACACAATAGATGTCGGTGCGGATGTCGACGTCATCACCTCGTGCTTGCTCAGGGCTCATGTAGGCGAGCTTGCCCTTCAGATGCCCGGCTTCGGTTCGCATGCTCCGAACTCTCGCCTTCGCAATGCCGAGATCTCCAAGCTTGATGGCACCGCGTCGGGAGATGAAAACGTTTCCGGGTGTCACGTCGCGATGGGCAATGATCAGAGGTTGACCGAGGTCGTCCGTTGCTTTGAATAGGTCATCGAGTGCGACGCACATTTGCTGCGCCACATGGGCGGCAAGATTTGGCGGTAACACGCTGTTCGCTAAGACGGCGGCCAGGTCGCACCCGTCGACATACTCCATGACGAGAAAATGAAAGCCATTCTCTTCGCCAAAATCAAAAACCTGCACGATATTGTCGGAGTCGATCTGCGCGGCTAGGCGTGCCTCACTCTCAAACATCTCGACGAACCTGGGGTCCTTGGCGAGATCCGGCAGCAGCCGTTTGATGGCAACTTGCTTCTTGAAACCGCTCGCACCGACGCGTTGAGCCCGAAACACTTCGGCCATGCCGCCAACGGCAAGCCGTTCTTCGAGAACATGCCCGGCCAGCTGTTCTTTCACCTGCGTCCCGCTCCGGCATCGCCGTCGTCACCAGATTCAGCAGCGCCCCGCAGGTTGTGTTTACGAATCAACCGGAAGAAGGTTTGACGAGGAACCTGAGCCCGCTCTGCAGCACGAGCAACGACACCCTCTTCTTTGGCAAGTAGCGCCTCAAGGTAACGCTTCTCGAAACTGTCGAGCAGTCTCTCCTTGGCTTGGTGATATGGCAATTGTGTCAGGGAGCTGTCCAAATCCCCGGAGCCGACACGAGCCGCTACTCCCAAGAGAGTCTCGATCTCTAATTCAGGTAAGACCGCCAAACGCTCGAGAACGTTGCGGAGCTCTCGAACATTTCCGGGCCACGGGTGACTGGCGAAGACTTCGAGAGTCCCCTGGTCGAGCCATGTGCTCGGATCGACCTGCGGGCGCAGTTGCCGAGCGAGCTCGAGGGCGAGAATTGAGATGTCTTCGGCACGGCTGCGCAGCGGTGGCAGGTCCACACGAATGACAGCTAGACGATAGAACAAGTCCTCGCGAAATGAACCGGCAGCGACCGCTTCCTCCATACGACGATTTGTCGCTGCGACAACACGAACGTCGACGCCGATCTCACCAGAACCACCGACCGTGCGAACCTCTCGGCGCTCCAAGAAGCGCAGCAGTCGCGGTTGCTGCTCAAGGCCGAGCTCACCAATCTCGTCGAGAAAGAGAGTGCCGCCGTGCGCTCGCACAAATGCGCCGACGTGCTTCTCGACGGCACCAGTAAACGCGCCCTTCTCGTGGCCAAAGAGCTCCGAGTCGATGAGATTCGCGGCGATGGCACCGCAATCAACAACGACAAATGGCCCGTCACAGCGCTGTGACTTCTCGTGCAGTGACCGGGCAGCGAGCTCTTTTCCCGTCCCTGATTCGCCCTCGATGAGCACCGTACTGTCCGTATCGGCTGCACGCTCGAGCAGTTTGAAACAGCGGCGCATCACCGCGCTTTGACCAAACAGTGAGCCAAAACGGTGATGCGGGCTGAGCAGATGTGGCTCTCGTTCTTTGCGCGCGACGAGCAAGAGTGTCGTACGTCCAACGACAATCTTACTCCCCGCTGGCACGACACCATGATTGACCCGCAGCCCACCTACCCAAGTGCCATTGGTGCTACGAAGGTCGGCCAAGACAAAACCGTCTGGCGTCGGCCGCACCTCGAACTGCCTGCGAGACACGGTGGAATCCGTCAGCACCAAATCGCATTCGACTCCGGTGCCCACAGTGATGCCACCGACTCGCACTGCACACTTGTGCCCGCGATCAGGCCCGCGGGTTACCTCAAGAACAGCTCGGCAGAGATCGAGGCGCTCTTCGCCATCGAAGGTCTTGACCAGTTCGGTGGGGGGGCGTGCCATTGGTTCCACGCGCTATCCCTTTCCATCCGTTGCAACAGCCATTGGGGGCCAACATCCGTCACAATGCAGCATCGTTGCGATGATGTCCACGCCTCATCCGCCTCATCCCGTTACCACCAGTACCGGCTGTGCCGCCAGTGTCAGCCGTGCCGGTGAGTTGTGGTCGCTTTCTAGCCAAGTCCCATCCGACAGTGGATACTATGCCGCATGATGATTCGATTCCTGTTGATAACCGCAAGCGCGATCGCCGTACCCAATGTCGCCCCTGCATCGGACCAGGCACCGCAGATCGATCGGCCGAGAGCGAAGCCGGGCACTGCGACGATCGATTTGGTCGACGTCACGACCTTCGAGAGCCGTTGGCTTGTCGACATCGACTACGCGACCGAGCGCAACTTCACCGGTAAGGTCCTCTATCCCGTCAACCGTTGCCTGCTACGCCGCGCCGTGACTGACCAGCTCCTGCGCGCGCAGAAATATCTCGACGAGCATCATTCCGAGTACGTGTTCATGCTTAAGGATTGCTATCGACCCATGCACGTCCAACAAATCATGTGGGAGGCAGTCAAGGGTACACCCCAGCAGTCCTACGTTGCCAACCCAAACACCCGAACCGGCTCGATCCACAACTACGGTGCCGCCGTCGACCTTACTTTGGCTCGAGGGGGTAAGGAGGTCGACATGGGAACGCCCTACGATTCCTTCGAAAAACTTGCCCAGCCACGGCACGAACAGCGATTCAGAAAAGAAGGCCAGCTCACTTTGGAGCAACTCACCCACCGACTCATTCTGCGTGACGCCATGGTGAAAGGGGGTGGCTTCTCCATCATCAACAACGAGTGGTGGCATTTCGACGCCATGCCCACCTCACAGATCCGCAAGAAGTTCGAAAAGCTAGATGTGTCCCTCGACCTTCCGATTTCCAAAACCTCAAACTGAGTCCACCTGAGACCGCCTGACTCGGCCTGACTCGAGTCGATATCCTGTGTCTGTTCTTGCCCGGATTTGCCCGGATTAACACCCTGCAAATATTCGAAAAAGTACTGAACTGGTCGTCGCCGTTGTGTTAGAGCCGGCCAAGGCAATGGGCGAGTATGATGACATCCATCGGCTCTTTGAAGCCGACCAGGAGGACACGCTCCGGTCGTACCTACGGCTGCTGCACCCGACTGACATTGCTGAGCTGTTCAACTTCGTCGACGAAGCAGAATGGACAAAGATCACCCGCAAGCTCCCTGCGGAAATTCTCGCCGAAGTCCTCACTGAGCTTGAGAACGAACAGATCACCACGCTCGGTGAGTACCTGAACCCAGACCGATTGGTAGCGGCTGTCGATGAACTCGAAAGCGATGACGCTGCGGACGTTCTCGGCGAGTTGGCCGATGCCAAAACTGCTGAAATCCTCGCCAAGCTCGAAGACCGCGACGACATCGCCTCACTGCTCGCCTACCCCGAAGATTCGGCGGGCGGCATCATGCAGACGGAGCTGTGTCGTGTCACCGAGGGTGACCACGTCGCCGAGGCCATCGAGGCTGTGCGCAAGGCCCGCGACGAGGTCGAGGACGTGCTCGAAGTCTACGTCGTTGACGCGCATGGCCGCATCACCGGCACCGTAGCCCTTGAGGACCTCGTGCTCTCCAATCCCGAGGTCACCATCGAGTCCTTGGTGGAACCAATAGAAGCGCGCGTCACCCCTGACATCGACCAGGAGGAAGTCGCGGCGGTGTTTGGCAAGTTCGACCTCTACACCCTGCCGGTGGTCGACTCCGACGGTGTGCTGCTCGGGCGCATCACCTACGACGACATTCATGACGTTGTAGAGGAAGAGGCATCGGAAGATTTGATGGCGTCGGTCGGTGCGTCCTCGGAAGACTTGGTCTACTCCAATCGATATTTCCGCATTGCCCTGTTCCGTTTGCCGTGGCTCGCGACCAGTCTGGGTGTATCTCTCACCGCAGGCTTCTTGCTCACTCTATTTCGCAGCTTTCCCGACGAGAGCTTTGTGGTCGAGGCGGTCCTCGCGGCTTCGCTCGGCCCGGTGGTCATGGCCATGACAGGCAATATAGGCTCACAGGCAGCGATGATCGTCACCCGTGGCTTCGCCGTTGGTAAGGTCGATTTCGGCACCCTTGGCCGCACGATCCTACGCGAGATCTCAGTGGGCATAATGCTCGGCGCCGTTGCCGGGATTTTTGTGGGTTTTGTTGCGTACTTTTTTTGGCAAAACGAAATACGTCTGGGAATTGCAGTGAGTGTTGCCATTGTCACGTCGATGACCGTCGCCTCCGGAGTCGGTGCCACAGCCCCTGCCGTGTTCAAAAAAGTCGGCATCGACCCTGCGATCGCCTCTGGACCATTGGTTACAACTGGCTGTGATTTACTCGGTGTCGGCATCTACCTGTTGGTTGCCTTGGTGATCTTGACCTAACCTCCGGATCGGCGCGTGACGTGGCAGAACGTTGCATGGTCTCTGATCATTGGATTGAGGTCTCAGTGTTCACATGACATAGTAGCGCTAGCAACACACAGACGGGAATTGCGCAGATGGAACGTGTTTTTACAAGTGTGGTCTTGAGGTTCTCTTTTGTTTTGACGGTAGCGGCGACATTCTTTTTGTCCCCGGGTTCGTTGCTCGAAAAGCCATACCTCGACGTTGACCCCGCGTTCGCGGAAGAAGACCTGGCGCTTGTGGTTTCGTTCGAAGTCGCGGTGCAAGAGGTCTCGATTTGTGGAGAACG
>MGST01000040.1:0-14917 GCA_001798605.1 Deltaproteobacteria bacterium RIFOXYA12_FULL_58_15 | reverse complement strand
TGACGATCGAGACGGATACCCCCGGTATCAGAGTCGGATACGAAGAGTTCGACGTGCCTTTTGCCGCCGGCAAGATCGTTCTTCCTGCCAATCTGGCTCACCTAAGAGGCGAGCCGTTCGTCGCCAGCCGCTCGAAATCACCCATTCCTGAGCTCAACTGGCCATTGCTGCCGCTCTTGCAGCCGACATCCTCGGAGGAGTCCACCCTCGTTCGATATTGTCGCGCCATCCATGATTTCTACCACGAGATTTCGGCCATACAGGCAGACGCCATTTCAGTTGTTACGCCCCTGCTCCACATCGAGCTGACGCCTTCCCGTCAAGCCCGAATCACCTACGTCGCGGACCAACTGGTGGGCGCGCCACGTATGACTTCTAATTCATCTGTGCAGACCGTAGGCGGCGCGACGGGTATCGAGTATTTGATCATCTACACCCCGGATGCCCAAACAGAAGCTCAACGACTTCGAGACATCCGAGTTGCAAGTGGCATGCAGGTCATGCTGCAGAATGTCGTCACTTTGCCGGGGTACCAGCCGGGAGATGCAATACCGCCCGCATGCCAAGGAGACTATCTTCGTGAGTGTTATTTCGTCGCCGGCGACACCATCAGCGTCGATCCTGCCGTTGTGCCAGGTTTGTACGGAATGGTGAATCACGTCGTCGCCGGGGAATCCTATGAGCGGGTTCCAGATCTCGCCGGACTCATTCGCGCCGCCATACGACAAACCAAAACCGACAACCCCAGCTTGCGGTATGTGGCTCTCGTGGGAGATCCGCAGTTGCTTCCCCCGCGTTTCACAACTCAGACGGATGCTGACGACTCGGGACTCACGTTGCCATCCGATTCATATTTTCAAGAGCCGTTCATCCCTTGGACGCCCACCGGTTACACAAACAGGGTGAAAACCTCTCCTTTGGTTTATCCCGATCCGTTGATCTTTGACACGAGCCTCTTTGTGTGGCCGATAAAACACACAGCGGGTAGAACCTTCCGCGATGCATTCAGCACGTCTAGCCGGGCACAGTTTGCTAACGCCTTGGACAATGGTGTCGCTGTTGGGAGAATCCACAAAAAGGGCCCGTTGGATGTCGTTCACTACCTGGACAAGCTCCAGCTATGGGAGGCAAACCCCCAACCGCTCATGGACAACAACATAGCCTTCGGGGCCGATGGCATCTACGAGAAAGCCGACTTGGCGCAATTCGAAGACATCTTGGGGAGTTTTCAGTTTTTCGGCGAGGGCTTCGGTACGGGGTACAACAGCGCTCCCAGCGGTGATTGCCTCACAGAATGGCCGACAAGTAATGACTGGCATGCCATGGGCGATTCGTCGGGTGCCATGGGTGACTATCAAGAGCAAGACGAGGCCTGCAAACCGAGCGATCCCAGCATGCCAGGATTCACTTATCCGGATCCTGCCGAGATGCTCCTCTTCGCCGGTCAAAACGGAGCGTGCCTATTCTCCATGCAAGGCCACGGCGGTGGAACGGGTATCGCCGTCAACACCCACGCATACAACGCAAATCCTAAACGATCTATTTCGACTCCCCTGCGGCCCTCTGCGGTGGATTACGACCGGGTTCTGCTCGACGAGATGGCCTGGGGGCCGGGAGTGGGAGTTGGTTTTGCGATAAGTGGCGCCTGCAACCCCGGTGAGTATCTCGGCGGTCCTACGCGACCCTGGATCGACATGAAGACTAACGGTTGTTTCGCCGAATACCTGCTTTCGTTGGACGGCGCTGGCACCATTGGGTCCTACTTCAACTTCTTCGTGGGCTATTATTTTACCGATCCCGCTTGGGATATGTACATCTTCGACGCAATCGCGACGGTCCACCAAAACACCACCAATCGTATTGGCGATGCCATCCTCCTTGGATGCAAAAATGGGTTGCTGGGAGTTGGCGGAATCTATCAATACCAAAATCGAACCTATTTTGGAGATCCAGCGGCGACCATTGCGCGCAACTAGCCATGGGGCCCCATAGAATTGATCTCCCGAGGACAGCCGATGCTGTTGAGAAGACTGATGTGGATGGGTACGGGAACTGTTGCGATGTGGATGTTTCTTTGCTGCGCATTGCTTGCGAGCAACGCCCACGCGCAAAGGCGCTGCTATGCCAAAATGGACTGTTACGGCGACATCTCCTTGGTCGGTCAAACGAATGACTTCGAAAAACTCGTCACCTTCTATTTTGTGATTCCTCCCAATGGCACCTTCCCAGGTCCGGATCGTTTGCTGACGGAGTACCCCACGCAATTCTTGGAGCTCGAGAAGCGCTGCAATCAAGAGCGCTACCGTCTCACGCCACTCGACCCCGACTATACGGTGACGTGGAATACGGACAAACGGGAGATGTACACCAGTATCTCCCTGGAATGCGTCGCCGATGGCGAATGCAGTGTCCGGACGGGACCTTGTTATGCCGATGCCCATTGTTGTGATCCACCCGAGGTGTTTCATGTGCCGGTTTGCGAAACGACGAGTGGTACCTGCACGAGTGTCATTGAGGGTCAGGCACCGGACTTCACGTCTCGCCCCGTCACCACGGCCTTGGTCAACGTCCAATACGTGTACAACATCACCGTCGCCGACCCGAACAGCGATCCCCTGTCGATCACCGCGGGAATGATCCCCGGATGGTTGAGCCTCGTCGACCATGGCAACGCAACGGCCACACTTTCTGGGACGCCCGCGCTTATTCACGTAGGCAGCTACCCTATGGTTGTCAAAGCAACCGATGATGCGGGCTCCGAAACGAGTCAGACTTTTGTTCTCAGTGTGACAACCGTCAATACCTCCCCCGAATTCCTGTCGAGCCCCGTGACCTCCGCAGAGGTGGCGCAGGCGTATGTGTACAATGTGATCGTCACTGACAGCGATGGTGATTCCTTGACTATTGCCGGTGGAACGATTCCGACGTGGTTGAATCTCGCTGATCATGGAAACAGAACGGCAACCTTGTCTGGGACACCCACAGTGGCAGATGTGGGAGCCCAGGCGGTGACATTGACCGTCACCGATCAGCGTGTGGCCTCACCAGTACCGCAATCTTTTGTGATCAATGTGGTCAGTGCCCCGAACCACGCCCCGGTATTCACCTCCTCGCCAGTGATTCAAGGTGCCGCGGATGAGTTTTACCAATATGAAGTGACCGCCACCGACAGTGACGGTGACTCTTTGACCCTTGGGTCAACGGTTCTTCCCGCATGGTTAACCCTTTTCGACCACGACAATGGGACCGCGACTTTGTCCGGAACGCCAGCGTTTGCTCAGGCCGGAGCTAACCCGGTGGGGCTAACAGTGACCGATCATGTGGTACCAACTCCTGTGGCTCAGGATTTTGTGATCCACGTCAACAACGGACTCAATAACGCCCCTGTATTCACATCCTCGCCGGTAACTGTCGCTACGGTCAATGTACCGTATGTCTACAGCGTGACGGTTACGGACAGTGACAGTGATCCTTTGAGTGTCGCCGCGAGAACCCTTCCCACCTGGTTGAGTCTCATTGATCATGACAACGGCACAGCAACCGTCTTTGGGACACCGAGCTCAGGGGAGGTCGGCGATCATCCGGTGATCCTGACTCTCTCCGACGGATTGGTTTTTCCCCCTGTGGAACAGGGCTTCATCGTGCATGTCTTCCCGAGTCCCACCGATGGCGGACACATCCCGGGTTCCGGTGACAGCGATATCCCTCGTGTCTCTCATTCCGACGCCGACAACTTATTGATTGTTGGACATGGGTGCAGCTGCAATACGGTCCGAGGCGGCGAGCTCTCTGGGCTGTGGCTGTTGTGGATGGGTCTGTTGCTCGTTCGCCTACGGCACCGGTGACGAATGAGCTATCTCTGAAAACAAAGATGGGCCTGCTGCAGGCCTTCTCCACGGCGGACGGTGCTTTGGACCACCCGGTTCAATCCGAGATACCACTTCGCATCGGGCACCGATTCGTTGTCCACCGTCGGCCACAACCGCAATCCGTAGACGGAATCGCTTGCGAAACACGACTCGGAGGAGACGACGCTGCGGTCCCCAACTCGGACGGTAGCGCTACTGCATCCAACGTCTGCGACAAAATCGGGGACCTGGAGAAGCAGGGGAGAAGTGACGTAGTCGTTGCCGTAATAGTAGAGCAATGTTCCATCGTTTCCTGGCCCTAGGTGGATCTCCCCGTTGTTGCTAAAATCGCCATCATCTCCACCGTAGCCATTGCACGACGGCGAATCCGCGAGATTGAACACCCATCCCGACGGATCACAAACGTGCACGGTCAACTCGAGAGCTCCATACAACGTACCGTTGTTTTGATCCCCATCGGGATCCATATCAATGGTGGCCAATCCGAGGTCATACCCAAGCTGTTGCACCACAACAGGTGGGTTTACACAGTCATGGGAGCGGGTGGTGAGATCAATCGTACACTCATAGTCGCAGCGCACCGGTGGCATGGTTGGACAGCACTGTCCCGATTGATTGACCGATTCTCCATCCGGGCAACAGACGGGCTCCAAACTGAAATCAGGATCACAGACGGTCGCGGTTTTCGTTTCATTGCAAACAGAATACCCAGGTTGCTCGCAGACATCCAAAGGCGCCATGCAAGGCATACCGAGCTCCGGAAAGATTTCGTCGATGACACAATTGCAGTTGTTATCGATACCGTCACACAACTCGGTTGTCGCCCCGAGAAAACAGGCGACGTCGAGTTTGTTCTCTGTACACTGTGTCCGCCCGGAAATGACGCAGGCATCTCCGCCATAACACTGAACGGCAGCAGAACAATCTCGATCTAGCAAAAAGTCTTCGTCGGCCGCATCATCACAGTCATCGTCGAGCCCATTGCACAACTCCGCTGCCCCCGGGTGTATTCCACGGTTTTCGTCGTTGCAATCAGGACCCGTTGGACAATCCGTACCGTAGCCATCACCATCGTTGTCCACGCACGGGTCAACGGCCGTTGCACTCAGCGCAATTCGCATGGGTGTTGAGTCGTCGGCATTGTGCTCTATGATGAGCGTGTCTGTGAATTCGCCCAAGGTCGCCGAAAGAAATTGAACAGACGCTCTCTCGGCGGTCTTGGGCAAAACGGAAGACGGCTTTCCCGAAATCGAGAACTCAGGCGTCCCATTCTTCAGGTACATCTTGGAAATCTTAATCTCTCTCGTGCCAGGTGCCGCCAAAACAAACTCTTCGTCGACTGTGGAATTCACCACCACTGTACCGAAATCAATGGCAGGAGGAACAACTTCGAGAACCCCGATCAGATTGACGAGCTTGTCGGATGAGCACCCGCCCAAGCACAACATCAAAGTCGAGGCTGCAGCCACCAAACATAACAAGGCTCTTGTCATTTAAGCGTCCTCTGGGCTCGAAACACTCTGAGGCCATTGCCTCTCCCGAGCCATCTTGAAAGTCTCAATCCCCCTCTGGTCATGGCACCCCGCACACTCGCGTCACTTCCATGCCTTGCACTGAACTCGCACGGAAAGCAAAATGTCCCGCCACCGACACATTCCACAGAAAACCCGTTGTTGGGTACTCTGCGACCACCCATGGTTGAGTCGGATCACGAACCTCAACAACGTGTAAGCCACCGCTGCCGTCGGCAACATACAAATAGCCAAGGGAGACAACCACGTTCTGAGCGCGTCCGTCCGTCTCGTAGGTACCCAGAATAATCGGGCTTGCCGGCTGGGCGACATCGACGATACGCACACCCGAGGGCTGCCCGACAGTCGCGCCGGAGAATGCGACGTACACGCGATTGTCCGCATACGCGACACCGCGGGTGAATGCCCCCAGGGGCAATGCACTTAGGGTTGTCGGATTGGCAGGATCTGTGACATCGACAGTGAGGAGCCCCAACGCCGATCCGACAAGAAACGCGGTGTGGCCAGATACCGTCACGTCCAAAACATCGTAATCTGTGTCGACTGTGCCTAACAGGGCGGGAGTCTCTGGATCTGTGATGTCGACAATCTGCAACCCCCCAGCACCGTCGGCCACATAGGCTCGCGATCCGCTCACCTCGACTTGTTTCGCGTCACCATCGGTGTCGATAGACCCCATCCACTGCAGTGAAACACCATCGGCGAAGCTGATGATTTGAAGACCCTCGACGCCATCGGCCACATACGCGAGATCGCCGACCACGAAGACTCCCTGAGCCGTCCCTTGGGTGTTCCACGTATCAATGGCGACTGGCAAAACCGGGTTTGCGACATCCAGAAGATGAAGGCCCCCAGTGCCCCCAGCGACATAGACACCCGCATCTCCCCGGAAGACGTCGTACGCCAAACCCGCCGTGGCGTACCGAGCGTCAGGTACAGCCGGCTCAAGGATACTGGCGATCGTCATGCCACCTCCATCGACGGTGAAGACATAACCGTCCGTGAGGTCAACACCTGAGGCTTCTCCAGAGGTGTCGAGGTGACCGTACGGCTCGGGAGAAACCGGGTCGGCAACGTCAAAAACCTCAACCCCCGCGGTATCGGTGGCCAGCGCGATTCGCCCATCGCTCCATGAAACGCTGCTCGCAAAACCGACTGTCGCTAGGTGGGCAACGGCGTGTGATGCGGCCGGAGATGCCACATCGACAACAACGAGGCCGCCCTCGCCATCGGCCACATAACCATAGCTTCCCGCCAAAACGATGTCCTGGGCCAGTTGCGTGGCAATGGTGGTAAGGAGAACCGGCGCTCTGGGATCGGCAATGGAAATCACCCTCACCCCAGCGGTTGCCTGTGCGACGAACGCAAGATCTCCGGCGAGAGCAATGGCATAGGTAAAGATCGGGGGGACATGGTCATGCCCCGGCAGTGTGAGACTGCCGAGCGACACCGGCACTGCAGGATTGGTGACATCGACCGTCTCGATGCCCCAGTTGCTGTCGGCAATCACGGCGGTGCTGCCCGATACCGCGACATCGAAGGCGCTCGATTGGACGGCGAAGGTGCCCAACAAGACTGGCGCACTCGGAACGGACACGTCAATGATTTGCATGCCGGAATGACTGTCAGCGACGTAAGCTCGACCTCCGAGCACCGTCACCCGCAAGGCCAAACCAGGGGTGTCCAATCCCCCCTCACGTCGTGGCGAAGTCGGGTCGGCCACGTCAAAAATGTGCAGACCCGAATCACCCGCGGCGACGTAAGCCAGCGTTCCCACGACCCGCACGCAGTTGGCATCCCCGAGGATGTTCGTCTCCCATCCCGTCCATCCGTCGGTCGGGCCGCACACTCCGGCTACGCAGATATCCTGTCGGCAGCGCCCATCTTCATGACAGTCCCCAGAATCGCATTTGCAGTCCAACGTCCCGGGCTCACACGGGGCTTCGGGGCCAGGAGATTTGCCGGCAGGGTCATCGCAGGCCGAGGTCAAAAAAAGCCCACTCCATATGACCGGCATCGCTACGCACAATCGCATTGTTTGTACCCCAGGCACCAACGAGCAAAACGATGGGATCACGGCACCATGGACCAACCACCCAAGATGTCGTCGCCCGCGAACTTGAAGTTGAGATAAAGATCGTTTGGTGTCCCAGATCTAACCAGCGCTTCCGTGCCCCAGTTGCTCGGGTGGCTGATTACCAGAGATTTGATCACATTGTCGTTTTGGTCGTAAAACGTGAAGGTGCGGGTGAAATCGCGGCTGCGCTCATCTCCGTAGAGAGCAAAATGGGGGGAGGTGAGATCGATGGTCTCAGTAAACGTCGCATCCCAGGAGATCTCGTCAAACAGATTCTGCTCCAACCGAGCCGAAACGACTCCGAGATCGGCACCATAGGTGTCAATGCGGTGCCACTCGAGCCAGCCGGAGGTCTCCCAGCCCACGACTGCATCGCCCTCTACCGAGATTCGCGTCAATTTTGGTGCATCGGCGTCCAACAAGCAGACACCGTCGTAGCAGCTATGAAACTGCCAACACAGGTTGAGGATGTCTTGCACGGGCGGAGTCTGGGTGGGGATCGGCAAACACGTGGCACCGTCGTAGTATTGGCATTGCGGGCAGGCGATGGGGGCGCAGAGGCGCGCCTCGCAGGTCTCGGAGCTACATTCGCAGTGCTGGGCGTTGCAATTCTGATTGTAGCTGCACGCGGTTCCGAGATCGATTTCGTCGGGCAGACAAACACCATCGTAACATGCGTGGGTATCGTCACAATCGTTGAGTGAATCCTTGACCGCTGGATCCGTTCTGGGAATGTCGATGCAACCTTCACCGTCATAGTACTCACAAACATCGCACTCGATGATGGCGCACCAGTGCTCATTACAACTGCTCGTCTTGCATTCACAATTGCCGTGGTTGCATTCACCATCGGCGGTGCACGCCATCCCAAGATCGGCCTCGTCTGGCAAACAGACACCGTCATAACATGCGTGGGTGTCATCACACCCATTGAGAGAGTCTTTGACGATAGGATTCTGTGTGGGGATGTCCAGGCAACCCGTGCCATCGTAATACGAGCAGGTGTCACACTCGGTGGGTGCGCAGACGTGCGCGGCGCACGTGGCCGAGCTGCACTCACAATGTTTGAGAATGCATTCATCATCAGAGAGGCAAGAATCGCCAATGTCGCTCGAATCCTGTGCGCACACGCCGTTGTAACACGCGTTGACGCCATCGCAGCCGTTGAGCGCATCTTTGATGGGAGGATCCTCGATGGGGATATCGATGCAGGCGGTGCCGTCGAAGTACTCGCAGGTCGCACACCTGATGGGTGAACACTCGTGCTGAGAACAACTCGCAGAGGTACACTCGCAGTTCTGTGGAGTGCAAGTGGCGTCGTTGTAACACGCAGCACCAACATTGTTGTTGATCGGCAGGCACCAACCGTCATAACAGGCATTCGTTCCACTACAGCCGTTGAGCACGTCCGTTACGGGTGGAGATTGCGTAGGAATAGCAACGCAAAGGGTCCCATTGTAGTACTCGCACGGTTGACACTCGACGGGTGCGCAGATCTTGGCCTCACAAGTCTCCGAGTCACATTCGCACTTTCCGTGGGTGCACCAGGAATCGTCAAGACAGGAATTGCCCAAGTCCGTCTTGCACTCGTGCTCCGTATTGCAGAGTCCCGTGGGTTCCCCCGCCACATCCGTGGGAAGTTGGCACGCCGCTCCTGACGGTGCGGCACTGTAGACACATTGCCCCTCAGCGCAGGCGACCTGGTTGTTGAGCACATAACACAAAGGGGGCGAGGTGCAGTCACCAGGTCCACTACAGACAGCGTCCTTCACCGGGACACAGACGCTTTGCTGGGTGTCGCAAGCGTGGTCATCCGGACACTGTGCGCTGGACGCACACAACTCGAAACAAGTGCCGTCGATGCACGTTTGATTTGCGTCGCAGTCGCATTTCTCGGACGGTTTCTTATTGCTGCTCTCGCAAGCGGCCAGTCCGATTGCTGCCACGGAAAAGAAAAACCAACGCTGCATCAAAGAAATCGTCTTGTTCATGCTCACAACCATAGCCTGCCTTTCAATTTCTTCAGAACTTTGATCTGCGCCCACGAAGAACTCAGTGTCGTGGTTAACCCGCGGCCCTCGCGCTAGCGCGAGGGCAAGTGCAAGTGACTCGCCTCGACACACAGATCGTTTGCTCCAGCAATCGGACATCTTTCGAATGCCTACCGTAACACAAGAAACGCCTGTCGGAAACAGGGTTTCCAACACAGGGATGCCATCACAGGGTTGCCAACACAGGGATGCCATCACAGGGTTTCCAACACAGGGATGCCATCACAGGGTTGCCAACACAGGGATGCCATCACAGGGTTGCCAAACCCTTGTCGACCGGTTAGGTCGACACCGTCGACACCTTCCCTGGGCGTTTCATTGCGGGCCAAAGAGAGTTGGCCGATGCCAATCTTGATGGCCCGAACTACGGCGCACACACCCGATTGCGTCCTTGGCGTTTTGCCTCATAGAGAGCCTGGTCTGCCCGCGTGATGAGCTCCTCTCTGGAACTGGCATCCTCGGGATAGGATGCCACACCCACGCTTACCGTCAGCGCTCCGCCTGGCTGTGTCTCGCAATCCTTGAAGGGATGAGATCCAACAGCAGCGCGGAGGCGCTCTCCGACAATGACCGCACCACTCGTATCTGTTTCGGGCATTAGGATGACGAACTCTTCACCACCGTAGCGCGCCACCAGATCTGTATCCCTTACGCGCGCCTTCAAATCCTGCAGGCGGGTTCTTGCGGTGATAAGCTCGGCGATTTCCCGCAGTACATCATCGCCCTTCGGGTGGCCGTGGGTGTCGTTGTAATCCTTGAAGTGATCGATGTCGATGAAAACAAGGCCAACGCGCCCATTGTAGCGTTTTGCGCGAGATATTTCCTGAGCTGCGCGGTCTTGGAAGTAGCGGTGGTTGTAGAGGCCGGTCAAACCGTCTCGGACGGCGAGCTCCGCCAGTTTCTTGTTGGTCTCAATGAGCTTCATCGTCCGCTCATCAAGGCTCATCTCGAGAAGGTGCTTCTGCTCTACGAGCTCGCGGTTTTGCACTTCGAGTTGACGCGTCAGTTCGCGATTCTTCGCCGCGAGATGGTAAACCTCGACTGAGTTCTGCACTGTTTCACGCAGTTGGTCGGCGGCGACGGGCTTGCGGATATAACTCCAAACCTTGCCCAAATTGACAGCCTCGACGACCGCATCATGGTCGGCATAACCAGTCATCATCACGCGCATCGTTTCGGGCGCAATTTTGAACACCTCAGACAAGAACTGCGAGCCACTGAGTCCCGGCATTCGTTGGTCCGAGATCACCAGAATGACGTCCATGTTCTGTTTGAGGATCTCCAGACCTTGCTCGCCGCTCGTCGCAGTGAGAACGTGGAATTCTCGGCGGAATACACGAGTGACAACGTCAAGGTTGTTCTGCTCATCGTCGACGACGAGGATCTTTTGCTTCTCTTGGGTCGGCTCTGTCATCGGCGTTAACGGGTGTACCTCCCTAAGGTTCAGTAGTACATTTGTGATTGTTCTGCCTAGCGCAAAATCAATTACTTCACCTATGGTACAAAATCCTTTGTAGTTGCAGTCGGTTGCACCGACACTTGGATGGACACCGAATGTAAGTTTCATGGCATGAGCGCAAGCTTCAACCGACAGTTGTGTGAGCCACGGGCCTCGGTTACACCAGGCTCATGTCCAACATCGACATCTTCAATGGCGACGCCGACGGTTTGTGTGCACTCATCCAGCTGCGCCTTGTCGAGCCCAGAGACAGTGCGCTCATCACTGGTGTCAAGCGCGACATCGCTCTCGTAGCCAAAGCCAACATCGCATCAGGGGATCGGGTTACCGTCCTCGATATCAGCTTCGACATGAACCGTGAGGGGGTGATGGCGGCCCTCGACGCTGGAGCCGAGATTTTTTACGTCGACCATCACTTCGCGGGGGATCTGCCCCAACACGACGCGTTCATGGCGGTCATTGATGCCGATTCAAACATCTGCACCAGCCTACTCGTCAATCAGCACCTCAAAAACCAATATCCCGAATGGGCGATGACGGGTGCCTTCGGCGACAACTTGAATACCAGTGCTCGCCAGCTTGCCCGAGACCTTCAGCTGTCTGAAGAACGAACATCCTTGCTGGAGAAGCTAGGCACCTACCTGAACTACAACGGATATGGCGCTTCAATTGCGGACCTGCATTTTTCCCCAGGTGAGCTCTTCGAGCTCATGCATTCGTATCCAACCCCCTTTGATTTCGTCGAAGACGACGCCGGTGTTTTTGCCAAGCTCGAGTCGGGCTACTGCGACGACATGGCGGCCGCGGCAGCCTTGAAGCCGACACACGCATCCAAAACGACCGCCGTATTCATTTTGCCCGATGAAACCTGGGCACGGCGGGTCTCCGGCGTCTACAGCAACGATCTCGCCAATGCTTCACCCGAGAGAGCGCACGCAGTGCTCACCGAGCGACCCGACGGTACCTATCTCGTCAGCGTTCGTGCCCCTCTCGACAACAAACAGGGAGCGGACGCACTGTGCAGAAAATTTTCCACCGGCGGAGGCCGCGCCGCAGCCGCTGGCATCAACGCTCTGCCGGGCGATCAACTGCAAGCCTTCATTGACCTGTTTGTGGCTTCGTACCCGTGATGCACAGCGGCAGTCGGTCCAGGAGCTCCACACTGTCAATGCGAAATTTCAGTCGATAGGCCAAGACCTCGACGCCGACATCGATGGCGTTGCGAAGCGCTTCGCCGTAGGCGGGATCGATCTCATCGGCCGGCCGGAACTCCTCGCAATCGTCACGACCAACGACAAAGAGCATGACGGCCCGATCGCCCTGCTTCACGGCCCATTGCAGGTCTTCGAGATGCTTGCGGCCCCGTGCCGTGACTGCGTCGGGAAACGCCGCGAATCGGCCCACTCGCATGGTGCTGTGCTTGATCTCGATCACACAGCGAGGACGTCCCTGAGACTGCAGAGCGAGGTCGACGCGACTGCGCCCGCCTTCCCCATAGATCACTTCTCGGCGTAACTCGTCATACCCTGCGAGCTCTGGAATAACGCCAGCAGCAATGAACCGCGCCATGAAGTGATTCGACTTGGCCGAGTGCACCCCCACCCAAGTGCGCCCGATTTGAATGAGCTCCCAAGTGTAACGCAATTTGCGCTTTGGGTTGTTGGAGTCACTGAGGACAACCGGCCTTCCCGGTTCACAGCAGTTCTTCATCGAGCCGGAGTTGGGACAATGAACAGTGAGTTTGCGTCCGTCCTCGAGTTCCACGTCCGCGAGAAAACGTTTGTATCGACGAAGCAACGTGCCATGCAGCATTGGCAGTTCAAACGACAGTCGATTTCCACTTTCAGTCAAGGTAGCTCCCGAGACGAACCCGCCCTGAGATCAAGTGTATGCTTGCGATGCTGGCGGGTGAGGGCGATGCTGAACAAAGCCACGCAGGCGAGGGCAATGGGGAACGACAACCAGAAAATCAGGTTGGATCGCTCGCGCTCGGACCGCAAGGCGACCACGTCGTCGAGAGGAAAAGCGCGCAGGACGCCATCGTATGAGCCTGAATAGACACCCCAGTGGCCATTGATCTCGACGGCGATGGGGGAAGCCCAATTGCTGTGCTCGAGGCCGATGGCATCCCAAAGCGGTCGACCGGTGTAGACCTGCCAGACCTTCGAGCCATCGCGACCGTCAACGGCGTGCAGGTGATGATCCCATGCCGATGTGAGCACCAGCGGCTGACCGGGCAGCAAAGCAAGAGCTGCAGCGGCGTAGACTCCCCCCTCGGCGAAGTAGCGCCACACTTGCACACCGGTGAGCAGATCGAGTGCGTACAGGGAACGATCATAGGACCCTACGACGACCACCAGGCGCCGATCGATGTCAGCGATCATAGGTGAAGCGGTTACCCAGTTGCCGGTTTGATAGCTCCAGACTTCGTCGCCACTCAGCACGTCGAGGCAACGGACAATGCCAGCGTTGGATGAATAGACCACTCTGCCGCCCTCTTGCGAGGTGATGGCAGGCGCCGCACGAATGGCATCGAGCTCAGTCTTGTTCCAGAGAACATCGCCGGTGTTAGCATCGAGAACATGGAGCGTGCCGTTGGCAGAGCCGGCAGCGATGATGTGACGAGCACCGATTTGGGCGTAGGTAGGCGCGGTGATCTCGTTGTCCCCAAGCAAACGCCGCCAGATGACTTCGCCAGTTCGTGCATCGAGTGCGGTAATGCCGCCCTCTTGTTGGCTCCGGGCCAGGGAGCGATCCCAGATCCAATGACCCACAAACACCGTGTGCTTCCCGTTGGCAATTCCAACATTTGGCGAAGACAATCGGGCACCGCCAAGGGTCGGCCGAAAGGTTTCCAGGGAGTGTATCCACTTGCGACTGCCAAGCTCGGCATCGAGTGCGTACACCAACCGGTCGGTCGAGGTGGCAAAGACCCAGGTCTCCTCGCCGTCATTCCAGATCACCGGATTGGCATAAACGCTGTCGCCGGTGGTGAACCTCCATAGCTGCACGCCAGTGGTGGCGTCGAGACTGTAGATGTTGTGGTCGTAGCTACCGATCACAAGCGCAGCGCGACCTCCCACCAGTGCAACCGCCGGTGACGTCCACACAGTCATGCCTGGTTGATAACCCCACACGCGATCACTGCCATGGAATTCCCACCTCACGAGCTTGCCCACCTCTGCACTGCCAAACCTCACTTGGGCACTGTTCTTGGCGTCGTGTCGTCCCTGAGGCCAATCGGTGCCCACCGTCGGAGCCGGGGAACGAGGCGAAGCGGCAATGTTGAAGGCGCAGGCGAAACAGAGAGGCGTTATTCTCAGGGGATGCAAAGAGCTCAACTCACCCCAGATGCTCTTGGATGCGCAGGAGCATCTCGCGAATGTTGATTGGCTTGGAGATGAACTCGTCGGCACCACCCTTCAGAAGGATTTCACGATCCTTTACTCGACCGATGGTCGAAACGACAAACACAGGGATGTCTTTCGTTTCTGGTTGCTTTTTCAACAGCGCCAACGTTTGTACCCCATCCATCACCGGCATCTGAATGTCGAGGAGAATGAGGTCGGGCTTTTCCTCGACCGCCTTGCGCAAGGTCTCTGCACCATTCGAAGCATGAATGACGTGGTAGCCATGCGTCTCGAGGACTTTCGCTTCAAGATCGCGAAATACCGCCGAATCATCAGCGATGAGAATAATCCGGCACATGGCGAGCCCTCCAAGGATGCTTGTATGCCACAGATCGCCGTTCGGCACCACGTCGAACAGGTCGAACAAGGCCGCTCTGCACCACGTCGAACAAGTCGAACAAGGCCGCACATCACGAACAGGGTCGAGGTCACCCGTTGGACTCTGGAAGAATTGGCGGCTATGCTCCGTCTCCTGAGGAGCTCACCATGTGGAAATGGATAATTCTGAGTATGTCTTTT
>MGST01000039.1 GCA_001798605.1 Deltaproteobacteria bacterium RIFOXYA12_FULL_58_15 | reverse complement strand
GCACGACCTCATACGCCTTGAGGTGGTGCAGGAGACTTCATGGGATACGCCGACCATGGCCGAGCTCTTCCTCAAGCAGGGGCAGCCGGTGCGAGCGTTGGCAATTTATCGCAAGCTCGCCAAAGAGCGTCCCGATGATCCGGGAATACGCCGGCGATTGGCCGAGCTCGAAGGAAACAACCGCACAGGAGAGACGATGGGCTATCACGAGCAAATCCAAAACATCGTAGACAGTGTCCCAGGTGCTCTAGCAGCGATTATTATGGGTTTTGACGGCATTCCCATCGATACCTACGAGAAGACGCCGGGACTCATCGACACACTCACGGTGCTCACCGAGTACTCATCGGCGGTGTTGCAGGTGCGGCGAGCTGCAAAGACGATGGAGCAGCCGGGTGCCATCGAGGAGATCTCAATCGCCAGTGAGAAGCTCACGGCGTTGATGCGTCCGATTGCATCGGACACCTTCGTTGGCGTGCTTCTCAACGCAGATGCGTTAACTGGCAAGGCCAGGTATCTTCTGCGCATCGCGGCACCGCAAATTGCCGACGAGCTGATGACCTAGCGAGTCGATGAGCTGATGATTTGACGAGCTGACGAGCCAACGAACGAACCGATGTAGCAAACCAATATATTGGCAGGTGGATCGCTGAGATGAGTTGCCGGCCGATGAGTGGATATGCTACAGACGCTGCTGCTTGTGACGACTAGGACGGGAATATGTACACCACGCAGGAATTTCGCAACGGCCTTAAGATCGAGTACGAAGGTGAGCCATACATCATCGTCGAGTTTCAACACGTCAAGCCGGGCAAGGGTGGGGCGTTTGTTCGCACCAAGATCAAAAATCTCCTGACCGGTCGAGTGCTCGACCCTACTTTCAAATCGGGCGACAGAGTTGGCAAACCCGATATGGAAGAGAAGGAAATGCAGTACCTGTACATGGACGGTGAGCATTTCACCTTCATGGACACGACCACCTACGAACAGACCCCTGTTGATGCTGAGGCTATCGGTGATATGGCCCAATGGCTGCGGGAGAACTGCAATTGCACCGTGTTGTTTTGGAATGGCAAGGCCATCGGCGTCACTCTGCCGAACTTTGTCGTCATGAAGATCACCGAATGTGAGCCCGGTGTCCGCGGGGACACGGCGACCGGAGCGACCAAGCTGGCCAAGGTCGAGTCGGGCGGCACTGTCAACGTGCCGTTGTTCGTCAACGAGGGTGAGTCGATCAAAATCGATACGCGAGACGGTTCCTACGTGGAACGTGCCTGAGGTTGACTGCGAGTGGGGGCTGGAGCCTGTGGCGACTCCGTGCTATCTTTCTTAACGGCTGGTAGCCCGTTGAGCACCCGTGGCGACAAACAAGGACAAGATACGCGCAATCGCGCAGAAGTATTTGCAAAAAGGGCAAATTGACAAGGCCATCCGTGAATTCGAGCGCCTCGTCGAAGAAGACCCTCGCGATGTTCGAACACTTCTGAAGATCGGTGACCTGCAAACCCGCAGCGGCCAACAGGGTGCGGCCACGGGTACCTATGCCAAGGTCGCGCAGTTTTATGCTGAGCAAGGTTTCTTCCTCAAGGCCGTAGCTGTCTACAAACAAATTCTCAAAATAGATCCCACGCTGGTGGACGTAAATCTCAAGCTCGCGGAGCTCTACCATCAGCTCGGTTTGCTCTCTGACGCCACCAATCAATATCGGCAGATCAGTCAGATTTACGAGAAGCAGGGCCGCAACGACGAGGCGATGAGAGTTCTGCGCAAGATGGTCGAGATTGACCCAGAGAATGTGGCGAGCCGCATCAAGCTTGCCGACATGTTCGCCAAGCAAGAAATGGTCGAGGAGGCTCGCAACGAATACCGCTCGGCGGCGACCTATCTCAAGTCGCACCATCGCGTGGATGACTACGTCAAGGTGGCAGAACGGATCGTTCACTTCGATCCCTCCGACCTTGAGACGACTCGCGAGCTCGCCAACATCTACATTCAAAAGAATGATGCTCGCCGAGCGCTTGCCAAGCTGCAGGTTTGCTTCAAGGCCGATTCCAAGGATGTCAACACCCTGACTCTATTGGCCAATGCCTTTCGCGATCTTGGCCAGGTGCAGAAGACGATTTCGGTTTACAGAGAGCTCGCCCGGATTCATTGCGATGCAGGCGACAGCAATGCCCAGGCCTCCGTCTTGGGTCAACTTCTCGAGCTGGCTCCCGACGACCCCGAGGCGCAACACGCCGTCAAGCAATACCGTCAACCGCAACCGCTAAGTCGCGTCGAACCGGTGCAGAAGATCATCGAGGTGCGGGAGATCAATCGCGTCCAATCAGAACTTACGCCTGCCATCCTTGCCGAGCAACCTGAAGAGATCGAGATCGAGGTCGAGGCAGAGGAGATAGTCATCTCTGAAGAGCCCTCGGCTTCAGACAACGAAGAAGCGGTGCTACGAATCCTCACGGAGGTGGAGGTCTACGTCAAGTACGGGCTCAAGAGCAAAGCGATGGAGCATCTGCAGCGCGTCTTTGACTTGGATTCCAATCACGTCGAGGCGCGCGCCAAGTACAAAGACCTGCTGCTCGATCTGTGTGACGTGGCTGGCGCTGTGCGTGAATTGTGGCTCTTGGCAAACAACGCCCATCGAGATGGAGACCTTGATGGCGCTCGCAAGAACCTGACCGAACTGCTTGAGCTCGACCCCAACCACGCTCAGGCCCAAGCTTTGCGGGACAGTATCGGTGCCCAACCCGAGCCTTCGTCCGATTCCTTGCACGAAGCCACAGTCATGGCTCGTTCTGATGCGTTGCAGGCACCGCCGGCGCTACCAGGCCCCACACTTTCCTATGAGCCTTCTCCAGCAGCAGCCGAGATCGACCTCGATTCCGACGATGGATTTGCAGTGGACGTGGACATCGAGGATGAGCCCATCGATATTGAGGTTGAGGCGGATGAGTCTGATCTCATTTTGGGCGCTGATCTCGATGGGGCCGAGATCGAAGTGGATGAGCCCGATGAGTCTGGTCTTATACCAGACGGCAAGGATTTGCGTATCCAGGGTGCGTCGACGCCAGTGGTCGTTGAAGAGACACTGGCCGATGATGAGCTCACCACAACAGTTGAGAGTGGCGAAGGCAGGGTCTTCATTGGCATTGACGAGGTGCCCGTTCAGAGCGGAGAAGCCGATCTGTCTCTCACGTTGCAGGCTGATCGACCACGAGTCCAAGACGTGCAAACCGGCGAGTCGGCCGTGCCCGAGCAATTTTCTCGAGGTAAACGCGGTGTGGGCGCTCTGCCGATCTCCTCTGCACACACGCAGTCGAGATCGAGTACGACGACCTTGGAAGCACGAAAACCCGCGAAATATCCTCTCGATGACGAGCTTGAGGCCCTCCTCTCTTCAGTGCCAAAGCCGCGGGCAAAGGTGTCCGAGAGGATTCCGGTTGAATCGGCGGTTGTGGAGAAGTCGGGCGTCTCGGATGGGTTGACCGTCGGCGCAACCCGGGATTTTTTGCCGTCAGATGCTGATGGCGCGATTGCCGACGATGCCTTCTTGGGTGATCCCGAGCCGAGCGGTGTGGTCGAGGTTGTCGATGTCGAGCCAACTGCGCCCCATGTCGCGATCGCGGCTCCGCCCGAGGTGGAACTTGAGCCCGAGGTGGAACTTGAGCCCGAGGTGGAATTTGAGCCCGAGGTGGAATTTGAGCCCGAGGTAGAAGCTGAGCTCGAGGTGGAAGCTCCGCCCGAGGTGGAAGCTCCACCCGAGGTGGAAGCTCCACCCGAGGTGGAATTTGAGCTCGAGGTGGAAGCTCCGCCCGAGGTGGAATTTGAGCCCGAGGTGGAAGCTCCGCCCGAGGTGGAACTTGAGCCCGAGGTGGAAGCTCCGCCCGAGGTGGCGGCAGAGAGTGGACCCGCCGCAGAACAGGCTGATCTGAGCGAAGAGATCGAAGAGATCCAGTTTTATCTGCAGCAAGGCCTGGAACAGGAGGCCAAGGACTCGCTGGCGGCGTTACTCGTCGGGCACCCCGATCATCCAAAGTTGTTGAGCCTTAAGGTCGAGATGGAGGGCGGCGGCGAAGCCCAGGCAGGGCCGGAGCCTGCGCCGGAACCCTTGGATGCGGCCACAGCGCCAGCTCAGGATGACTTCGATGAGCCCGAACCGGATATCGAATACGAGACGGTCGACTTGGCCGCGGACCTCGAGGCGGAGCTTGGAGATTCCGAGACCGACGATTTCCAAGTATCGTTCACGGACGTATTCGACGAATTCAAGAAGGGCGTCGCAAAGCAAGTTGAGGATACGGACTACGAGACGCATTACAACCTTGGTATTGCCTACAAAGAGATGGGTCTGTTTGATGATGCGACGCGAGAGTTTCTCGTCTCGACAAAATCGGCAGAACGCGCCATCGGTGCCCTAACGATGGTTGGGTTGTGCAAGCTCGAGCAGGGGAACACCCAAGAGGCGCTGGACCATTTTCAAAGTGGCCTCAACTCCGAACGTGTTACCCCTGAGGAGGCGATGGCCCTACGTTATGAGATTGGCCTAGCCTACCATTCCATGGGCAAGTATGTGGAAGCTGCAAAGTTCTTTGACAAGGTCCACGCCATGAATGCGCGGTTTCGGGACGTTGTCGCAAAGCTCAGTGAGACACAACGTCTTGGCGGTCTTGGCGATGGTGGTGATGACGTCAGTGGTGAACTCGACGCCTTGCTCAATGAGACTCAAGCCGAGAAGCAAGCCCGGCAAGAAAAGGGCGGCAAGATTTCCTATTTGTGAGGCTGACGGGTTTCTCGAGCAAACAGATTATTCTCTGGAGAGCCAATCGATCGAGTAAGTGCCGCCTTTGCCAACGAGATGGACCCTGACGCGATCGCGAGGGGTGAGATACCAACCAATCAGCAAATTCTGATTGCTGGCGTCGCCGTAATCGACGGCGCCGCCTCGGCTATTGTACATGACCGTTGCGTCAATGACTTTGCCCCAACGTAAGTCTTTCTTGAGGGGACTCTTTCGCCCTGGTTTGCGCATCTTCAGTTTGAGCACCACTTGGGGAAATACTCCCTTTTTGACCTCTACGACATCAGCCTCGTGATATTCGTCAGCATCATGGGTGCTTTCGGCCATCGCAATGTCAGAGGGTTTGGAGGCGCGAATCGATCCACCTCCCTCGGGAGCGTCGACAGCGGCGATCCCTCCGCCAAGGGCTCCGAGCTCTGCCAAGGGATCAGCGTCACCTTCGAGGGACAGGCTGGTCAGCTGGTCGATAAGAGTCTCAGGGGGAATTCCAAAGATGCTGAGCTTGCCGCCGACAAAGGTCGCCTTGGCACCGGTGAGTCGTTCGTTTATGGTCCGGGCCCATGCCGCGCCGTCGGCTCCCGCTGCAAGCTCGAGTACCAAGGTGTTTCCTGCAATTGTGTGCTTGGTGGCGATTCCCGCCCCCAGCTTGCCGTCGGTTTTCACCAATAGGGTGTCTGCGGCGTTCGCGAGGCCGCTCACCAAGAGAATCGCACCCACGGCAATAATGGAATGTAGTCTTTGCATCATTTCCTCCGGCGTCGGCCGACCAGACAAAGGCCAACAACCTGCTGGGATTACACCCCTCGGGGCTCGGCTGCAAGCGTCGCCTTTTGCACCCAAAGTCTACTACCTAGCTCTGGGTCAGGGTATGAATTAGGACGAACATGGCGGTCATCTAATTCCATGACAATGAACTCTGCCCACGACCACAACGTCCCACCCGGGGAAATCGGGCCAAAGGAGAGGCGCCGCTGGCTTCGTATGCTTCGGCGTGTTGCCGCAGCCGTCGGGATAGCCGCAGGAGCGGCATGCCTGCTCACCGTCGCCGTCCTGGTCTGTTTGCGGCTGTACTTCAATGACGGTCGTCTGCGGAGCATGGTTCAAGATGACTTGGCTGGGCGTCTGCAGGCCTCGGTGGAAATCGGCGACCTGAGCATTTCGTTGCTTTCCGGCATCGAGCTCGGGCCTCTGCGCATAGGCCCCTTGCCTGGATTCGAACACGACACCGTCGCCTTTCAGCGCTTGGCGCTGCATTGGTCAACGTTGAGTCTATTGCGCCTGCGAGTTGTGATCCCCGAGGTTGCTCTCGAGGGAATCGAGCTCACCGTTGAAGAAAACGACCACGGCCGTAACATGGACGCTCTTCTGCTAGCTCTGCGGCCGCCGGCTAAGCCAGAGCCAGAGCCAGAGCCAGAGCCAGAGCCAGAGTCCGACGAGAAGAAACCACTCGAGCAACCGTCGCTACCCGTCTACGTGGAGCTGCAGCGTCTCGCTATAACAGTCAGCTCCTTTCGCGTCGTACGATCCGACCTCAATTTTGCCATCGATCGGTTTGGAGTCGAAGCTGCCTTTGTTGGGCAAGCCAAGTGGATGAATCTCGACCTCTGGGTTGGCCTCGGCGATCGAACTGTGGAGGATGGCGACTCTGAATCGGATGCGTTGGTTGTTGGAACATTGGGCCATCCCTCGCGACTCACTCTCACAGGGGCCGCCGTGCCGGGCGAAGTCAAGGTTGAACAACGATTGGGCATTGCGGTGAAATCGGGTGGACTTGGAAACATCGAGCTCCAACTCGATTGGTTGGCCGATGCTGTTGTCGAAAACGAGCAGAACCTTCCGCCGGTGCACGCTTCCAGTGTGATCGAGGTGTCTGCTGATCTGCTCGCCCAATCGGCAACCCTCTCAAGGTTGTTGCTTGGCGTTGGAGAGGGAACCCGGATCGAGGTTGCCGCCAAAATGGAAAAGCTGCTAACCGCACCTCAAGTCAGAGTCGACCTGTTCGAGATCGCCTCCGACTTGGGCGAGCTCGAACCTTTCGTTGCCGCATTCGTCCGCGGTTTAGAGCTCTCCGGTGGTTTGTCTGTGAGCGCCAAACCTTTCTTGTTGGCGGCGGACAAGCATGACCTCGCCTACACCTCGGCGAATCTTGCCGTGGTTCTTGCCGACGTGCGAGTTAAGCTCAAAGACCTCGATGTTGCGGATTTGAATTTTGGGGTGCACCTCACCAGTGAAGCTGGCAAAGCCAACGTGGCGTTGGAGACCTCAGCGGTGTCGGTGGCGGCCGCCGGGCAATTGATCCGTGATCTGGATGTCGGACTCAATATTCGCGCTCCCATGACGCCCTGGTTTGGCGGCGAGGTGGCGGGCGATATTGACAGTACCCTGCGGGTCCGCGCCAACGCTGCCGGCGGATCGTGGGGGCGGGTCAATCGGTTGCGTCTCGACATGGACATGAGCACACCAGCCTCGTGGGTTGACGACTTGGTCATGAAGAAACGGCCGAGCACGCCCAATCCTTTGGTTGCCAATCTCCGTGTGCTGTTTGCCAACATCACCACGCCCAAGGTCAAAGTGGATGGCTTCAATCTTCAACTCGGCGCAAGAGCCTGGGATATGGCGGGTGAGCGCGTTGACGCGAAGCTCGTCACCTCGTTTCCCGCCGTGAACGTTCTCCCAGGTCCCGGGGCTGTGGACCTTACGGGTACGTCGCTGCAGCTCATTGTCTCCCGCGATGGTCAACGAATCGATCTCGAGAAGCTCAGTCTATCCACGTCAGACGCATTGGTCATTGAAGGTAGCGGTCTCATTGACCAGGCATTGGGTAGCGCGCCGCGCTTTGACGATTTTGTTCTCCGGATCGCCGTCACTGATCTTGCGCGTGCCTTGAACCTGGCTCCAAAGAACTCACTGCCACAGTTAACGGTTGCCGGGAAGGCGGAGCTACGCTTGCGGATCGACGGTGTGGTTCCGCACAAGAGTCTCGCCAAGCAGGCAATGCCAACCAAGATAGAGTCAGCGGATATGGCAGTGCGCTTGCAGGCACTGGCCCAGTATTTAGACGGCTGGGAGGCGGCTTTCAGATCAGGCATGCCATTTGTTGCCAATATTGACCTCAGCCTGTTGGGCGTCGATCTGGAAATGCCCCAGGCGAGTCTCTCCGGTCTCGGTCTCGATTTTGGCATCGCCCTGGAGAAGAATGGGCCACGCATAACCCTTACCACTGCGATCAACGAGTTGCGCACGCCGGTCAATGCCAAGGGATTGCGCAATGATCTGACCTTCTCCTTTTCCGACGGTACATTCAAGCTTGGACTGAGCAGTGAGATCGAGTTTCTGGAGCAAAAACCTCTGGCAAAACCGGTGCAGAACGCTTCAGCTAACCTGGCGCTAACGTATCGCCTTGGTGGCGATCTCTCCCTCGACAACTTCGGTGTTCGTGCACCAGAGCCTGGTTTTAGCTTCGACGCCAGTGGTGTGATTGCCAAGCCGCTGCGATTTGTCCTCACCCAAGGTTGGACGAGCCCGGGCATGCCCGGACTCACCGCGGCTTTGCGATGGAATGCCGGCATTTTTCTGGCCGACGAGCTTAGCCAACTCACTGAGGGCGGACCTGAACTCTCCGGTGCGGCGAGCATCGCTGGCAACGTGCGTGCGGAAAATGGGCTCATCGCTTTTGATGGGGGCTTGACCACTGACGAATTGAATTTTCGCAAAAAGGAAACTGTCGGCACTGAAACAAGAACAACTCTCCTCGAAGATCTGTCAGGAACCTTGCCCATCGACATCAAGTTTGCCTTTGATCCTCGCGACGACACGACGATCCTGCGCCGCAACCTCAAAATCGGCAGTGGTGTTCTAGCCTTGGTCACATCGGCCGACGATGTGCGCAAGAGGCCAGCACGTCCCGCATTCTACGATCGTTTGCGTTCCTATCGCAAAAACCCAGGGCTGACGGCCCATCGAATCATTGCCGGCCCTATTAACATCGCCGACTTCGAGCTCGAAGGCAGGATTGACGACGGCATGCTCCTCGTCGACTGGTTGGCGTTGCACGTCCTCGGGGGAGACGTCAATGGCAACATGGCGCTCCAGATTGGACGGGACGCCTCGGCCCGAGCGGACTTCGGTCTCAAGGTCTCGAACCTTGATGCGAGTTATTTCGAGGCGCTCAATCTCCAACCGGGGTCTGACTCGGAGCTCAACGCGGACATGCAGCTTTCCTTCCTTGCCGCACCACAGGGACGCGATCTCACCATGTACATGAACGTCACCAAGATTGGCTCGAAGACCTTTGAGCGGTTTCTTCTGTTGATTGATCCAACGGGAGCGATGGGTGCGCAGTTGTGGCTGGTGAAGATTGATGAGGTGCGTACATGGATCAAATTCGAAAACCTCAACATGGACCTGGACGTGTCGACCATCATTCGCATTCCCGGTACCAACATTGGTTATCCGAACATCAATAGGGAGCTTCTGCGCGGATACCCGCTGGGGGATTATCTGGACGCATATGCCCAACCGCAGATAGACAAAGCGATCGCACCACTATTGGGGTGGAATCATGCTGAATAAATCTTCCTCTTTGTTTGCTGCCCTTGTTCTGGGAGGGGCGGCGTGCGGCATCAAGACCAACCAGATTGTCATCGGGCAGAAGACGACCCTCGAGAAGCAGCTCATGGGGGAAGCTGAGCCGTTGTCGGAGGAGCAGATGCTCGTCGCGTCGGTCCGCTCTCGAGGGGGTGGGGTGCACGCAGGGTCAGCTGACGATCTGCAGAGTCGAGCAATCGCTGCCCGTCGAAGGCAACTGTACAATCGAGATGACATCGGCGATTTGAAGGTGGCAGGTTGCCTGGGTGAGGCGCGTGGTGCGATTTTGACGATACGGCCTTGTGACGCCCCTTCTGAAGATCTCATCCTGCTCAGGAAGACGTTGATTGATCAGGAAAACGCCGACCGACGTGCGATTATTGACTGGGCCATCGGCATCGACCCGGTGCTCACTGTGGCAGACCGACCGCAGATCGTCGAACTCTATCATCGACTGATTCTCGAGAGGGCTCATCCTGGCGATTGGTACGAGGGGACTGACGGGACATGGGCCAAAAAATGATGCGGCCAGCTCAAATCATGTCCATGGCGGTGGCGATGTCTTGGGGCTGCGCTGCCAGCACGGGCACAGCAGTGCGACCGGAGTTTCCCGCCCCACGGGCTGGCGTGTTTCAGGATCCGGTGCCGATCATCAAGAGCACCAACGATGATTTGGCTCCGTCCATTGTGCCCGCGAGCGGCATGGTTGTTTATGCTGCGGTGGTCGAGCGTAACCTCGACATATACAAGCGACCCTTGCAGGGTGGTGCTGCTGTTCGGCTCACCACGCAATCTGCCGATGACACCGACCCAGAGCTGTCACCGACGGGCAGGCAGATAACATGGACATCGCAGGTCGATGATGTCAAAGGCGACATCTGGATCATGGATGTTGACGGCAGTGGCAAGCGGTGCCTGACTAATAGGGACACCGCTGACCGCGCGCCGACCTGGAGCGCCGATGGCAAGACCATCTATTTCACAGCGCGAGCACGCGGGGGCGCGCCGGAACGCATTGACTGCTTCGATCTCGAATCCGGCGTACGCCGCACTGTGGTTGAGCGGGGATGGGACCCAGCCGTCGCGACTGACGGTCAATATTTGTTTTACGTCGCACTGGATGAGCGGCCGCGGCCAAGGTTGTACGGCCTGCGTGTCAAGGACGGTGCAGTTGCCGCAGTGACAGATGGTGCCTACACCGAAGGAATTCCTCGCGTTGCGCGGGGTGCCCAAGGAACGCGAATTCTTTTTGCCCGCTGGGTCGACGACCAAACTGGCGACGGTGTCATTGACGTGGATGACGCCCCGAGCCTGTGGGCCCTAGATTTTGACAGGACGACCTTTGCGTCTGGAAAGCCGCCGCTCGCAGAGCCGCTGACCGCCGGGGACGGTGGCGAGATTTTTGCGTCCATGGCCAATGATTGGTTTGTCTACACGACTTCGGGTTTTGGCGATCTGGAAATCTATGCGCTTCCCACTGATGGTATGATTCACACCAATGCGGGTCCTGAAGGCATATTGGAAGCGGCCCGAGCCGAGACCAATCCGGCTCTGCGAAAGCTTGCTCTGCGCTACTTGGTGGCCACGACACCAACCGCTTCAGCGTCCGCTCGATACGAGCTCGCCCGCGAGCTGGCTGAGCGGGAGCGATATTCCGACGCCGTTGCCGAGCTCCAGCGAGTTGCCGAAGAAGCGTCTGGATCACTTCTCGCGGGTGTATCTCTTGTCGAGATCCAGCGCCTGCAAATGCTTGAACGACTGCGCGGCGAGTTGATGATCCGCGAGGAAGCGGAGAGAACATTTACGAAAGAACGTTTGCGGGAAATCGCTGCCGTTGAGAAACGATTTGCAAACCAACCCGCGGTTGTCACGAGAGCGACGCTCACCAAGGCTGAGGCTACCTACGCGCTTGGCGACAGGCAGAGCGCCGCCGCGGTCTTTTCCGTAATAGCACGAGGTGATGATGTGCCAAATGAGGACAAGGCGCGCGCCCGAGATCGTCTCGGCGAGGTGTTTGCACTCATGGGAGACCTTGACGCGGTGGCACACATCTCTCGTTCCACGTTGCAGGAGCTGCCCGGGGAAAGGCACTATGTTCAACGCGCTGCACAAAGGTGGATTGAGACGGCGCGCCAACACGCCGGTATAAACGGTGCGGCAGGTTTTGAACAGATCATCCGTGACAACGCGACACTTCTTGCGGTCACCGCCCCGGCAGCCGTGGCGCTTGCCCGTGAACAGGAGCGACTTGAGCACCACGGGGTGGCCCTCGAAAGCTGGCGACGCATTGCCGACGAAGTGGCTGATCCGGCAATTCGTGCGGAGGCCCTGATCAATCTGGGGGAATCTGCGGAGAAGCAAGGCAACGCACCTGCGGCCATTCTTGCCTACGAGCAAATCATTGCTGAGCTGGCTCAGAGTCCCAAGCTGCGTTCGCGCGCACTGCATGGGTTGACCCGTATCGCGCTATCGAAGGCACGTGGTGAGGAAGAAGCCGGTGACATTGCCACCGCACGGGACAGCTATGCGCGTTTGCTTCGCAACAATCGCGAGCTCGTTTATGCCCATCGGCGTTACATTGAGCTGTCGGCGGGGCTGGGTGATCTCGAGAAGGTGTTGAGTGAGTACGAAGCGGCAGCAGAGACGGACCCCCGCGACAAGTTTGCGCGCTATGGCTACGGTTACGCTCTCACTTTCAGTTCACCTCCGTCTTTGAACCGCGCAGAGCGTGAGATCGAGGCGGCCCTCGAACTCGATTCACGCCTCGGTGCTGCACACCTGACGCTCGGTTGGATCCGAGAGCAATGGAATGAACGTGACGCCCGTGGGGGTTGGCTCGACCGAGCGAGCGATTCCTACGCAATAGCCTGGTCCCTCTTGGACCCAACCAACGATGTCGAGTTGTGGGCCGCGTCGCGACTCAACTATGCCAATGTGTTGTTCAAAATAGGAAAGACCGATGATGCCCTCGTGTCCTACCGCGCCCGTGAGGAGGCGGGTGTGCCATTTAGGAATCCGATCACCGAGCTCATTTTTCTCCAGCGATATGCACAGGCGGCAATGCGCGAGCAAGCATTTGAACTCGCCCAGAAGAACGCAGAGCGAGCCTTTGCGCTTGCGGACTCGCTTGTTGGCAAACCCCGGCTCGGGACAATGGCTGCGCTCAATGCGGCCTTGGGATTGTTGACAAAGAACTATGATCGAGCCGCCGAGTGGTATGAGCGCGCTCGGGCCATCTACGTTGAGCGTGAGGATTGGCAGCGGGTCATTCCAATGCTGCGTGGCAAAGCCCTTTCCCTGCAACAGTTGGGGAAGGATGAACAAGCGTTGGTGGTCTGGGGAGAGCTCCTACAGAATCTTGAACAGCAAAGGGGGCCAGGGGATGCACGGTACTGCTGGGAAAAGCCGGCGTTGCGGTTGCTCGCATGGATACCCGTGCGGATTGGCATGCTTGAGCAAGAGCTTCCAACCAATGCCAAGAGTGTCACCGGTGCTATTTGTGGTTTCTCGGCAAATCAGGAAGAGGATATCGCCCGCGCGGCCATGGCACGATTGCTCGTCCGTCGCGGTGAGATCCAGGCAGCGCTGCGCCTCGATGGTCGACGGGTTGAGATCGTTCGCGCCGCGGGCGCTGAGCCAAAACGAGGCGGCCGGGTGCAGCTTGAGCTGCTGCTCGCCCTACACGAGAGCGCGCTGCTGCATGCGAGAGTTGGCGATGCCACCGGGGCGCAAAAGATCTGGCTCGAGGCATTGACGATCGGCATGGCTCTCAGTGGTTGTGTGCAACCCGATCCCAATGCGCCGGGCGTGATGTGCACCGCCGCCGGATCGACTGAGCTGCAGGCGTGGGCTGACGTCGTCATCATTCTCGAATCGCTTGCGCAGCTTTGGCTGGAAACTCCCGACGTCCGCACCGAGCTTTCGTCTGCAGAGGCTTTGCTCACCGCGCACTTGGGCTCTGGAGCCACAGCAGCAGCTCGCCCAGAGCTTAGCCAGCGACTGAGTCGTTGGTTGTCCCTGCAGGAGGTGTTCGAGGCAACCGTTGTGCCAAAGATCAATGCTCCGGACACTGCCGGGCGGTTTGCCGCCCTGTTGGGTGAGCTCGACAAGAGGGTAGAGCACCTTGATGCCGCTCTGGCTCTCTCTCGCCTGGGGGTTTCGGATGTCACCGGGGAAACCAACGTATTGCCCGGCGTCTTGGGGCTGGTGGGAGAGACCTCAGAAGCACAACTCGCCCCCAGTGAGATGCCCAATAATTGGCGTTTCCGTTTCGATCGGTCTTTGTGGCTAGGTAGTGAGAGAGCGGCGGGGCCCAATGTTGAGTGGCTTGACGCAGCGATCGACTCCTTCGAGGCGGTGCCGCAGCCGGCACACGCAATCGAGCGCAACGCGTTCGTGGCTGCGGCCGCCGGTCGTCTGATAGCGCGAGGGGATGCGGTGCGAGCTTGGCGTTTGCTCGAGCGCGACCGGTTGTTGTCCCTGCAGCCTTCGGTTGAACGCGCTGTGAAGGTCGACTCGTGGACAATCCTGCGCCGTTTGCGAGATGAACCGGAGAAATATGCCGCCGCCTTGAAGAAGGCCTCGGCCTTGGCATTAGCACTGGAGGGGCAACCGACCACCGTGGCTGAGGTTCAGAACAGTCTCGAGGGCAAGCACGTGTTGGTGCAGATCTTCGCGCCGTTGCCAGAACAGACCCATTTCTTCGCAATCGATGTCAACGGCGTGTCCCACGTGGTGGGCGGAACCTTCGATGGTAGCATTCCGGAAGCATTGCTCGCGCACCTCTCTGGTGGTGAAGCCATTACTCTCTACGTGGATGCCGGCGAGTTGTGGGACGAGCCCCTGGGGACGCTTCGCTATGGTCAAGGCTCTTTGGGGAAAAGCTTTGAGGTCAGCGAAGTGTTGGCCGCGACCTACCTCGTTGCTTCCTATCAAACGCGCAAGATTGGCAAGGGTGGAATTGTATCTCTCGGCAGCGAGCTCCCTATCGATGATGTTGCGACTTACGCGGCGAACGCAGAGGCGCTTGGCAAGCAGGGGGCTCGGAGTTCGATATTGTACCTCGGTGCCCACGGTGCTCTCTCGTCCGCGCCCAGAGGACGGCCTGGGCTTGCGCAGGTCGTATTAGTCGCTGCCGATGCCGTCGGGAAGAGTGGGCTCGACCTCGATAAGATTTCTGCCACCACCATCTCGGCTCCCGTTGTCATTGTTGACGGTATTGCCGTGAGTGCACGATTGCGGCGAGCAGTGGCACAGGCCTTTCTCTTGGCTGGTGTGCCGACCTTGATTGTTGGTGCCGAGACACTTGGGCGGGGGCTGGTCGGAGTGGTGCAGAAAGGGTTAGAAGAGAGCCGAATAGCTACCGCTGTTTGGCAGAGTTTGCGCCAAGAGGGAACGTCCGCATCGCTCTTGGGTTTTGGTGGAATGACCCCGGTAGAGCGGGTCGACTTTGCCTTAGGGGAGCTCATCCGTTTGGTGACGGAGGCAGCTAATCAGTTCAAGGAAGGCAGCAATACGGGGAAGCGGGAGAACTGGCAGGCGGCACAGAGTTACTTTGCCGAAGTGGATGATACGATCGTTTTTTTGTTGCGCGATCAGAGCCAAGCATTGTTGGCAACCTCGAAGCACAAGCATGCCAAGCTCGGTTCCTCTTTGGGTACACGCCGCATCCAATACCAAAAAACCCTGGCGGTCGTACACCGAAATTTGGATGAGCCCGAAGAAGCGGCGCGTCTCTACCAGGCAGTCCACGATATCTATGTAGAGCAAGGTGATCTCTCCTCGGCGGCCAAGACCGCGTTGGATCTCGCGGTTGCCTTGGAGCAAGCGAATCGTCCGCGCGAATCGCTTGATGCCGCAAAGAGATGTGTTGAGCACGCCGTGGAAGGAAAGGACCTCTTGTTGCAAGCGACCTGCACGAGCAAGAGGGCGACCACCCACCGCGGCCTCTATGAATACGACGAAGCAATTCGTTGGTACAACGAAGCTGCGCAGTTGTATGGCAAGGTTGACCCCAAAGAACAGATCGCGCCGTGGCGTCACCTCGGTTTTCTGTACCGTGATGTGCTCAGCAATTACGGAGAAGCGCTCAAATCATTCGAGAAGGCCCTCGCCATTGCCGAAGCGGTGAAGGCGCAAGATCTCGCTCCTGGTCTAATGCTCGACATCGTCACGGTCTTCCGCAAACGCGGTGCCTACGATCAAGCATTGGAGCGCGCGTTTCTCATTGAGGCTCTGGGGGAATCGGTCAAAGAGCGCACTCGAATCGACGTCACCCTGGAGATTGCCCGACTCTATTGGTATCGCGGCAGCTACAGGCGTGCCCTCGATTGGCAGGAGAAAGCCCTGAAAATGGCGCGTGCGGCGAAGGATGCGTTTCGTGAGACCCAGGCAGTGAGTCTCGCGGCGCTCGTTGCTCTCAATCAGGGCGAGTTGATGAGGGCGGAGGAGCTTGCGAGAAACGCACTCGAGCTCGCAAGAGCCACCGGCCGTCGGTCGGAGGAGGCTGCCCAGCTCAACAATCTTGGAAAGATTCTTCGGGAGGCCGGACGGATCACCGAGGCGATAGCCATCTTTCGCGATGCACTGGTGCTTGATGTAGAGCTCGGCAGCGTGGAAGGGCGCGCATATGATCTGCGCAATCTTGCCGTGGCCCTGCATCGTCAAGGGAACGACAGGGAGGCGCTCGAGCGGGTCAATGAGGCTTTGGCGCTGAGTCGTTCGATTGGCGAGCAGTACAATCAACTCGAATCGTTGTTTGCCGCCGGCGAGATTCTCGATGCACTGGGAATCCCCGAGAGCAGTGAGCGTTACGCTGAGGCTGCACAGATCGCGCGAAAAGCATCAGTGCCGGAGATTGAATGGCGATCTGTGTACGCGCTCGGCCGCAAAGCAGAGCAAGCAGGGGACAGCGAACAGGCCAGCCGGTTGTTTGAACAAGCATTGCAGGTGGCTGAACGATTGGGGCGCGGTCAATCAAATGAGTCAACCACTCACAGTCGCGATGATCTGTATGCTGCGGCGATTGATTTGGCTATCGCCGCGGGTGATACGGGGCGGGCCTATTCATACATTGAGCGGTCGCGCGCGAGAGATATGTTGGACGTACTTGCTGGGCGAACTATCGAGCTTCCCAGCGACGACGCAAAAGCGAAATTGACCGCAGAGCTACGCGCAAAAGAAGCGGTGGTGGCGGCCAGCAGAGATGTGCTCTTGGAGGTCGAGGGTGCCGCGAAACAACTGCGGGAGGCCGAAGACGCACATCGAGTCGTCATGGAAGCGTTGCGGGAGCGATACCCTCGGCTAGCCCGCATATTTACCATCACCCCCGCATCCCTCGAGGAATTGCAACGCGTGTTGCCGGCGGGCACCGTGGTGCTTTCATTCTTCGTTGGTCGGAACAAGACCACAGTCATTGCCATTGATGGGAGCTCCGCGGATGTTGTCTCTATTGCGTTGTCGCGGGTTGAGTTGTCTGATCGGGTGGGACGTATCCGTCTCGCCATACGAGCCTTTGGAGCCGTGGAAGATCAACTGGCCAAGCTCGCTGATGTGCTAATGAAGCCTCTGCGGCCACGACTGCAGAAGGCGACCACAGTGGTGGTGTTGCCGCAGGGGCCTCTGCACCACCTGCCGTTTGCTGCGTTGCCCGACAAGGACGGTGAACCGATGTTGCAGCACTTCGTAATCGCAAGAGCCCCATCGGGTTCGATCCTTTTCGATCAATTGCAACAAGCGGTGCCTGGCCGGCCCGAGCACATCTCCGTGTTTGCCCCCTCCGCCGACTTGCCGTTTTCTGGCCTCGAGGCCGCGTCGATTGCCGGCACCCGGGCAAACGTCGGTGCGGCAGCCAGCGAAGCAACACTGCGTGAGGTGCGAGCGGATGCCATCGACATCGCAGCTCATGGTGAACTGGACCCAACGGATCCACTCTCGAGCGCGATCGTGTTGTGGCCACCAGAGACCGAGGACGGGCGAGCGATTGAAGCACGAAATGACGGTCGGTTGGAACTGCATGAGGTTTTCTCGCTTCCCCATGCCCCACGTCTGGTAACCCTGAGCGCCTGTGACTCGGCCATCAGTGCGCAACACGGAAACGAGTGGCTGGGACTCGGGGGCGCTTTTCTTACGGCGGGCTCGAGAACGGTGATCGCATCCGCCAATCGTGTGTCCGATCTGGCGGCAGCCGTGCTGATGAAACGATTCTATCGTTCAATTCGCCACAACTCGCCGGGGGAAGCTCTGCGCGAGGCGGCGTTGTCGGCACGGCGTTACTTCTCGCATCCCGCCCATTGGGCCGGCTTTGTTCTGATCGGCGACTATCGATAGCCACCGCTCCTGTGTGGCATTTGTATTTTTGGCGACAGATCCATCACTCGCGGAGAACTCAGACCCGCCCGCCCTTGAGCATAATGCGATTTCTGATATCGCGGGTTTCGCCCACGGATGAAACGCGTACTGCCGCCTCGTCGAAGACGGGGCAGTGTTTCTCGCAGGTTCCGCAACCGACGCATTGATCAGGATCGACAAACGGCCGTTTGAGGGTACGTTCTTCACCATTGCGAGCGGTGACGGTTTCGAGCTTGTAGTAAATAGCTTTGGGTGATGTGGGGCAAACCTCTTCGCAAACAATGCACGGAGTGTCCATGGCCCACGGTAAACAGCGGCCGCGGTTGAAGAACGCAGTCCCCAAGCGAACTGGCTCTTTGTCCGGCGGCTGTCCGACCTTTTCGGTGTGGGTGAGCGGCATAATGGCATCGGTCGGGCAAACTTGTGTGCACAGGGTGCAGTCGTGCTCGCAGTAGCCAATGCGTGGCACCAAGATGGGAGTCCACAATCCCTCCAAACCCGCCTCATTCCACGCAGGCTGCAAACCGCCTGTGGGGCATGCCTTCATGCAAGCGCCACACTTGACGCAGCGCTCGAGGAAGTCGTGTTCCGGGACCGAACCGGGCGGCCGAATACGGTGTGGGTGTGGCCGTGGATCGACACCATCCGAGGTGCGCAGCAAGGGAACTGCCATGAGGCCTGCGGCCACAGCGGTGATGGTGTGCCGCCGAGTCAGATCCAAGCGGTCGGTGGTCAACTCAGGAGAAGGCAGGAATTTGTAATGGATGCCTCCGCGCTGACAGCCCTCTTGGCAGTTGAGGCACAACATGCACTCTGACACCCGCAAAGTACCTTGGGGATCTGCCGCACCCTGGCAGTCGGCACCGCAGACGTTGCAGTCCTTG
>MGST01000038.1 GCA_001798605.1 Deltaproteobacteria bacterium RIFOXYA12_FULL_58_15 | reverse complement strand
TCACCTATGGGGTAGGAGTCATTCTCGACGTGCTCGTAATATATTCCACCTGAGAGGGTGCCGCCTCGCATGTAGACCGCGTCGTAGACTCCGGGCATCAAGGGAATGTTGTAGACGCGATCTGCCGATTCGCCGCTACTGCTCAAAACATAGGCCGAACCATTCCAGGATCCGAAGGTCACGGTCTCGAGGCGGGTGTATTTCCCGGTCTCCTGTGAACGCATGTAGATATAGATGGTGCTGCTGCTGCCGGAGTTGGGAAACGACGTACTTCCGTTATAGAGCAAGGCCCCGTTGACCATAGCCGGTGCCATGTCCACATCCTCATCCCAAGACACCGGGTTGTCACAATCGGCGGGACCAAAACAGTCATCCACCACCGTACCGACACAGGCCCCGGATGCGGTGCAGACGTCTCCTGTGGTGCAGTTTATTGTGTCATCACACTCGGTGCCTTCGGCCTCGGTAACGAGGTCGAAGCCTTCGCTACTGCCGTTGCATAACCAGTGGGAGCAGAACGTCGCGGGACGTGGTGGTTGTGGGATTTCGCGAATAACGCAACCATCATCATCCGCTCCGACATCACTCGGCGCACAGAAATCTTCGCCGGTACACCAATCACTGTCGTCGCAGTAGGCATCCACAGGGGTGTGGTATGCCTCACCCGCAAGGCATGCGTCATCGGTGCACGGAACGAGATCATCGGGAACAACACCGTCGTCGTCAACCCATTCGCAGCCTGTCATATCGTTGCAGCTGTCTTGCGTGCACGGGTTGTCATCGTCGCAGGTGACCACGTCGCCCCCCTGACAGACCGACAACAAGCATGTCTGATCGCTCACGCAGACAGTGGTGGTACACGGATCACCGTCGTCGAGGGGTTCGAAAACACAGTTCGCACCGTCGAGGAAATCGTCTGTGCAGGGATTTGAGTCGTCGCAAACCGGGGTGAAGCACTCGGGTTCGCCACCATTGTCGCGACAGGCCGGGTCCTCAACACCGCAGGGATTGGGCACACACGGATCGTCCGTGCAACCGCCCACCTCGTCAGGGTGAAAATCGGGATCGCAGCTACAAAGATAAGTCGTGCCTTCGCCCGCGCAAACGGTCTTGTGGGTCTCACGACAGGGGTTCGGCAGGCACGGATCCTGGGTGCAGCCCCCTAGACCGTCGTCATGGTATCCACCGATGACGTTGCAACTTTCGCAGAGTTCGCCCATCCATTCATCGTCGCAGGAGCAGTGGGTCTCGCCGAGAATGACTGTACACTCCCCATGCTCCGAGCAGGTACCGGTGTTGCAAACTTCGTCGATGAGGCAAAGATCGACAACCACATGGTAGCCGAAGTCACAAGTGCAGGTGGTATTGCCGCCATCACTGAGACAAACAGTGCGATGGTCCCCGATGCAGGGATTGGGCAAGCACGGATCTAGCGTGCATCCATCGGCACCATCGTCGTGGTAGCCATCCGCGACGGCACAACCGTCACAATGCAACCCAGCCCACCCCAGATCGCAAGCACACCGGGTAGTTCCCTCGACCTCGCTGCAGTCGCCGTGGCCGGCGCAAGTTGTGACAGTGCAGAAAGTGTCCATCACACAATCGCCTGCGTCGGCATGAAAGCCCGCAGGACAATCACAGGATGCCGTACCTTCCACGGCAATGCACACGAAGGGACTGACACAAGTATTGGGAATGCAGGGATCATCGGTGCATCCCCCCAAACCATCACCGTGATATCCATCGTTGCACACCTGGCACGAGACGCCGGCGTAGCCTGGGGCACAATCGCAAACAACGACTCCGGAGGTGTCATCACAATTGCCATGGCCCGCACAGGACAACTCGTCGCAGAAGGTGTTCGCGACACAAACCCCCAGGCTTTCATGACTGCCCGCGGGGCACTTACAGACGGCGTTCATCTCCTCGATGACGCACACCTTGCCCTCTTCACATGGAGAGGGGACACAGGGGTCCGTGGTGCAACCCCCGGCCCCGTCACTGTGATAGTTGGCGGCGCAGTCTACGCAATCGAGGCCGTCATAGCCCATGAGGCACTCGCAAACACCGCTATCGGTGTCACAGGTTCCATGATCCCCGCAACCTGCAACGACACAGCTGCCCTGGTGAACGCATGTGCCGTCGTGCGGAACTGTGCCCGGTATGCACTCACAAACGGCCACTTTGTCGTGTTCGACGCAATGGGTGTTGGGTTTTGGGCACGTGTCGCTGTCACAAACGGCCCCAACGGTTGAAACCTTGTCAGCACAGTTGCAAACCAAGCCCAACGCAAGCACCAAGGAGAGACGGCAATAGAATCGACCAACCTCGCATACCCGCATGCTATTCTCCTCGTTGTTTCTTAACTGCCCCAACAGCGCTTTCGTATGATATTCACAACCAGTCGTGTGCGGACAACCACAGGTGCGTCTCGAATCCATTCCCAGCCTCGCCAAACATCGTGCGGCCGCGCAGACCCAGACTCCAGCTCGGCGCGACCGCCCAAGCGAGAGCGATCCAGCTCGAGGTGGAGATCAACATATCGCCACTTTCTGTGGGCAACAACACCCCAATCTGTTGCCACAAGTCGACGCGCAGCGAAGTGGTGGGCTCGAGACCAACGCCAATCTCCCCGTACTGTGCCGGTAACAAGCCGAACTCTCCCCGATAGCCGAGACTCAGTCGCATTCGCCACCAGTTGGACGCGACCATGGCAAGCGACGGCGCAACCCACAGACGCGGATCTGACCAAGTTGCATCGGTGACGCCGCCACCAGCGATGTTGGCGGTGAGTGCGAGAGGACCGACGCGACCTAGGGCGGTGTCCAGCGCAGCGTAGGTATCCCAAGTGCCGCTGTTGTCGAGATACCCTGCCGGTAGCCGTACGCTCGCACTCGCGAGTGGTGGATCTTGCCAGCGCCGTGCCGCAATACGAAGGGTGGTTGTCTCGAGAACGCGGTACGACGAGGTCACGGTCATCCGATCGAGAGTAACGGCCGACGCGGCACCGTCGACGACCAACAAACCGGCTTCTGCGTCGATCCACCAACGTCTACCCACACCCAATGTGAGTCCGGCACTGCTCTCGAGTCCCTCGCTCTTGCCGTTCTGCCCGAGCCAGCTGGCACCCATGCCGTAGGAGCCGAAGCCCCATGAAAAGTTCTTGCTCCCTGACAACCAAAGCGAAGCAAATGGTAAATCGAGTCCGGGCATCGAGGTGAGGAGATCTGGACGCAGGCCGGCACCGACTTCTACTTTCATGAGCTCGGCGAGCTCGTAGCTGAGTGCCGCCCCATCGTACAGACCGAAACGCAGACGCGAAGACGGCATGCGCCCGAGCGCCAACCCGAGCTTCGACACCCCGAGATAACTGAGAGAAGCCTGGTAGACATCAACCCGCAACGGATCGGCGGGTCGGAAGCGAGCGCCGTCGGGCTGTATGGTTTGGCCGTCGACCCGCAGGTCAGCGTCCACCCAAAAGTCACCGTCGTCATCGATGGGCCCGTGGACGCTGGCGTCGAGTTCTTGGCGTTGATAAATTGAAACAGGATTTGCGTCGACGTAGACCCAGGCAACGCCGCGCAAATACGCGCTGCTACGGACCTGGCGCAGAACCGGCACAGGCGCTCTGTTCTCATTGAAGGAAATTTTCGTGAAGGTCGTCGTGCTCAGCTGTTTCCACACCCCGTCGGTAAGCGAAGGTGCTCGCAATGTGGCGGCCGGCGCGTCTCGAACTGGGCGGTGTTGACGCAAAATCACCGCGGGATCGCCAATCCGCGGTGCCCTCGTCATCTCGACATAGCGCGCAACACAGCTGTGTGGGGCGGTGTCCAACACCTCGAGGCGAGCAATCGTCTTGCCACCGGCCGTGACCTTGGCACCATCACCCACCCCAACGCCATGTGTTGAACCACGATCCAGATAGACACGCTCGGCGTGAACGTAAGTCACGAGAGCCCGCAACGCGAGCCTGCTCTTGGCGTCGCCGACAACAGGCCAAACCACAAGGGCCAGCGCGACGAGGACAGTGACGACGGTGAGCTTGCGAGGGGAACCCATCAATCATCCCCCGCCACACCACGGGGATGACAATTCACACAGCGTGAGCTCGTGCAGGAGTAGTTGCCGACCTCATTGTGTTTTGGGTTCATCGACGTGCAGAGATGCTCGTGGCAATCAATGCAGGAAAACGTTCCGTAGCCGGAGGGGTGACAAGTCGTGCAGCTAAGGCCTCCATGCCGACCGCTCACAATTGGAAAATACGGATCGTGCTGGGCGCGGCTCATCCCCTCCCCAGTGGGATGACAGGCGTAGCAGGTGGTCGGTCCGTAAACATAGTCGGCGAGACCGACATGAAAAAGGTCTGTCGCTGCTTGGGCATGTTCGTGACAATCAATGCAGGAGAACGAGCCGGCGCCAGCGACATGACAGGATGCGCAAGCGAGACCACCGTGGTTGCCTGTTTTGATCGGAAAGAACCGCTCGTGATCCTCGCGGCTGATCGAACCGGTGCCCGTGGGATGACAGTCGTAGCAAGTGGTCGGTCCGTAGGCATAGCCAGCGAGGCCGGCATGTGAAGCGTCGGTCACAGCTTGGGCGTGTTCATGGCAGGTGGTCGTGCAATCGAATTGCGTGAAGGTGTCAAAAGCACCATGGCAGGCGTTGCAGTCCACCCCGGTGTGCGCGCCACTCGCGATCGGAAACAGATCGGTATGGGTGTTGCGGGTGATTCGTTCCCGTTCGAGCGAGTAAGGTGGAGCATAGAGCTGGTCGAGACAGCCGCCAAGGATTGTCGAGCCAATAACCGCCGCCAACCAAGGTCGAACGTTGTGGGCCATGTTCAGTCTCCGGCACCGTTGGGATGGCACTCGTAACACTTGCGATCGGCGCATTGATATCCAGCCACCATCTCCTCGCCGAGATGTTCAGCATCCATGGAGGAGCAGCGATGGCACCGCGTGCACGCCGCAGTGAATGACGCGCACGTGTCGAATTGTAGCCCAACGAGCGTCGTATGGCACTGTAAACATGAAATGCTGCGATGGTTGCCTCGCGCCAAGGGGAAACAGCGTTCGTGCTCCGGCAGCCGGCCGCGTTGCCACCCCACGGCGTTGTGACATTGGCGGCAATCGCGACTCAAACCTGCCGCCACGTGGTCGAGACCGGAACCCGCGGTGCGCGCGTATGCATCCGCATGACAGGTCTCGCAGCGGGACGGCACGCCGCCGAAGGTGCGGTCACCGCGGGCGCGATGGCACTCATCGCAGGGCACCATGAGGTGCCGACCATACAGCGGGAAGCGTGTCTGACCATGCGCGAGAACACCCGAGCCTTCGGCAAAAGACGTACTGTCGTGGCAACGCTCACAGAGTTTGCCGAGTCGACCGGCATGAACATCGAGGTGACACGAGACGCAACGGGGCTCTACCTGTGCACCCATCCCCTTTGGGTGACAGCTCTGACATGGCACCTGCCGATGACGGCCACGCAGGGGCAAAGCCGTACCCTCGTGATCGAAGATGGCCTGGTGCCAGTCGGCAGTCACGTGGCAGTCAGAACAGTCCCGGTCGGCTTGTGAACCACCCACACGCGCCAGAGCACTGCCCGATTGTTTGGCGTGCACGTCCTCGTGGCAATCTCGACAACGCCGTGGCAGCCCTCGATACCACGCTGTTCTGTCTCCCTCGACGCCCACGGGGATGTGGCAACGCTCACAGGCAACCGCGGTGTGGCGACCCGTGAGTGAAAAATCGGTGAGAGTCGCGTCCGTGTGCGAGAAGGTCGTTGGCTTGAAGGCCTCATTGCCGTGACAAGCGCCGCAATCAGAACCATCGGGTGCCTGGCTGTTGAACTGCCCTCGGTGCGGATCTGTGTGACAGCTGGCACAGCGGCGCGGGGCACCGCGATAGAGCACCGAGTCACCGTTGGCCTCCTGTCGATGGCAGGCTTCGCACCTCTGCCCTCGGTGCTTGCCTGCGAGCGGGAAGACGCTGTCCTTGTCGTGATCAAAGACGAGCTCAGAAAAGGAGGCGACCACGTGACAGGTCTCGCAGCCCTTGGCTCGATCGCCACTTGCAAACTGGCCAACGTGGGGGTCGCGATGACAGCTCCCACAGCGAGCGAGGTCGAGCTCTGGCCGACGCAGGCGCGTGTAGTTCAACAACTGTGTGCGTGGGACGGGGCCACTTTTCGTGGGCTTAACCGTTGCCTCCGCAAAGAACTCGGTGTCAGCGGGATGGCAGCCATTGCAGGCAACCGCTTGATGCGCGCCGGCGAGCGGGTAACGGCTCGTCTGGTGCTCCACCAAAGAATAGCGCGATGGGAAGAAACCATTCTCATCGTGACACGACTGACAAGGCACCACCCCGGTTTTGTCCTTCGCTATCTGCCCCATGTGGGCGTCGACATGACAATCACTGCATTGTTCAAACTTCAAACCGCGCGTCTTCATGCCGCCACCGGGTTTGGACGGGTGACAACCTCCGCAATCGGCCTGACGATGTAGGCCTTTGAGGGGAAATTGGGTCTTGTCATGAAAAGTCACATCCTGGGCCTTGCCGCTGATACGCCGCCAACTCACCTCGTCATGGCATTGTTGGCAGCGACCACCGAATTTGCCGGCGTGCACATCGCGATGACAGGCGGTGCATCCCTTGGGCTGACCGATGGCATACTTGACGAATGTTTCTGCATTCTTCGGTTTCAGGGACCCAACCCGTTTCTCTGTGTCCGTGAGTTTGGGGTGACAACTTTCACATTCGAGTTTGCTGTGTGCGCCGCGCCTGACGAAGCTCTTGTCGTGATCGAAGCGCGGTGCCGGGGAAAATCCGGCGGCCGTATGACAGGTGTCACAGCCCCCGGACAATTGATCTCGATGCTCATCGAAATGGCAAAGCCGGCAGTCGCGAACGAGGCCGAGATAGGTGCTCTCTGCCCGTGCCGCCAGACGTTCGCGCAAGGGTTTGTCGGTCACGTAAGAGGCGGTGTGGCAGGCCGCACATTTTGCCTTCGCGTGTTTGCCCTCTAGCGCCCAGCCGCTGCGGCTGTGATCGAATTTCTCGGTCTTGCCGTTCCAATCGGCAATCGCCGCGTTGGTGCCGCGGTGCTCCTTGTGGCACGACACGCAGCTCGCATCCTTCACCGCAGTCGTCGCGTGCAGGCCCCGCCCTTTGGCGATAAGGTCTTTGAGACCATCATGGCACTTTAAACACAGCTCGCCGTTTATCTTCTTGCCCAGATCATGACACTCGGTGCAATGGCTCAAGCCTTCGAGCTGACTGTGGGCACGACCGAGCTTGCCCGGCGAGAGAATTTGCGCCGTGGCAGTTGCTGGCAACGACATCGTGGCCACCACAGCAACAACCATAACAACCGCAACATGTCGTGTTAGAAGATCCATCGATACCCCAAGAGCCACGAGACGCCGACGTGCAGAATGATGTTGATCACCAAAGCCACCGCCAGTACGACGTGGATGATTCGCCAGCCGCGCAAGAATCGTTTCAATCCGCCAAGAACTACCGCCTTGGCACCGAAGGTACCGCGTGTTTGCACACGTCCATAGATATAGCGACCCACGGCACCCGTTGTCACCACCGCCCCCAGGGCAATGTAGGTCGCAGCGGCAATGAGGTTATTGACGTGAAACACTGCGTGGAAAGCAATCACCGCCGGTGTCGACAGGCCCACGAGAACGTGCACCAGAAGCCAGTTGCTGATGGCACCTCGTCCACGCAACAACGACAAACGCTTGCGCACCGCGTACAGGAAGTTGGTGAGCATGATCAGGGTGGCGATGACCCCAATGCCGTGCCCCCAACTCCCAGCCGAACGCAATGCCTCGTGCTGCGGCGACACCTCGCGCAGAGCGTCGGCGAGAAAATAGTAGGCATGCCCATGCCAGGCGAGCCAAGCGATGGCACCCACACAAAGGGTGAAGAGGACGTAACCGATCCAAGGAATCGAGCGGTCACCACCGTTTACACGGGTCGTCTCCTCCCCCTTGTCGGGGGGCTTGCCAAACCAACGGTCGGTGCGAATGCCGAGATTGGCCAGAAAACCCGCTGGCATCTCGCCGCCAAGCGCCGCAATGACGTAATCCGCCTTCAACTCGAGGTCACCATCCTTGCATGTGAGTACCGCGGTCGTCGCATTGAGCTCACGCATGCTGGTGCCGAGATAAACTCCGAGCTCACCGCGCGCGCGCATCTTTTCTATGGCGTTGCGATTTTTGGGTTTGGCGCGGAAGAACCCGTCGCCGCGATAAGCCAGATGGGCACGCGCACCCCCGTCCCTAACCAATAGCTCGGCCGCTTCGAGCGCCGAATCGCCACCGCCAACGACGAGGACGTCGCAGTCGCGATATTGTTCGGGATCAACGAGGCGATAGACAACGCGCGGTGAGTCTTCGCCGGGAACGCCGAGCTTTCGCGGCGTGCCGCGGCGGCCGGTGGCGAGGACTACCTTGGCGGCAGTATGGACGCCTTGATTGGTGATGACACGGAAATTGCCGTCCTCACCTTCGATGCCGAGACACTGGCGCTTTTCCTCTACCCGGAGCCCAGTCTCGATGACGACACGGTTCCACAGGTGCAGAAGGTCTTCTTTGCTCATCTCGGCACGGTGGATGCGGCCGAACAGGGGTACGTCGACCGGCTCGGTCATCACCACCTTGTGTCGTGGGTAATGGGCGACAGTGCCGCCAAACCCTTCCTGATCGATGAGCGTGTACGTGGCACCACGCTCGATACAAGCGAGGGCGGCACCGATCCCTGCAGGGCCGGCACCCACGACAACAACATCGACTCCACCAGCGGGAGTCGCGGCCAGTCGGCCGATGGCATGACGGGCGGCACCCACACCCTGGCGGATGGCATTCTTGATGAGGCCCATGCCACCGAGTTCCCCCGCAATGTAGACGCCATGCCGACTCGACTCGAAGTCGGGGCTGACCCACGGAATGTCGACCCCACGCTCAGCAGTGCCAAAAACCAGACGAATGGCCCCCACGGGACACTCGGCCGCGCACCTGCCGTGGCCGATGCAGGCGGCACCGTGGATCAAGCGACCGGCCCCATCGATGACGCCGAGGACATCTCCTTCCGGGCACGCTGCGACGCATGCCTGGCTGCCAATGCAGATGTCAGGGTCAATGACCGGGTGCAAGGACGCGGGTTGGTGCAAGCCCAGGCTCTCGGCTTCGCGCATGCGCCGCCGTTCGCGCCGCTCGCGCAAGAGCTGGCGGGTGAAAAGTCCAGCGGCACCGAACACAAAGAGGAGCGCACCGCCCCAGATTGCAATCGTCAGCTCTGTGGTTGCGCCCATTACGGGAAACACAAGGTGGCAGGTGCCTCAGAAGGGGTCGTGGCAGGGGCCATTCGCCGTTCATAACATATCGTCTGGAAATGGGCGAGGAAGTCTCTAGCCTTGCTTTGATTTCGTCGAGAGATGCGACGGTCGTTACCCGACTGCCGCACATTCTCAATAGGCGTCGTCTCGATTACTCGATAGTCTTCGGACCATGACATCCAAACATCTATTGGCCTGTCTGTTTTGTGTTTGTTCTTGTGCAAAACAGGAAGTCTTCATCACACCCTCAGCCGTGCAACTCGACAGTGAGGGTGAACAATGGGCGAGGCAAACACTCGCGGCAATGACGCCCGAGGAGAAGGTCGGCCAATTGCTGATGGTGCGTGCCAATGTGGCATTCTACAACGTCAAAGATCCGGCGTGGGCCGAGTTGAACCAAGCCGTTCGCAAGTACCACGTTGGCAGCATGCTCCTGAGTGTGCCGAATGACACGGGAACGAGCGCGCGCAGCTTGCCATTCGAGGCGGCATTCGTCACCAATCAACTGCAGCACGAGTCCAAAGTGCCGCTTTTGTTTGCCGCAGATTTCGAGCGTGGCTTGTCCATGCGGTTTGCCGGCACGACCAGCTTCCCTCACACCATGGCTTTCGCGGCTGCCGGCAAGCTCGACTACGTCCGAGATTTTGCACGTGTGGTTGCTCGGGAATCACGCGCTATCGGCGTGCACCTCAACTTCTTTCCGATTGCCGACGTGTCGTCCAATCCGGCCAATCCGATTATCAACATCCGGTCCTTTTCCGAGAACCCAGAACGGGTGTCGGAGTTCGTGGCGGCGTATGTCAAAGAGGCGCAGAAGGCCGGTCTTCTGACCACGGCCAAGCACTTTCCCGGTCACGGCAACGAAGACAGTGACTCCCACCTGGGTGTCGCTCGCATTCTGTCGGACGCCGCGCACATTGAGGCCGTGGAGCTGGTGCCCTTTCGCGGGGCTATCGCTGCCGGAGTCGGTGCCATCATGATGGCGCACGTCACCGTGCCTGCCCTCGAGCCGGCTGCGGATCGGGTTGCCACAACCTCCCATCTCATTACCTCCGACTTGTTGCGTGAGAGACTTGGCTTCAACGGGCTGGTGGTGACTGACGCTCTGCAGATGAACGCTATCGCCGATCTCTACCCCGATGGACGAGCTGGAGTTGAAGCGCTCAAGGCCGGTAACGATGTTCTTCTTCTGCCTCGAGACTTGCAGGTTACCGCAAACGCCGTCATGCAAGCCGCGGAGACGGGCGAGCTTTCCTGGCCCCAGATCGACGCGGCGGTGATGCGAGTGTTGTTGTCCAAAGCATCGGTGGGGCTGCACCGATCCAAAACGGTGGACATCAGCCAGCTGCCCCAACTCCTATCGCAGCCCGCGGACGCCGTGTTGTCCCAGCAGATTGCCGATGATGCTGTGACGTTGATTCGCGACAGTCAAACGGTCTTGCCCTTGACAGTCGGTAAGGTGGTTGTCTCTACCGGCCACTTCGATGCACCAGCGGCACCCGATAACGATCTCTTGGTGGTTTTGTTGGTCGACAACGTACAGGACGAGCCCGGTCGGATTTTCGCGCGAGAAGTGCATGAACGCCGACCGGGTGCCCGAATGATTTTTGTCGATCCCAATCTGGTGAGCGGCATGACCCCAGAGATTCTCGCCGCTGCCGATATGGCACGGGCAATTGTCGTGGCAGCAGTGATCACTCCAACGGCCGGAAAGGTGGTGAAGGTCGAAGGAAACCTGACCAACGCTGTCTCTCTCGACGACGCCAGCGCGGCACTTCTCAACAAGTTACTTGCAGGCACCGGAGATAAGGTTGTGCTCATCTCCCTCGGCAACCCCTATTTGGCCATGGATTTCCCGAACATCGGAACCTACCTGTGCACCTTCTCCCACGCGCCACCCTCGCAAAGAAGCGCGGTCAAAGCCCTGTTCGCGGAAATTGACGTGGGCGGACATCTGCCGGTAACGATTCCCAAGATAGCGCCATATGGGTCGGGGTTGTTTAGGGCCAAACGTTAGTCTCAGGACGCATCCCAAGAGCATCCGGCTTGGCTGTTACAACCATCGGATGATACGAAGGCGGAACACGATTCATCCAGACCCTGACAATCGTTCCCATCCCAATAACAGCCGAGTTGGCTGTTACACTCGGCGCTACTATCGACGAGAAAGCCACAATAGATGGAATTGCCAGTGCAGATGCCGGTGCCCGAGGGAACATCCCATGCACAACCAGTTTGGTTATTGCAGTCAACACTTGAATCAAGATCTGAACACGAACTCTCTGAACCGAGACACTCGTCCCCCTCCCAATAGCAGCCGATCTGATTATCGCACTGGGTCATGCTACCGCCGAGATAGATACAATACCGGGCAAAACCGATGCAGACCCCCCCGGCGCCGGAAGATGTATCGCCTGCAGCGCTGTCGCCTGCGGCGCTGTCGCCTGCAGCGCTGTCACCAGCAGGATCGCCCGTAGGGTCACCGATGAAAGTGTCACCCTCAACGGCCGGGTCGCCAGTCAAAGTATCGCCTGCAACGGCTGAGTCGCCGATGAAGGTGTCACCGGCAATGCTCCAATCACCGCCCATGTAGTCGCCATCGCCGTTGCCGTCCGACCCAATCGTCGGGTCGGCGCATGCCAAGGGCATGGCAACAAGAAGGATCCAACGTAATTGTTGTCGGTCGAGAAGTTGAGCCATAGTTCCTCCGGTTGCGGTCCTTATTCTAACCGCAGCACAAATTGCAACAAGTCGTCCACGCCAAGATCATGAGACGATCTGACCCTGCTTTGGATTTGCAAAATTGGTGGCCACAACGGTACAACAAGTGATTGTTCGATCTTGTTGGTGAAACGTTCTGAAGAAATTGAGCGGACCGGCTTGTGAACAGCGTTTGATGGCAACCCAATATGTCGGTCGAGAATGGGATTGTAGTTCAATGAGGTCGTATCACGTTTTGCTCTGCACGGGATGTTCGCTGTTTCTGTGTTCTTGCTCGACCGGCAACGTCACGTTTGACGGCGACTCCCCAGCGCCTGGTGATTTGGCACCCGGCGATTTGGTTGTCGGCGATTCTGGGCCCGGAGATGTGTCTGTCGGCGACGCCGGTGCCGGTGGAGATGCTTCGTTGGGAGATCGAGACGGCGGCGATTCCCCCTCAGGTGATTTTGCTGTAGGCGATCAGGGCTTTGGGGGTGACAGCGTCTCTCCTGTGCGGCTTCCGTCTTCTCTGCCCTTCGATTACTCGCGCCCAGCCGTCGGTGTACCACCATCCCCGGAGGAGATCACCCACTTCACACGCACGGTCACCGGACTGTGGCGTGACCTCGATTTCTTCCGCTGGGTCGACGCGTACAGCCACGGGTTGCACCGGGATTTCGACCCCCTGGGACTCGGCTTCAAGCTTTGGTGGCAAGACGTGCGCATGGTTCGCGCCGGCGATACAGTACGCATGGAGCACATCGGTGGCTCGGACAATCAGATGATCCGAACCAGCAAACTGCTCGTTCAGGCAGCTTCCGGATATTTGCTTATCGGTGACGAGGTGATGAAGGGTCTTGTGGAGCAATACGCAAACGGCATCGTCGCACTGTGTCTCGCCATGGCTTGGGGCAACGACGATCCCCCCGTCGAGACCATCATGGCCCGTGGGTTGTTCACCTATGACCACGAGTATACGACCGATTGGGGCGACAACGTCGCAGTCTCCTACGAAGAGGTGCGCCATGAGGTCGTCGACACCCATGCCGAAACAATTCCCAACTCTGATAATCCAACTTGGGGCTCGATCTGGGTGCGTGCGCAGCGATCAAAGGATGATCTACCCTACTTGTACTTGGCCGATGCAATGCTCTTGCGAATCATCGAGGAGACGGCCGATGTCTCGTTGCGCACCGCGGCCCAACGGGCACACAACTCCATTGTTGGCTTCACCCGAGATATCGTCGACCACGGCTACAAAATCCGGACGCGAGACAAGTTTGGCTCGATCTATGTACCGGACGGCGACTTGGCCAGCTTCACTTACTATGATCTCCTGCTTGCGAATGCGGAGTGCAACAAGAAACTCTCCACCGCCTTGGTCGCCTATGGAGCTCCCCTGGAGAATGTCTGCGGCGATGGCATCAATGTGCTCTACGATACCATTGTGGTGAATTCCAATTGGTTCAACGAGCGCATGATTCGCTACTATCACATGGCGGCTGTCGAGCACGCGCTCCTCGTTGGACAAAACGACGTCGCAAGGGAGCTGCTCACCGGTATTGCTTCGCGCTCGGTCGCAATGTTCGCCGACAATTCAACCCGCGATGAGCAACCCGAATTCGACTCCTACGGCGCGGTGTTCTTGCTGACTGCCGCTGCCGTGGGTCTGCCTTTGACCGCGCAGGAGGCGCGCTGGATTCAGCGGGAATACAGTGAAGCTGCGGCCTTCTTGCCGGCACAGCCACAGTTTCATCTCTGGGATGAGGACGGCGTTGATGGTGAATACTCCTACAAGATAACGACCGAGGCAGACGGTGTCGGCTACGTTCGGCCCGAGGACATTGCCGAGCTCTTGCACTATTGCTACTCGCCCTGGCGCAATCCGAGTGGTGTTTCCTTTGTTGATTGCGATGTCGTTGCGGACCCATCGCGTTGGGGGCTGTGATCATCCCTTGCTGCCGATAGCGGCGTTCGCCAAGTATGCAGCGCCAACGCTATCGGGGTCGAGGGTCTTGGCGACGCCTGTCTTGAGTGCGGCTTGCTCCACGGCTTTGGCGACGGCTGCGTGAACCTCTTTGTTGAGGATGTCGGGAATGAGGTCCTCTCCCTCTGCGAAGGAGGCAATGGTTTGTGCCGCGGCGATCTTCATCGCGTTGTTGACGCGGCGGGCTCGGGCCATCAAGGCACCCTTGAATAGACCTGGAAAGGCGAGGGCGTTATTGACGGACTTGCCGTCAGCGCTGTAGCGCGCTCCCGCCGCCATGGCAGCCTCAGGGGTGATCTCCGGATCGGGGTTCGAGAGCGCCAAGATCACCTGCTTGGGTCGCACCCACTCGGGGGCGATCAAACCAGGCACGCCGGTGGTGGCAATGACAATATCCGATCGCTCCATCACCTGTTGTAGATTCATCGCCTCACCACCGAGTTCTTTGAAGCGACGAGACATCTCTTCGTTGATATCCGCACCGTGGAGCTGATTGACGCCATAGGCACTCAGAAGCTTGGCGATACCCGACCCTGCAGCCCCCAAGCCGACGATGCCTACGGATGACCTGCGCAGGTTTATGTAGGTGAGCTTGGCAATGTTGATGAGTGCTGCGAGCACTACCACGGCGGTACCGTGTTGGTCGTCGTGAACCACGGGAATGTCGAGTGCTGCGTCGAGCTTGTCTTCGATCTCGAAACACTCGGGTGCCTTGATGTCCTCGAGCTTGATGGCACCAAAAGTCTTGGCGATGGCTTTGACCGTGGCGACGATGACCTCGGGATCTTTGCTGTCGATCAAGATGGGAAAACCGTTGATGCCAGCAAGGAGCTTGAACAACAGAGCTTTGCCTTCCATGACCGGCATGCCCGCCACAGGCCCAATGTCGCCGAGGCCCAAGATGGCAGTACCGTTGGTGACAATGGCGACATTGTTGGGGATGGAGGTAAATTCATAACGGAGCTCGGGGTTTTTGGCGATCTTGCGACACACCGAGGCAACGCCAGGCGTGTAGACGATGCGCAGATCGTCGACAGATTTGACATCGACGGTGGCGGTGACCTCAATCTTGCCACCGCGGTGTACTTCTTCGACCACATCTTTGACCTCAATGAGATCCACGCCCTCCAAACGGCGAGTCGCATCGCAAATCTGGTCAAATATCTCCTCATTGCGAACGGTGATGTCGATGTCGCGGATCTTGTAGTCCTTGCCGACCTGCACCGAGCGGATCTCCCCGAAAGCGCCACCAAACTCAGCCACCATGGATGCAAAGTTGCCGAGGTAGCAGGGGATATGACGGAATTTCACCCGCATTCGCTTGATGATTCTGCTGCTGGTTTCGTGCTGCATGGCTGCTCTTGGCCTTTCTTCGTCGATCTAATCGTCTCTTGTCGCGCCTAACATTGGGTGACACCGGTGGCCCGAACAGGATAATCATTCGCCACAGAAGCGCTGCAGAATTGTAGTCGGACCACCTCTCAAATTCTTCGGCTCTGTGAGCCGGCCTACGTCGCAACCAACTGGTGACTGTTGAGGATCGCGATGCCCGCCTCGCGCATCGCGGTGATTGCTTTGACCACGTCACCATCATGCAGATTGACACCCCGACACCCATCCTCGATGAGCCGGGTTTTGAATCCTTCGCGCACGGCGTCGAGAGCGGTGAGCTTGACGCAGTAGTCGGTGGCCACTCCGAGCACGAAGACTTCACCCACCGCCTTCTCGCGAAGAAAGTCCCCTAAACCCGTGGCCCGTTTGTGCCCATTGTCGAAGAAGCCAGAGTAGCTGTCGATGCTCGCAAGAACGCCCTTGTGAAAAATTGTTGCTTTCTCGACATTGAGCGCCGGGTGGAAAGCTGCGCCACGGGTGCCGGCGACGCAGTGCACGGGCCAGACCACTTGCGGCAAGCCCCCTACCTCAATGACATCGCCGACTTTGCTTCCAGGATGCCGCGTCACGAAGCTGCTGTGGTCTTTGGGGTGCCAGTCTTGAGTTGCGACCACAATGTCAAAATGGTCCATCAACAAATTGGCCACCGGCACGGTTTCTTCACCGTGGGGAACCGACAACGCCCCCCCTGGCATGAAATCATTTTGAATGTCGACCACAATGAGCGCCCGCATAAAACGCCTCCTGTACACCCCCGTAAACAACCTGCCGCCTGTACACACCCGTAAACAACCTGCCGATGCTGTCTGTCAACCGACGTGCATGTAGGTTATGTAGGTCTCTCTGTTGCCCACGCCAAGCGCTTGCGAATGCTGCGGATGTTGCCGATGTTGCCGATGTTGTCGATGTTGCCGAGGGGTTGACGTTTGGCGCCGCTCCGCCTATAGCTCGGCCCCTCGACAGCCGTCGACAAAGGCAGGTATCCGATGGTGCAGAAGATCACGATTCCAGATCCAATTCTCTACGACAAGAGATTGATTGAGCGACACATCGCCAAAGGCTTCATCACCCGCGCCGAGGTGAACAAACGCGCCGAGGCGGCTGAGGATCTCGTCGACCAAGCCGATTACACGTCTTTCCAAGAGCTCATCGAAGGCCCAGCAGACAAGTCAGCAACCCCGGGTGAAACACCCAAGGCCTGAACGTCCCTACGTCGAGGAGGCACACCCGTGGGCCTCAAAATTCGCATCCACCTGGTCGCAGTTGTTGTTGCATTTGTGGCTGTGCTTGGCACTTCGGCTGGCGCCAACGCTGCCAGCGGTGACAACGCCAGCAGCGAACGACGCACTCCCGTGGTGGCCGCAGCGGAGCGCGTATCACCGGCGGTGGTGAGTGTGCGGACCAAAATGTTGGTCACTGTGCGCTCAGATCCCTTTGCTTGGTTTTACCGCGACCTTTCGGAGCCACGGGCGCGCAGCGTCGAGACTTCCCAGGGCTCTGGTGTCATCATCGACAGTCGAGGATTCGTCCTCACCAACTACCACGTCATCGCTGCCGGTGGCGACATCGAGCTCGAGCTCGTGACTGGAGAGGTGCTCGACGCGGACGTCGTTGGCTCCGCACCGGAGCACGACCTCGCGGTGCTGCGCGCCCGCGCCAAGAAGCTGCCGTACCTTGCCATGGGAAAATCCGACGACCTGATGATTGGCGAGACAGTGATCGCAATAGGCAATCCATTCGGGCTTTCACACACGGTCACCACGGGGGTGATCAGTGCACTGCATCGCACCATCACAACCGGCGGGCGCGTTTACGCCGATTTCATCCAAACCGACGCCTCGATCAACCCCGGCAACTCCGGTGGACCGTTGTTGAACATCAAAGGTGACCTCATTGGCGTTAACACAGCGGTCTACGGTCACGCCCAGAACATTGGCTTTGCCATCCCCATCGACAAGGCTCGCCGCATCGTGACGGATCTGGTTCGCCACGGCGAAGTCAGACGCCCCTACTTCGGCTTCGACACCCAGGATCTTACCCCCGATCTCGCCACGAGCTTTGGACTTTCACGTCCCACAGGCGCATTGGTCACCACGGTGGTCGATGGCGGCCCGGCGGCGAACAAACTCGAATCCGGAGACGTCATTCTTTCAGTGGGCGGTGCCCGGGTCGAAGGTCGCAACGATCTGCGCTTCAAGCTCGGGGATTATCCCCCTGGTGCCAGCGCTAGCCTCGAGGTGACCCGTGACAAAAAAAGAATCCATGTCGTGTTACGGCCCATTGAGCTCGATCCAACGGCGGCGCTCCACCTCCTGCGTGATAAGGTAGGCATCACAATCGTAGAGCTCTCGGCCGCAGAGGCCAGCCGCAACAACTTGCCCGCTGGCATCCTCTTGGTGGAAACTGTCGGCGGAGGTTCCGGCGCCCATCGTGCTGGTATCCGCCCCGCAGATTGGGTCCGCGCCGTCGATTCACAAAAAGTTTTCGGTCGTGAGCAACTTGGCAAAGCCCTTGCTCGCGCCTATTGGCGAGGAGAAGTGACGCTGTTAGTTCAACGCGGCCGCGTGTGGCAACAGTTCGCTTTCGAGTTATGACTGCCCCAGCGATCGCCAGAGTTTAGCGAAGAGAACACGGAACTGTCTTTTGTAGTTGTGCACCCATCGGTTGTGTGTGATGCAACCGAGGTTGGAACAGTAGCACCCGGACACACGCACGAGGATACCCGGAGAGTCGGATGACAGAAGAATCGGAAGGCAAAGGCTTCAAGATCAGGGACCGTCGTCATTTCACCGCAGACGGTGACGTTCGTCCAGAGTCAGAGAACGAGAAACCTCGCGCCCCAGAGCCGTCCCCACCACCGCCACCGCGCCCGCGCCCGCAACCGCAATCGCAACCGCGACCGCAACCGCAACCGCAACCGGGTCCTGAGTCAAAACCTGCAGCTGCGTTCCAGCAGAAACAGAGGCCCGCCCCGACTCCTGAAGATCTAGAGTACGCCAAGGTCGCCGGTAAACGCCGAACCATGGACTTCATGAGCTTCGTCGCCTCCCTGGCCACCAACGCCTTGGCAGCGCTCGGTGCCCTTCCCCCAGAGCAGACCGGCGAGATGCCTTTCAATCCAGATCTTGGCCGTGAGTACATCGACATCATCGGCATGTTGCAAGAGAAGACCGCGGGAAACCTCTCAGCACAGGAGGCCCAAGCACTCCAACGCATCGTCTCCGATCTGCGCATGGCCTATGTGGATATCGCGAAGGGCAACAAGTGAGCTCTTGACCGAAGGGTACGAAAACAGCTAATAAGCCCGCCGTTGATCCTCAGTAGCTCAGTTGGCAGAGCGGGTGGCTGTTAACCACTAGGTCGGCGGTTCAAGTCCGTCCTGAGGAGCCAAATCTACTCCCCCACCAACTTCGGTGGGGTTAGTGGTTTACAGAAGCCCCGAGGCGACCCCTCGGGGCTTCTGCTTTTTTGGCCAGTCCTCGCGGGCATCTGCGCGCTCGCCGTCCTCGCTCCCGCTCTCCACGACCGCAGCCAGAGATCACGACCGCCGCCGGCGGCGGCGTCTTCGCGCCCGAGATCGCTCTCTGCGGGCCTCGCCGGGGAGAGAGCCCCAGAGAGCGTTCAACGGGTCGGGGCCAGCTCTCGGTGGCGTTCAACAGCCGCTACTCCCTTTTCCTGCCACCGTGCGGTAGGCCTGAACAGGATGGGTCGGCTGATCGGGGTGCAACAATTCGAGACGTCCGTCTGCGACTAGCCTGGAGAGGTAGTGATTTCTCAGCGTCTCAGTGCCTCTGCCAGTCAGCCTGGCGAGGGTGGGCACAGTCTGGAAGCCCCCCCTGCAGAGGGCAAGGATCACGCGCTCGACCTCTTCGGGCTTCGCCCGCTTCCGGCTGCGGAGTCCCTCCGCTAGGGCAGCCACCTCCGGGTCTAGCGTCGCGTCAGGCTCGCTATGTTGGGAGCTTGGCTCCTTATGTTGGAAGCTCGGGCCGTTGTGTTGGGAGCTCGCTTCCTTATGTTGGAAGCTCAGGCCGTTGCGTGGGGATCTGGTCATCGACGTTGCAGTGCCATCTTCCAGCCCCGGCAGCGGCAACTCGAAGCTGACCGGCGTCGCCTCAGCCCCCGGCCGCTCCCCTGGCAGGAAGTAGAAGGTCCGCTTGTGGGCCCCGCCGGACTCCAGGAGGCCCCTCTGCACCAGCGACGACAGGGCCACGGTCACGTCGCGCGGGTGCGCGTCGGTCATCGATCGCAGCCGAGCGTGGGTGACCGATCGCTCGACGGCGGCGGCCACGAGGGCCAGCTTCTGGACCTCGGAGGCCTGGTCGAAGGCGGCGCCGAATCGCTGCTCCAGCGCCTGCACGACCTCGGCGGGCAGCAGGCTCGCCATGCGCAGCGTGAAGATCGTCTGCTCGTAGGGCTCGACGTTCTCGACCATCTCAGGCGAGCGCCAGTGCTGGGTTCGCCAGGCGGACTGGATCTTCGGGATGCCCGAGCCGGCCTGCTCGCCGAGGCCCACGTACCGGAACATGTCCTGCAGCCGCCGGTTGCGGCAGTCGCTGACGCCGCCGCGCAGGGCGGTCTCGACGGGCATCCGCATGGCGCCGGGGTTGCGGAAGGCGAAGAGGTCGGAGCGCTTCACCACGAGCACCGACACCCGGCCGGTGTAGTCCGCGTGGATGAGCGTGTTCACGAGAGCCTCGCGCAGGGCCTCGTGAACCGGGGTCTCGTCGATGCGGGTGTCGCCCCGAAGCTGGAATGGCACGCGCAGGTCGCGGAAGAGCCGCTGGATCGCGAGCGCGTAGAAATCGAAGAGGTTCCCCGACCAGGTGCCGTCCGTGGTCAGCCGATCGACCCACCGGCTGTCGGGGCGGGCGTCGGCGCGCTCCTGGAAGTCGAGCATGTAGTTGGGGAAGGAGTCCTTGATCGGGACGAGCTTGCCGAACATGAGCAGGCCCGCCGAGGTCAGCCCCTCGATGCCAGCCTCCCGGTCGCTGCCGAAGGCGCCGATGGAGCACAGGAACTCCTTCTCGTCGAGACTGTTCCAGGGATGGTCGGGGCTGCGCGTCTGATAGCGCTGGCGATACTTGGCAATGGTGGTTGCGTCCAGGTCGCCAACACCGAAGCCGCGCAGGATGTGGGCATCGCGGGTGTCCTCGACCTGCTCGGCGACCATCCGCCGAACGACCTCCTCAGGGCAGCGGTAGTCGCCTTCGTTGTTGCGGCGGAACGAGCCGGTGAGCGGGTTCGGGCCGACATAGACCGGCCGCTGGCGGCGCGTGGCCCGCGGCACTGCGATGCGAATGACCGCCTTGCCCTCCACGTCCAGTGTCTCGACGTCTTGCTCGCGCAGCAGGTTTGTGTTCACTCGCTGCGTGTTATTGAGCCCGTCCCAGAGGGCGCGGACCACCTTGGCCGGCACGGTCATGCCCTTGGCGACCAGCTTGCCGTCCGGGGTCTCCTCGACGCCGAGGAGCACGACGCCGCCATCGGTATTGGCGAAGGCCGAGTATGTCTCGAAGAACGACGAGGGCAGCTCACCGCGACCATCCCGCCCAGCGGCGAGCTTCGCCTCGAGGTCAGACCCCTCGACGAGCTGTTCGAGATCCGCTGTGGACATGGACGTCATGTGGCCCTCCTGATCACCATCTACACCTCGTCCTGGCCTACCGGGGCCGGTCCATCCGTCCCCAGAACCTCGACTAGCTCAGCGATGACGGAGATCTCGCCCTCCTCGATGCCTTTGAGGACGATCGGCCGGTACGACGGATTGATGGGCAGCAGCCTGATCACGCTGTGGTGCCAGGTGTCCTCTCCATCGGCGACCTTATCGCTCTCGTACCGTTTGACCGTGAAGCGGGCGTCGGTGTCGGGGTCGTGGATGTCGCGGTGCTGGACAAGGACAATGCGTCCTTGCCTCGTTCCTTCAACGGGGCCGACGAACAGGCACCACGCACCGTCAGGAATCCGCGGCTCCATGGACTTGCCGACGACCTGGGCCACGAACATCCCAGACCGCAACCGGCGGCTCCCCTCAACCGTGACCCAGGTCTGCGTGTCCTCTTCTACGTGTTGCGCACCACCGAACGCGCCCGCCGCCGCCTTCAGCGTGAGCAGCGGCACGCACGTTGCGTAGCGCTCCTTGGGGCTGGGGTGGACGATTCGGAGCCGTGGGCGCCTTGCGTCATCGGCGGTATCCGCGACACTCCCATCTGAGCGAAGGCGCCTGTAGGCTTCCTCGGCCATCCATGCCGTGACGACCTTCTGGAATGGAGCGTCGTTCATGAACCGCACGAAGATCTCTTCGTTCTGGTCCATGCGGTCGACGAAGAGCTTCTCCAGCACGTTCCTGAATAGGAGCTGGAACTTATCACCGGGGTTCACCGCAGCTGCCTGCCGCAACCCTTCGTCGGTCATCGCCTCTTCGACGATCTGGTCGAAGAAGAGCTGGTCGGCTTGGTTGAAGTCCGTGCCGAACCGCTCGTTCACGATGTCGATCAGTTGTGAGAGGAGCACGGGCTGCTCGCGCAGCACCCCGCTGCCGACTTCCGCGGGACCGTCGAGACGTCGAGCATCGCCGTCGCGCAGCGATATCGAGCCTTCGCTGATCTTCTGCAGCCGGTAGTATTCGAGCTTGACCTCGTCGTCGAAGCGATAGGCCTGCCCGCCCGGGCGGCGAGGCAGCTTGGCCGAGAGGTGCCGGATGAAGACGTAGAGACGCTCGAGGTCGGAATCCTGATAGGGGATGACCTGGCTCAGGAAGCCGTACAGGTTCTGGAATGCCTGTAGCTTGCCACGCCACAGCTCGGCCTCGTCTTCGTTCTCCGTTTGCCGGGCGGCGAATCGGGAAACCGCCGGATCGAGGGCCGCGTTCATCGCCTGGTGGTCGAGCGCGCTCTGTTTCTGCTTGGGCTTGAAGTAGACCTCGCAGAACCGTTCCACCTCCTCGTTCAAGTAGATCCCCGTCACGTCGAGCTCGCTCTTGATGGCGTACAGACGGGCCGGATCGACCTCCTCACCCATCTCCGCGCCCTCGTAGTAGGTTTTGAAGGCCTCTCGGATCTCTTCGCGGTCGTTCACGAAGTCGAGGACGAACGTATCCTCCTTCAGCGGGTGGATACGGTTGAGGCGCGAGAGGGTCTGCACGGCCTGAATTCCGGCGAGCCGTTTGTCCACGTACATCGTGTGAAGGAGCGGCTGGTCAAATCCGGTCTGATACTTTTCGGCCACGAGCAAGACCTGGTACTCCTGCGTGGCGAACTTCTCCGGTAGCTCCTTCTCACGGATCCCCTGGTTCATGCCCTCCTCGGTGTAGGAGACGTCCGGAACCTTGTCGTCGACCACCGTGCCAGAGAACGCGACCAGCGACTTGATGGGGTAGCCCTTCTCTTGGATGTACCTGTCGAAGCTCTGCTTGTAGCGAACCGCCTCGAGACGCGAACCGGTCACGACCATGCCTTTGGCTCGGCCGCCGATCTTGTGGCGCGTCACCGCGTTGAAGTGCTCGACCATCACCTCGGTCTTCTGCGCGATGTTGTGGGGATGAAGGCGCAGGAATCGCGCGAGTGCCCGTGCCGCCTTCTTGCGCTCGACGTTGGGGTCGTCTTCGCACGCCTTGAGCAGCTTAAAGTACGTCGCGTAGGTCGTGTAGTTCTTCAGCACGTCGAGGATGAAGCCCTCCTCGATGGCCTGCCGCATGGTGTAACGGTGGGCCGGCTTCCCCCCGTGTCCGAAAACGGCGAAGGTCTTGTGCTTCGGGGTCGCGGTGAAGGCGAAGAAGCTCAGGTTCGTCTGCTTGCCCCGCTTGGCCATGCTGCGGAACAGTTCTTCGAGGTCCTCGCGGCCTTCCTCGACCGCGCGTTTCTGCGCCTCTTGCCGGAGCTGCTCGCCACCCAGGACCTCCTTGAGGTCGGTGGCGGTCTCACCGCCCTGGGAGCTATGCGCCTCGTCGATGATGACCGCGCAGCGCCGCGTCGGAAGGACACCCCCCCCCTCGGAGCCGCGCTCCTCGGCCATCTTCAGGAGCTGCCGGGACACGAACGGGAACTTCTGCACCGTGCTGATTATGACGGGCACCGCGTTCTCTAGCGCTTCGGCAAGCTGCCGCGAGCGTTCGTCAATCCGCTGGACGACGCCCCGTTTGTGCTCGAATTGGTAGATCGTGTCCTGTAGCTGCTGGTCGAGGACGACGCGGTCTGTCACCACGATCACGCTGTCGAACACGCGTGCGTTGTTGACATCATGCAGCGAGGCAAGCCTGTGGGTGAGCCAGCCGATCGTGTTGCTCTTGCCGCTCCCAGCCGAGTGCTCGACCAGGTAGTTGTGGCCGACGCCTTCGGCTCGAGCGGAGTCCACAAGCGAACACACGGCCTCAAGCTGGTGATAGCGTGGGAAGATCATCGACTCGGTCTTGACCTTCCGGCCCTGGTCGTCGCGCTTCTCGTCGACCTGGAGGTGGATGAAGCGGGCAAGAAGGTCGAGCAGGCCGTCGCGGGCAAGCGCCTCCTCCCAGAGATACGCTGTGCGATAGGTGCGCCCGGCCGGGTCGGGCGGGTTGCCGGCACCACCGTCGGATCCCTTATTGAAGGGGAGGAAGTGGGTGGCGCTGCCGGCGAGGCGCGTCGTCATGATCACGCATTCGGTGTCGACTGCGAAGTGGACGAGCGTGCGGCGCTTGAACTCGAAGATCGGCTCGCGCGGATCGCGGTCCTGCTTGTACTGGCGGCGCGCATCCTCTGCGGTTTGGCCGGTCATCGGGTTCTTCAGCTCGAGCGTCGCCACCGGGATGCCGTTCAGGCTCAAGGTGACGTCGAGCGACTTCTCGGACCGAGCCGAGAAGTGAAGCTGCCTCGTCAAGCCGACCCGGTTCTTCGCGTAGCGCTCCTCGAGCTCCGGATTCAGCTCGTGCGCCGCCTTGAAGTAGGCCACATACAGCGTGCGGCCGTAGCACTTGAAGCCGTGGCGCAGGGTCGCGAGTGACCCGTTCGTATCCATCCACTTGCACAGATCTGAAAGAACCTGGTCGCCTGTCTTGGCGCCGTGCAGGGCCTCAAGCTTCGCCCACTCCTTGGGCTGGGTCTCGCGGATGAACTCGAGGACGACCGACGGGAAGATGGCTCGTTCGCGATCGAAACCGTCGCGCTCGATGGCGACGTAGCCGTTGCCGAGGAGGTGGTGCTCGATGACGGTCTCGAAGGCGGCTTCGGAGTGGCGCTTTTCGCTCATGCAGACATCCTCGCGAGTCGTTGGTCGAGCCACCAGACGGCGACTTGGGAGTACGGCTCGAGCTCCCCATTCCCAACAATCCGCCGGTCGCGCTCACCTTCAAACCGAGAGCGTGGCACTGGCCCACGGAGCCGTGCCTTCTCTGAAGTCCACCACGCAGCTATGGCATCCCAGATGGCCTTCCGATTGTTCTTCAGCACCCGGAGATTTAGGTTGAGCACGTCATCGAGTTGCGCATCGAAGACAGTGTCGTCAGAGCGAATGCTGCCATCGATCTCGTATCGAACTCGTGTCTCGATGTGGTGGGAAGGTTCAGCCGGATTCCACCGCAGGTTTCGATCACCCTTGCACGTGTCGCAATGCTGGAGGCTCGGCGGCTTGCCTTGACCACCAACGCATGCCCCGAGCAGGTTACGATAGCTGAGCTGTTCCGCGGGATGGTTGTGCTGGCAGTGCCAGTGCTCGATCTTCATCGTGTCCGGTCCGTCATGGATCCGGCTCATGCAGTAGCAGCACAGTCCCCGTTGTTCGGTGACCAGCGAATGGCGCAGAGCATCTTTGTCGGGGTAGTTGTCGTAGTCGCAGTGCGCCGTCTGGCGGTGTGCGGTGAGGCTCGGGGGCTCGGTGCCTTTCGTGATAGGCCTCATTCGTTGCCCTCTACAAAGTCGAGAAGCGTACGAATTCTCGTCACCTCTGGATCATTGTCTCCCAGCCGCGCGGCAAGCTGGGCGAGCAGCTCACGACCTCGGACGAAGTCCTGACGACCAATGATCTTGGAGACCTCGGCGAGCAGGTCCTGGATGTCCTTTGCCCGCGGATCTGAGTCCATTACCTCTTCCAACACGCGACTGGAGTCGACACCGTAGGAATGAGTGGGCGAGTAGACTTGTCCACCCGCGATGATCTGGATGCGGTCGTGCTCGACCTCCCCGATCACCTGAGGGGAATGCGTCGTGGCGATGAACTGACAACGCGGGAATGCCGCTTGCAGGTTATGGACGGCCTGTCGCTGCCAACCTGGATGGAGATGCAGCTCCAGCTCGTCGATCAAGACGACGGCAGCAGCGCTTGCGGCCGGATCAGTCAATCCGGGATTCGCCTGAGCGAGCCGGCGCGTAAGGTCTAGGACGAGGGCCAGAAGGCCGCGCTCACCATCGCTCAGTTGTGAGGCTTCAAGAAGACAGGGAAGGCGGTCTATCTCGATAGATCTTCCGACACCCTCCGTTAGGATCTTGTCGTCCAGTTCTTGCGGCAACCTGTTGAGAGGTCCCTCGATCTGGTCGAAGCCTGGCATATAATTCGACACGTATTCTCTTGCGATCTCGAGACGCGCCACTCCGGCGCTTGCGTCATCGGCATTGGGATGCGCCGGGAGCCAGTTGGAGGACATCTGCTCGTTTGTCGCGCGCAGGACCTTCAAGAGGAGCTGACGTTCTGCTCCAGAAAGACGATCCGCGGAACACCTCTCTCTTGCAGTCCTTACGATGCGAAGCTGACGTGGGGGGCTGTCGGACGCCTCCAGCGCCAAGTAGCCCGGGACGAATCTCCGCACTGCCGATTCGAGAGAAGAGAGGATGCTCGTTGCCTCAGGCCGCTCGTGCGAGGTCTCCCGCAATACATGAATCCATTCTGCGAATGCATCTAGCTGCAGTTCACGACCCGTGAACGCCTCGACATACGCCGCGTTCTCGGACGCGACAGCACGGGACTTCTTGGCGGTTGAGGCCGAGGGCCGCGCGCGCTCCGTCGAGAAGTAGACAGCCAGCACCCTGCTTGGCTCTGCATGCGCCGCCTGGCCAAATGCACGGTGGCTGGGCACGAACGTTGGTTCAGTCCTTGCCGCTGCGGTTTCCTGGGCCTCGCGTTGGGCCTTCTTCAGACGACCGCGACGATGCAACCCGCGGGCGTGCACCTCGACTTCTGAGGCAAGCGCGCCCGGACGCTGCAACGTAAATTCGGCCCGCGTCTGCTGTTCGCTCACGGCAAGGGTCTGGCCTCCGATCTCCAGCTCAAGAGCGACTGTCGCGGAGACCGCTCCATGGCGAATATCACTCTGTCCAAAACTCGGAGGGACCACCTTCGCTCTTGAGGAGGCCTTGATGGTATGGGCCAGCTCGCGGCCTATCATTTCCAGAGCAGTGGTCTTGCCGACGCCGTTCACGCCCCCGATGAGGTTGATTCCTGGGCGAAACGAGAACTCAGCTGATTCGATCGCCCGGACGTTCGCGATCTTCAGTCGTGTGACGATCATGCCGCCCCCTACGCCACAAGCGTTCCGTTGATGCGCTTGAACAGATCCTCGAATCGCTTCAGCGTGGCGTCGCTGAGTTTGGCGAGCACCGTGTCACGCTCTCGCAGCAACACGTCCGCCGGACGGCCATGGTCGTAGCGGCTCACGCCCTCGTGTCGAGCAATGCGGGCTGCGATGGGGTCGTTGCCCTTCAACTCTCCGACCCCGATTGTCTTGCCGAAAGCCTGATTGTAAAGCTCCAGGTATTCGCCTTCCTCGAACAGGTCCTCAATGTCACCGCTCTTGCGAGCGAGAACATCGCCGACGAGGATGATACGCTGCTTATCCAAGTAGCCGTCCTTCGCCATACGCTCGAGGCGTTGGTGGCCTTCTTTGCGCGAGTCCACCAGCACGGTCACCTTCAGGTGGTTACCGAGCAGGGCGACGAACGTCGGGATCAAATCGGCGCCGCCAACCGGCACGATGCTCCACCTCGGATCCAGGCAGCTGCGCCCCTTCGACGCGAGGTGGTCGGAGATGACCTTCAGGTACGCATAGTCGGACGTGCCCTCCACCACGACGTTGTTCTCGGCGACGAACAGGTGCTGCACGAGGTCGTAGCCGAGCGCGCCCTGGAGGGGAAACAGAGTGTCGCGGTCGCGCGTCAGGACGTCGCTCGAAACCACCGCCCCGTCTTTCTTGCCATGGTCCTCGACCAGCCGCACTCGCTCTAGCATGCCCGGCTGAACCATGAAGGGCGAGTGAGTCGTGTAGATGACCTGGCAGCGCTTCGTCAGACGCTCGTCAATAAAGCGCAGAAAGTCGGCCTGCGCCTTGGCGTGCAAGCCCACAGCCGGCTCATCCAGCAGGATCACAACCGGCGGATCTCGATGCTCGTACTCGGAAAAGGCAGCAAGAAACGAGAAGAACCACTGGAAGCCAGTTGAGTGCTCGTTGAACGGTAGAGATAGCGAGTGCCGGTTGTCCCAAATGCGCAGCTTCAACTCATCGAGCACCGACTGTTGCCCCTGCTGGTTTTGCACTGTGCGCTGCGTGATGTCGGGCTGAACCCGCAGGTCTGGATTCTGCGACCAGTATTTGTTCACGTCATCGGTCAACACGTTCGCGACGTTCTCAAGCTCGCGCTTCCGGCGCTCATAGTCCGGATTCAACATGTACTCTTTCTCGGTTCCTCCGAGCATGAGTAGCGCGCGTGCCGTCGCGTCGGGGTCGCTGAGCTTGTCGTTCTTGAGCACGTCCTGGATCTTCACGCTGTATGGCAGCTTGCTGTATTCAGCGAAGTAGAAGAACTCGGGCACGCGAGGCTCGGCCACAGCCCACACGGCATCATTGAAAGTGCCTTCCTTTCCGAGCAACGCCTTGAGCGCCGATTGCGCGTTGGTGAAGGACTTGAGGTCATCGGCCGCGTCCTTGCTCTTCTCCACGTCCGCTGCGAGCTTCGCGGTCAACGCTGCGAAATCTGTGAGCGAGGCATAGACCGCTTGCTCTGCGGGGGGCACGGTGTTCTTGGCGACGAAGTTCTTCACCGCCTGTTGCTCGTCGCAGCCTGCCTCCCACCGAGACTCGTTGCCATAGCTCTTCCACAGCCGCAGCATGGTCCCCGCCGCAACGACGCCCGGGCCGAACCTCTCCTCCATCGCCTTGACGTCGGCAGGCTCCCACTCGAGACGGACCTCTACCGGGTCGAAGTCTTTCTGGTTGACCCCCTCGTTGCGGTGCCGCTTCTCAAGCCAGGCGGGATAGTGGTCGTGGATTACGAACTCAGGCTTCGAACGAGCCGGCTTCAACCGCCAGAGCGCACCAAGGAACGCGCTCTTGCCGGACTCGTTCTTGCCAACGAGGCAAGTCACCTTGTCCTCGATCGCCACTTCGGTGGAGTCGAGGATGTTGCGGAACATCCGAACACGAACGGTCCTCAGCTTCATGATATCTCCTTTCGACTCCGTGGCTTCACGCGGCCACCCCCACATCGATCTGCCCGGTAACCGCGGCGGCGATCAGAGCGGCTCGCCGCTCCTTGAGCAGCGCGATGGTGCGCTCGGTCGCGGCACGGACGTTGTCTAGTTTGGTAGTCTCGCGCGCGATGTGCACGACGATGGCGTACTGCTCGTCGAGCGGCGGAAGCACAATCAGTACTTCACGAACGTTCTCCAGGCTCAAGCCCTGCTTCAGGCCGTACTGGAACAGTGCGAATTGCATCTGCCCAACTGAGCTCTTGAGCGACGAGCCCAAGTACGAAGGCAGCACGGCCGAGCTAGGTCTCACCAAGCACAAATGCTGATTCACGTAGGCCGGCTCTGGGACCTCAACACAAACGGCAACGTTGCCAGTCTTTGCCCCTGTAATGCACACGACGACATCGCCATTCTCTAGCTTCGTTCGTGCCGCCTCGGCGTCATCGTCAACGCGGGCGCGTTTTGCCGTGCCGAACTCGACCTGCAGCAAGTCATTCAAGTCGCCGCTTTGGATGAACAGACTTCCGTCATCGCCGACCCGCTCCGACCATCCTCGGGGTCCACTGGTGATGAACTCGCTAACCGTTTTCACTCGACGAACTTCCCAATGTCGCGGAATCTCCCCCAGCCAAGGCAGGCCCGAGTCGCGCAGCTTTGCCCTGGGGTCAATGCCGCGAGTGACCGCGGAGGCGATGATCGCCTTGCGCTTCTCGGCGAGCAGTTCTACTTGCCAACTCTTCGCGGCAACGACGCCGTCCAGCCTGGAAAGCTCTTGGTCCAAGAATCGGACGATGGCTTGTTGCCGTGCCAGAGGAAGTGCCAATACCGGGAAGTCGCGAATGAAATCCTCAGGCACGCGTTGCTGCCCCGCTGCTCCCGTCATCAACGCAGCGCCCCGCCAGCGAAACTCCGGGCTCGCCGTGACGTAGTAGAGGAATCGCGAGTCCAGGCCGGGGCCCGGCGTGAGCACGTGCAGCTCGGTCGTGCCAAAACCGATGCCAGAGAGGGTGCTGTGAATCACGGCACCCTTTCCGTTTTCAAAACAGGGCGTGATCTTCGCTACCACCACGTCGCCGTCTTTGAATACCGAGTAGCCGGTTCGGACATCCTCCAGTTCTCGCGTCGCCGACTGGTCCAGTTCCCCCCTCTCACCGATCGCTTCCATGGGGAGGAAGGTGACCGTGGACGACCTTGCTGCGAGAAGTTGCCGCTCGCTGGAGGAGACTCGATCTAGCAGGAAGCGAAGGCGCTTCGTCTGACAAGCGGGGCTCGTCTGCATGACCGTGCTCACGGCGCCTCCTTCTTCCGGCGCCCCGGGCACTTGGTCTCGATGCGCTTCACTTCCTTCTCGAAGTCACTCTCGAAGGCGCGGTCCTGCTGAACTCTCCCATCTTCCTGGATAGTTGCCCCGACCCCGTAGGCGGGCACATCAACTCTTTGAATTCCTCGAAGAGTTGCCTCGGGCGGCGCCTGCTCGTTGGGCGGGGTCTTCATGTCGTCACCTCGCGGAGCAGCCGGATGATTTCGTCCTCGGCGCGCTTGAGGTCCGCGTCGATCTCGGCCAAGGGCCGAGGTGGCGTGAACACGTAGAAGTGCCGATTGAAGTTGATCTCGTACCCGACCTTGTCCTTGCTCCGGTCCATCCAGGCGTCGGACACGTGCGGGAGCACCTCACGCACGAAGTAGGCCTCCACGTCCTCCTTGAGCGGGACGTTCTCGAAGTCGCGAAGGTCGGCATCGGCCTCGAATCCATCGTTCCGCCCGCCCTTGGGCACCGGCCTCCCCGCCGGGTCGCGCTGCGCGAACACAGTACGAAAGAGCTTTTGCTCGTTCGCCTTCCAGCGGCTTCCGCGTCGCTTGAGCAGCTCTTGGACGTTCTCCCATGTCGCCGACCAGTCGAGCTGCGGCTCTCGTCCCAGCTCCCTGTCGATGGCCTGCACGTCGTCGAGGAGGTGCGGACAGGCGTCGAGGAACCGCGCCTTGTCCGCGGCGGTCATCTGATAGCGAAGCCGGAGCGGCCGTTCAATCGTCACTCGTGTGTAGCCGAAGTCGGCATTGTCGAAGGTCTTCGTGCGTGGTCCGTCCTGGTAGGCTCCGTAGAGGCGCACCACCTCGTCGATCTGCTTCTCGGTCATGTGACGGCGCTTGTCGCCGAGACTACGCTTGCTGTCCTCGCTGCCGCCCGCAGTCCAGATGTCCCGCGCGTCGAGGAGCTGAATCTTGCCCTTGCGCCGCTTCTCTTTGCGGTTGGTGACGATCCAGACGTAGGTGCCAATCCCCGTGTTGTAGAACATCGATTCGGGCAGCGCGATGATGGCCTCGAGCCAGTCGTTCTCGATGATCCACTTGCGGATGTCGCTCTCACCGGAGCCGGCGCCGCCCGTGAACATCGGCGAGCCGGAGAAGACAATCGCGAGTCGCGAGCCCTGCTTGTGCTCGCCTGGTTTGACGTCTTCGCGCTTCGACCACATGTGCTGCAGAAAGAGGAGGGCCCCGTCGTTCACGCGCGGGAGCCCGGCACCGAAGCGACCATCGAAGCCGCGCTTGTCGTGCTCCGCTTCGATCTCCTTCTGCTGCTTCTTCCAGTCCACGCCGAAGGGCGGGTTCGTGAGGAAGTAGTCGAAGGTTTCGCTCCCGAACTGGTCTTCGGTGAAGCTGTCGCCGAACCGCACGTTGGTGCCGCCGCCGTTGTGGCTCACCTCCTTCATGAGCATGTCGGACGCGGCCGTGGCGAAAGCACGTTTGTTGTAGTCCTGACCGTAGACGTAGAGCGTCGCGTCGCGGTGGTACTCGCGCATATAGCGCTGTGCCTCGGCAAGCATGCCGCCCGTGCCGCATGCGGGGTCAAGCAACCGCGCAATGGCGTTCGGCTGTGATAGAAACCGCTCGCCGACGGAGTCGGTGAAGAGGAGATGAACCATGAGGCGGATCACTTCGCGCGGCGTGAAGTGATCGCCTGCCGTCTCGTTCGCGAGCTCGTTGAAACGCCGGATGAGATTCTCGAAGATCAGCCCCATCTGCTCGTTCGGGACGTTCGCCGGGTGCAAATCCACGTCAGCGAACTTGGAGACGACGAGGTAGAGGATGTTGGCCTCGTGCATCTTCTCGATTTCGGACTCGAACTCGAAGTACTCGAAGATGCGCTGCACGTTTGTCGAGAAGCCCTTGATGTAGCTGACGAGGTGCTTGTTGATGTTGTCCGGGTCGCCCTTGAGCTTCTCGAAGTCGAGCGGCGAGTGGTTGTGGAAGCGCTGACCAGCCGCCTTGTTCAGCTTGGTGTCGAGGGCGTCGCCGGTGAGCTTGCTTCCCTTGCTGCGTTCGTGCTCGGCCAGAACCTTGTCCTTGGTCGCCGCGAGCACGCAGTCGAAGCGGCGTAGCACGGTCATCGGTAGCATGACGCGCTCGTACTGCGGCGGGCGGTAGGGGCCACGGAGCAGGTCGGCGATCTGCCAGATGAGGTTGGCGAAGTAGTTGTGGTCAGACATCGTTCACCTCATCCTGGTCCAGCCGAGCGAGCCAGCTCGACGCGTGCGGAGGCCGAGGGCCGGTCGCGGATGTTGCTGCGGCCTCATTTCACCTTGCCCTCGCCGGGCTCTTCCTGGCCGGCGCCGCCCGCCTCGATCCACTTGTCCACCTCGGACAACCTGAACTTCCAGAGTCGTCCCACCCGATGCGCGGGGAGGCCCTTGCCCTCGATCCAGCGGTAGACCGATTCCTTGGCCACGCCGAGGTGACTTGCGACGTCCTCTACGGAAACCCAGGGTTCAGGCATCAACGAACCTCGTGAAAACAGTCAGTTACATGCTTCCGCACGAGCGAAGCCACTCTGGGGCGTGAGACTACCACCAGTCATCAAAGGCAACAAGAGTCAACTTGATGCCATGATAGTAGATGAAAGGCGACTGGCGGGAAGCTACTGGCGACCAGAGGCGCTCGGGGAGAAGACGCGGCGTTGCTCGTCCCACATCCGCGCCCGCACCACCCTCCGCACCGCGCGCTCGGTGATCGGCTCGACGCCATCGACCGACTCGAGCGCCAGGAGCTGCTCCTGGATTTCCGGGGCAAGCAGCGTTAGGTCGAAAAGCTGAGTGATCCTGGCGCGGTTGAAGCCGAGCCGGCGGGCGGCGTCGGCCTGGTCGCGTAGGTCGCCACGGTCGATCGCCTGCTGGAGCTTGTGGGCCAGTGCGAGCATGACCGCGACCCGCGCTGGTTTGCGAACGGGGGCCGGTGGCGGCGCGGGCGGCGGGACCACGAAGCAGTGGGCGAGGCAACGCTGCACGCGATGGAGCTGGCCGGTGATGATCAGCGTCCCATCCGGAGCCTCCCTGGTGCAGACCTCGCTCATGGCGATGCCTCCCTGGCGCCGACGGCGGCAACGACCCGCTGGGGCACCTCGGCGGCGAAGCTGGCTACGCGCATCTCGACCCGGTTCGCGGGCTCGTCGACCTCGATGCGATGGACCAGGGCGCGGATGAGTCGCCCACGGTTTTCGGGCGTGAGCACGTCCCAGCAGGTGTTGAAGTCGGCGAGGCACTGGGCAACCCAGCCGGCTTCGACCTCGACGTTCTGGAGGCTGGCAAGCTCGCGCTCGACTTCGGCCAGGCGGGCTTCGAGGTGGCCGAGGTGCTCGCCAAGCTTCTCGAAGCGCTCCTCGAGGAACTTCCTGCCCGGGGCGTTGATGTCGCGCACGTTGTCGGCCAGGCCCCGACCCTCGCCGGTGAGCTTGGCGATCTTGGCTGGAAGGTCGCGACGCTCGATAAGTAGGTCCTTGCGCCGCGCCTCGACCCTGGCCTTCACGCTGGCCGTGATCGCCTCCGCGAGCGAGTTGGTGACCGCGGCCTCGCGCAGGCGCTCGACCACGTACTCCTCGATCGCCTGAGCCGGGAGCTGGCGCGCCGGGCACTGATCGGTCCCTCCCTTGTCGCGCTTCACGCAGCGGTAGTAGCGGAACTCGCGGCTGCCCTTCCTCGTCGAGGCCGGGGTGAAGGCCGAGCCGCAGTAGGCGCAGAAGAGGACGCCGCGCAGGATGTAGCTCGGGTTGCGGCCCCTGTTCGACGAGCCGTTCCTGACCGCCCCGTCGAGCAGCGCCCGCACGCGGTTGAACGTGGCGCGGTCGATGATCGCCTGGTGCTCGCCCTCGTGAAGCTCATCGCGGAGCCGCATCCACCCGGCGCAGAGCGGGTTGCGCAGCACGCGGGTCACGTCGTCCTTGGTCCACACGAAGGTCTCGCGCGGCTTGCCCCGACCCCGGTGGCGCTTGGTCGCACGCCTGCGCTCGGTGAGGAGCTGCGCGACCGCGAGGGTGGAACGGTGCTGCTCGTACAGGTCGAACACCTCGCGCACGGTCACGGCCTCGAGCTCGTTGACCACGAGATGCTTGTCCTTGACGTCGTAGCCGAGGGGCACGGGCCCGCCGGTCCACTTGCCCCGCCGCCGCGAGGCCGCGATCTTGTCGCGGGTGCGCTCGGCGATCATCTCGCGCTCGAACTCAGCGAAGCTCATGAGCATGTTGAGCGTGAGCCTGCCCATGGCGTCGGCGGTCGAGAAGTTCTGGGTGACCGAGACGAAATCTACCTTGGCCTGGTTGAAGCGGTCCATGACCCGCGCGAAGTCGAGGAGCGAGCGCGAGAGGCGATCGACCTTGTAGACCACGACCACGTCGACCCTGCGGGCCTCGATGTCGGCGAGCAGCCGCTGGAAGGCGGGTCGGTCGAGGTTGGCGCCGGTGAAGCCGCCGTCATCGTAGGCCTGCTCCGCGAGCTTCCAGCCGAGGTGCGTCTGGGCGCGAACGTAGTGCTCGCAGGCCTCGCGCTGGGCATCGAGGCTGTTGAATTCGAGCTCCAGCCCCTCGGAGGTCGACTTGCGCGTGTAGATCGCGCAGCGCTTGGCCGACGGCGCCTTGACCGTCCCGTTCTTCATGCCGGCGCCTCCGCGGTGCCCTTCTTCTCGGTGCGCCGCGCGAGGCCGAAGAACAGGAAGCCGTTCCAGGGCGTGCCGGCGATCGCCCGAGCGACCCTGGACACCGTGGCGTACCGCTCGTCCAGGTACTCGAAGCCGTCGTCGAGGACGGTAACCTGGTGGTCTACGCCGCCGTGTGTGCGGTGCAGGACGGAGCCGACAGGCGGCAGGCGCGGGTCACGTGGAGGGGGCGCCTCGATCGCTGGTGCGGCATCCGCGGCCGGCAGGGGCGTTCGCCACCGCACCGGCGCCTCGGGCGCGAGCTGCGCGATGCGCGCGAGGGCCTTCTCCGACAGGCCTCCCTCGGCCAGCTCCTGGATGCGCCAGGCGACGCGCTTGCGCAGGTAGTCCTTGTTGCGGGTCCGGGTCGGCACGCCGAAGACCTCGCGGTACTTCTCGACCAACTCGGCGACCGTGAGCTTGTCCAGCGCGACGAGCTGGGCACCAAGGTCAGCCACTGCCGATCGCTCTCGTCTCTTCGTCTGTGGGCTCGCTCTGCCCATGTCCTCACCTCCTGGTGGCGAGCATTCGCCGCCGCCCGAGGGCATGAG
>MGST01000037.1:0-18731 GCA_001798605.1 Deltaproteobacteria bacterium RIFOXYA12_FULL_58_15 | reverse complement strand
CACCGGCGAGCTTTGTTTCGGCCGCCGCAAGGGCTTTGTGTGCAATCTTTTTGGTCGCGGCCATGGTGACCACGAGCTTGCTGGCTGCTTTGACCCGATAGGTGTGATCTCCTTCTGGCACCTCGAGACCCACCGCACCCTGGGTGGGGTAGCCCTTGGGACCACCGCGCATATTTTTGAGCTTGAGATTGTTGATTGAGAGAAAGGCGTCGTCGCGAATGATCTCAACCTTCACGCTCTTGCCCTTCAGTTCGCTCGCACCAGCCACGGTGACCATGACCTTGGACGGACCCTTGACGGTAAATGCAACTCCGTCGTTCGCAGCCACATAACCTTTGTTTTCGCCCCAGCTCACGGACTTGGGATTGCCCACAGGGGCAATCTGCGAAATCTGAACGGCACACAGCAGAGCCAATGCGCTCAAGATCATGACATCTCCTCACAGGTACATGGGCTTCCCACAGTCCGCCAAGTTGCCAGAGATAATCGGCCCAGGCAATCCCCCAGAGTCTGTGCTGTCCGTCGCGGTTGCTCCATTTGGTTGCATGACGGGGGACCTTGGGCTACGGGGCGCACATGCGAGTCTTGGGTATAGAATCGAGCTGCGATGATACTGCTGCCGCCGTGGTTGAGGACGGACCTCGAATCGTCAGCAACGTTATTCATGCGCAACATGATAACCATGCGCCCTTTGGTGGCGTGGTGCCCGAAATTGCCTCGCGGGAGCACATCAACCGCATCATCGATATTGTGGGCCGGGCCGTGGGCGAGGCAGGTGGACTCAAGACGCTCGATGGCATTGCGGTCACGCGCGGTCCTGGCCTGATTGGGTCGCTTCTGGTGGGCATGCAGTTCGCAAAGGGGCTGGCCCTTGCGACCGGTTTGCCCTGGGTTGGCATCAATCACCTCGAGGGACATCTCTGCGCGGCGTTGCTCGCCGAGGAGCCAGTGAAGTACCCCCATGTCGCCTTGGTGGTAAGCGGGGGGCACAGTCACCTCTACCTTGTGCGTGGGTTTGGCGACTATCAGGTCTTAGGTGGTACCCGTGATGACGCCGCTGGCGAAGCCTTTGATAAGGTGTCTAAGCTCATTGGTCTCGGTTATCCGGGTGGGCAACGGATAGACGAAGCGGCCAAAGGTGGCGACGGCAACGCCGTGAAGCTACCCAGGGGCATGCCCAGCACCAAGAATTTTGATTTCTCTTTTTCCGGGCTCAAGACGGCGGCTTCCCAATATGTCAAGTCCCGCGGTGGTAATCTACCAGTGGATGAGCGCGCTGATTTCTGCGCTTCGCTGCAGGAGGCGATCGCTGACATTCTGACCAAGAAGGCGGTGGCCGCGGCACGCAAGTATGATGCCGCAGGGGTCGTGCTCGCAGGTGGAGTGGCGGCCAATTCGCGTTTGCGCGAGCTACTGGCTGAACGTTGCGGGCGAGCACGCTTGTGGTCGTTGATTCCTCCGCGAGAGCTGTGCACTGACAACGGCGCGATGATTGCCGCAGCAGGGTGGATGCGCCTCGGTGCAGGCGAGCGCACCGCGTGGCGGACGAGCGCCGTGTCGCGTTGGCGTCTCGGTGACCAATCGGCGATCGGCGTCCGCGTCAAGCCGTGGCGGCAACCATGAGCGTCCCTGATAATCGCGGCACCTCCGCCACGCCGCCGCCACCACCGAACCCGCGTGCGCTGCTAAGGGAAGCTGGCTTAAGCGCAAAAAAGAGCTGGGGCCAAAACTTTCTCTGCGACCAAACAGCGTTGTCGGTCATCGCCGAAGCGACTGGCTGCGGTGCGGAGCAGGTGGTGCTCGAGCTTGGTGCTGGCCTGGGTGCGCTCACCTATCACCTCGTCCGTCGTGGTGGTCGGGTTATCGCCGTTGAGCGGGACCGCGAGATCGTGCCGATACTGAGGCAAGCATTGCTGTGGGCAGAGAATCTCTCGATCGTCGAGGCCGACGCAACCCAGATGGATTACCGCGAACACAGTGCCACCGTTGGCGGTCTTCTCGCGGTTTGCGGCAATCTTCCCTATCAGCTGTCAGGTCGAATTCTCGTCAACGTCGCCGAAGCGCACACGGTCATCTCGCGCGGCGTGTTTTTGGTACAGCGCGAGGTCGCAGAACGTCTCGCGGCGAAACCCGGCAATCGCATCTACGGACTGCTGTCAGTGTTGGTACAACGGGCGTTTGATGTGCGCATCCTTCGCAATGTGCCGCCTGGCGCGTTTTTGCCACCTCCCAAGGTAACCTCTAGCGTTGTGTGTCTCAGCCCCCATCGCCGTGAGCTCAATGCCAGCGACGCAGATCTGGTGGCAACCGCGCGCGCGGCATTCAGTGCCAGGCGCAAAATGCTGCGCAATTCCTTAGCTGACGGGTTGTCGGCGACAACGGCCAACATAGAGGCGGCAATCGGCAAGGCAGGCCTCGACGCCCGAACCCGTGCCGAAACCCTGTCCATTGATGATTTCGCTAAGCTCGCAGCCTCTTTGTCTGAGACTGGGTGTCTGCCCTCGACTTGACGGGAGCCTGCCTATGGGGTCGGGAAAAGCCCCGGGGATGGCCGCCTGATTCGCCAATTTAGCCTGCTGAGATTGCTTTGAGTCGCGGCCTGTTTCAGATATCCGTAGTCTCGATGGTAGACAAAAACAAACAAATGAAGATCGGCGGGCAGTGTTTCTATCCCTCCCATGGCGTATTGACGCTCGTGGCTGTGGAGGTCCGTGAGTTTCACGGCAAGAAGGAAGAGTTCCAGGTGTTGGAATTGTCAGGTGGTGGCACTCTGTTGATTCCCAGCCTGACGATGAAGAACAATGCCCTGCGTCCACTCATCTCGGCGGCAAAGGCCAAAGAGCTGCTCAAAACAATCAAGTCCAAGACCAGGCCGAAGCTCGATGAGTCAATGGACATCAAGGCGCGGCTGATTCTTTACAAGGACAAGCTCAAGGAAGGCAACGCCGACGACTACACCACCATTTTCCACGATCTGGCGTATCGCTCTCGGGCCTTGAAGATTACAACGAGTGAAGAGCGTCTGTTGGATACCGCGCGTTCTTATTTCGTGCACGAAGTGAGCGCGGTTCTCAAGATGACACCAGAGAAGGTCCTCGAGGCGGTGTCCGAAGCTATCAACGCAGTGGTTGAGGTCGAAGAGAAGAAGGTCGCCAAAGAAAAAGATGATGAAAAGGCCAAAGCCAAGAAGGCCAAGGCCAAAGCATCCAAAGACGCAGATGAAGAGGACGACGAGGACGAGGACGACGAGGACGAGGACGAGGACGACGAAGAGGAGAAGGACGACGAGGAAGACGAGTGAGTCGAGGCCTCAGGTGATTCCGTGAGCATCTGGGTTATCAACCCAGAGCAATCTTTGCCGCTGCGACGCTGCGATAAATCAACCAGAAGTGTGACAGGGCACCACCCATGACAAACAGGTGGAACAAACCGTGGAACCCCACGAGGTTGGGCCAGAAGTCGGGTTTCTTCAGACCATAGACAACAGCGCCTGTTGAATAGCTGAGTCCGCCAGCGGCCAGCAGGCTGAGCTCGAACCTGGACATCGATTCAACGAACGGCACTACCGCGATCACTGCCATCCAACCCATGGCCAAGTAGATCCCAGTCGTCAGCCAGCGCGGTGCACGCAGCCATGCCAGTTTGAAGAAGATTCCCACAGCCACCAGAATCCATTGCGCGCCGACGATGCTATAGAACCACGTGGGATTGAGGTGGATGAAACAAATTGGCGTGAACGTTCCGGCGATCATGACGAAAATGGCGCTGTGATCGAGTCGGCGCCAGAGGCTGATCTCGTCGTCTTTGCGCTTGTTCGCGTGGTAAAGCGCGCTTGCAGAAAACATCAGCACTGCACTGACACCGTAGATTGTTGCTAACAAGGTCAACATTGCGTCGCCCTGCGCCACGACCAAAAGGAGAGCCAGACCCACCGCCGCAAACGCGGCGGACACCGCGTGCGACAAACAAGAAAACCGTTCCCGTGGCAGCACGCCCCAAGCATGGCTCACCTCAGGCAGGGTGCGGAAATGAGAATCCAACTGGAGCGTTTTGAGGTGCAGCTCAGACATGCAGGGAATTCCCTTCATCTACCGCACAGGCTAGCTGTAGGTCTGATTTGATGAATGGGACAGGCATGTCACGACTGTGTCATCGAAAGACTGTTTTGTGCGCGGGTTGTCGGTTGGCGTGGAGGAGGTTGTTGCTTGGCTCGTTCTCTTCTTAGTTCCACGGGACGACTTCGAGGAGGTCTTCCCGGCAGACGTAAGAGGCGTCGAAAGTCTCTTGGTCGAACTCGGGGTCAAGCACGCAGTCTTCTGGATCGCTGGGGTCGACGGGGATGTTGTAGGTATTGCCGTTGACCGTAATCCAGCCAGAAATAATGTTGCCCTCTCCGTGGTAGAATCCATTGAAGCCGGCGAGGTTGGTATTGGCAATGTACAGATTGAATTGTTTGCCCATGGCGTGGACAGTGACGTGGGCGTCGACCATGCGTACGTCGTAGAGACTCGCGACCGGGGTGGGGATGTAAAAAGCGCCGGGATCGGTGATGGACTCGCCGGCAATGACCCTCGAGACACCGCTGAGGGTGGCGTTATGGATTGTCATGTACGCACCAGGTTCGGTGGCACCTTCGTCCCAGGGAATCACGGCATAGGCGTCCAGGGTCGCCAGGTGAATCTCGATGCCGGCACCCTCCCGGCTGGAGGGAAAAATGGGGGTGGCAGCAGCAGCCAGTCGACCCGTCGCGGTCTTCGTGCCATCGGCCACGGCAGTGCCATGCATGTAGGTGTTCTTGCCATTGCAGTCTGTGTCAATCAGCACCGGATCACCACTGCCGCCACCCATGGTGCATCCCAGTACCTCCCAAACCGCGGTGATTTCACCGTTGGGGGCGTCGCTGACGTTCTCGGGCAACAGTGAGTCGATTGCAGCGAAGCCGCAGGTTTCATTGTTGTTGAATTCTGTTGCCAACATGCCAAAGCTCTGTAGGACCAGGCGCGCGGCGTTTTGCGCCAACATGGGATCGAGGGAGCAGTCGGCGTCGGATTCGGGCACCTCCATGTTGTCGTCGCATTGGTAGGACAGATCAAAGGCTTGGGGTTCGTAGTTGGGGTCGAGGATCTGGTCGTTTTGGGGAACGGCTATGTCCGTGCCGTCCGCGTTGATAGTGCCGTCGAGGAAGTTTTCGTGGGCGCCCTTGGGGCCGTTGATGGCATGCAGATTCGAATGGGTTAGGTGGGTCTCGAAGGTGAGCCCATCCGCCTCGATCATGACGTCGCCGTTTTGCCATTGAATCTGCGACAGCTCGGCGACGGGTGTGGCGATTGAGCAAACCCCGAGCTCTTTGTCGATGGCCGTGCGGGGCTGCACCACGCCGGAGAGAGTGCCCGAAAGAACGCGTATTGCCTGATCCGTGGCCGAAGAGCTGGTGCGCCAGTTGTCGAAACGAATGGTCAGGTCGAACCTCGCAGGGTCGCGGGTGGTGGGCACCGCCGGCTCTTCGGGGTCGCCAGAGAGGTACCCGGCGATGGCCATGGTGCCGGAGACGGTGGCGCGGCCTTGAATGATCGTCTCAGCGTCTTGGCAGTTGGTGGACACCGTGTGCGGGGCGGCAAAGTCGAGGGTGCAGTTGTTCACGGTGAAAGTCGCGACGCCCCCCGGCTCACCGACAGTCCCTTCGAGGAGGACGGCGTCTTTCACCGCCGGGCTCGAGAAACCGCATTCCTCATCTGAATTGATGGCGTTGACCACGCCGGCCATGGTCTGCATGCTCAGCCGCGCCGCGCCCATGCCGATCATTTCAGTGATGTCGCAATTGTAGCTTACCGGGAGAGCAAGATCGTCGAGGCATTCGTAAGTCTCGCGATATCTCTTCTGCTTGTAGCTGGGATCGGCATAGGTGCCATCGTTTGGGACTTCCTCTGGGCTGTCCCAAACAGTGAGTGTGCCACTTATGCTATTCTCCTCATCCACTCCTTCGCCAATCATCGCGGAAATGCTCGATGACTGCACCTTTGCATCGAAATCCATGCTTGGTGTTGAGACAAAGACCTCTGAAGGGCCGTAGGTGATGTCTTCGAATTGGATGTTGTTGGTGATGATGGCGCAGGCACCGAGGCCAGCAGAGCGGGCCAAACGTGGGCGGACCTTGCCGGAGAGGGTGCCGTTGTAGATTTCCATGTACTCGTCGACGCCGTTGTCTTTGACCTCGAAATCCTCAACACGAGCTTCGATGATGTTTAATGTTGCGGCAAACGAGTCGGTGGGGATGACTGGTTGATCGGGATCGCCGGTGATTCGGCCTTCAATGATCTTTTCTGCTGTAACTGTGATGACGCCCTTGGCGCTGATGATGCGGTCGATGCAGTTGTGCGTCACTTCGGTATAGTCGCCGAGGTCGAGGCGGCACTCGGTTGTTGTCCAAGTTACGACACCGTGTCCACCGACTTCGCCTTCGATGCGGGGGTTGTCGAGCACCGCTTCGCTTTCGAAACCGCATTGGGTGTCTTTGCTGATGATACTGACGACCGCAGCCATGTTGCGCAGAGTCAACCGGGCGATGCCCGATGCCACATCACCTTTGAACCACTTGATGCAGCCAGCGAAAGACAATGCCACGAGGGTGACGATGAGTAGTTTGGCTTGGCGACTCATAACTTCGTTATCCTCGTTTCAAAGGTTCACTGCGAGCATTCGATTCGGCCGTAGAGGCCGAGAACGCCATCGTCGTGACTCACGGCCGCATCTGCGATCGTCCACGTCGTTTTGGCGGGAACACCAGGCACGCCGCTGAGCTCGAAGCTTGGCAGTTCGATCTCTGCAACGGCATCCCCCAAGAGACCGGGCAGCTCGTTGGCCATCAGCTCGCCCAAAGCCATGCCAAGGAACGGGCCGTATGCCTTATCGTTGATTTGCTGAATCTCAAAATAGATTTGTGGCTCGGTGTTTGGGACCACCCGTACGGAATGGTTTTCTGCGTCGACATCGATGGCGATGCCGACGACGAGAGACGCGGTCATTGCGATTGTCACTGGCAACGGGGCCGCTGGCTCATCACCTAACAATGCGTTGAGGTCGACGGTGGCTTCGATCTGTATGTCGCCGAGACCGAGCTCGAGCAGCTGACCGTCTTGGCCAGGCATGATCACCGGCGGAAGACCGAGGTTGACTGAGCCCGACATGCCGGTTGGGATTGCTTCACCGAGGGCCTCCCGAAGATCTGGAAGGTCGAGGCCACCGCCGTACCAAACGGCCCACAGGGCTTGGTTGAGCAAATCGGTTCTCATGCCCACAGCGAATGACCATTCGGAGCTATCGAATTCACCGGATGTGCCACCGTAGGAAATGGAGCCCCGCGCAGATTGTGGAACGTTGGCACCCCGTTGGTTTGGGTAGATCTGAGCTCCCACGGCGATATTGACTGACCCTGGGTTACTGTTGTCGGCATGGCACGCACTGGGGGAAGCTAAACCAATGTTCCGGCCGCACATCGACAAAGTATCCACCTCGGCGGCGACGGTGAGAGCCACATCGATGGGGGCGGGGAGAGTTAGCTCTTGGGTGATCGCGGGGCTCTGGAGGGCGTCGGCGAGCATGGGCGGTACCAACGACGCGATGGCCTCTTCGACTGCCAGCTCCAATCTGCTTTGGGCCGCGGCGATGAGCTGATCGGTGATCCCATCGCAAGTGCCATCGAGGGCGCCGCAATCGAGGTCGATGTAGGTACCTTGGACGGCAAAGTTGACGTCGTTCATGCCACTTTGGACTTCGCCCGATTGGACATTGGCCGCGATGGTACCGCCGATGTCCATGCGATCGAGACCCACCCAACCGTCAACGGTGATGGTGTGGTCGGTGCCGCACCCGAAGGAGCACTCTGTGAGTGTTACCTGCACCTTGAGGGGAAAATCGAAGTTCGAGATGTGGGCTGCGAATTCGAGGCCCCCTGCGACAAACTCAAGGTTGTCAATGACCGGTGGGGCCAGGTTGATCCTGCGGCCAACGTCGGGATGGCGCCATGCGGTGAAGCTGGTGCCAACGAAGAAGGGACCTACGGGGCAGTTGCCACAGGCTCGGCCTTCCTGCCCGGCGAGAACGGCACCAGATTCGAGCATGGCATTGAAGTCAAAGGTGCCGACCGCCGCTTGGGCGAGGCTCGCAACATCATTGAGGTCGGATCGATTGCCGTCGTCGAGAAACAACTGGCTGATCTGGGTGGTGAAGCCGCTGCCTATTTTGGCATTGGGGTCGGTGGAGGTGGCGGCGGCGAGATAAGAGGGGCTGCGGAGAAATGGGCTCGCCGCATAACCCATGTTGCCACAGGCGTCCTCGGCGACGCCGGTCACAACCGACAGTCCCCACCGGCTCACGTGGGTCACTTGGAACGGAATGTTCTTTTGTTCGCTGCCGACATTCACATCGTTGCCGGCGATCTGCAACATGACAATGGAGCTGTTGGCATCGTAGGCTGTTCCACTCACGGTGACGTCGTCATCGCCGTTGCTGCCTGATTTGAGCATTGCGTCGGGTGTAGGGCTCGTGATGTCAACGACAGGAGGCGTGGCATCCACATGGACATTGATGACCACAGCTGGGACCGTTGCGCCCACGAGGCCGAGGGTGACCTGGTAGTCGCCGTCTTTGAGGAAGCGGAAACCATGGGTGACGTTGCCCGCGTGGCTGTCAGAGGGACTAATGGCCGCCGTGATCATGGGATGGGTCATGGTGTTGCCAAATGCGTCGAAGACTTCGATGTCGAAGCTCAGACGGTCGGTTGCGGCGTAACAGTCTTGCTGGTTGTATTCGACGTTCCAAGAGGCGGGCTCGGCGCCGCTGATTGTGACGAGTACGCCATCGTTGTCGACGGCGGCGAAGCTTTGCAGGCGACATGCGGCGCGATACTCGCCGGCAGTGTTGGCGGCGAACTGGGCACCCTGGGTGGTTTGGAGCAGTTGTGCGGGTTGTGGGGTGACGTCGACGACAACCTGGCCACCTGGGGCTTGTGGCTCACCGTCGACGCGCAGCATGCACCAAACACTGATCGTCTCTCCGGGAGCGGCGTTGGTGCGATCGGCAATGGTTGTCACCTCGACCCCGGAATGATTGGGTTCGGGTTGTGAAGCTTCTTCGCCCGAGCCCGACGCGAGCTCGGCAATCACTTCGCCATTGACGCAGCTCGCGGTCAGCAACATGGCAAGAATGAGGTAGTAGGATCTCTGGTCGAACATTGGCGACTCCCCTGGCTTGCAGTTAGTTTCGGTAGGGATCTGGCCGTAGTTGCGCGAATTTCTTTGATTTTCGTGTCACGGCGCGTCACGCACAGCTAGTAATATCAACTAGTTACGTCATTCCCACCTCCACACTCTGCATGGAGATCGGTTGACCGCTTGGTCAGCCGATACGGCCGCCGCAATGGGCCTTGGGGAAATCGTGCGGCGCGATATTTGGTGACCCCCAGTCGACTCTGATAAACGCATCCGATGGCACGTCAACGCCGTCATCAGGACCATTTTGGTCGCCGCGCCAAACGGGAAGGAAAGGCCGCCCGTTCAGTGTTCAAGCTCGAAGAGATCGACGAGAGATGGCAAATACTGTCGGCGGGAGATACCGTTCTCGATTTGGGCTGTGCGCCGGGTTCCTGGTTGCAGTACGCAGGCACGAAGGTCGGATTGAGCGGCCACGTGGTCGGCTATGATTTGAAACCCCTCGACGTGAGTTTCCCCGCCCATGTGGAGGTTCGCCAGGGTGACGCCTTTGAGATTACAACCGATGCTCTCCCCGCTCGGCTTGACGTACTGCTCTCGGACATGGCGCCATCGACGATGGGGGATCACACCACCGATGCACTGCGTTCCGCCGCGTTGGTGGAGAGGGCGCTCGCGCTGGCAGAAAAGTTGCTCAAGCCTGGCGGTCATACTGTGCTGAAGGTGCTCGAGGGCGGTGAGGTGCCGGGTATCATCAAGGCGATGCGCAGCGGCTACACCAAGGTCGAGCTGTTGCGGCCTGACGCCACACGCAAACATTCGACAGAGATGTTCCTGATTGGCTTGGGAAAGAAGGCGTGACCAGCTTGACGGACACTCGACAACGACGCACTAAAGATTGTGACATCCTTATTATTAACGAACCCTTCAGCGGCTGCGTTGTCTCGTGGTCCGGTGAGGGCACAACGACGAGCATGATGTGAAGGTCAACCGTACACGACTCGACAACGGTCTCACCATTTTGTCAGAGGAAATGCACGCAGCGCCAGTGGTGGCCCTGCAGGCTTGGGTTCACGTCGGCTCAGCCGACGAGGACGAATCCATCGCTGGCATCGCCCACGTACACGAGCACATGTTGTTCAAGGGAACCGAGCGGCGGGGCGTCGGTGAGATTGCCCGCACCGTGGAAGCGTCGGGGGGAGAGATCAATGCTTGGACCTCCTTCGACCAAACCGTTTACCACATTGTTCTTTCAACCGAGGAACTAAGCACCGGCCTCGATATTCTCGCCGATGCACTCACAGCCTCGGCATTCGATGCAGAGGAGCTTGCTCGCGAGATCGAGGTCGTCATCGAGGAGATCAAGCGCTCCGACGACTCCCCAACTCGGCGCTTGTCAAACGCTCTGTTTGCTGCGGCCTACCAGGCGCATCCATACAGCCGGCCCGTTATCGGCTCGGTGCAGACCATCCGCGCGTTGACCCGAGAACGGATACTCGCGTTCTTTCGAGACAACTATCGCCCCGAGAACGTGACCCTGGTGGCAGTGGGGGACTTTGATACGGCCACACTCGTCGATAAGGTGCAGAACTATTTTGGTCACTGGAATTCTGGCTGCCCAACTTTGCCGCCGCGAGCGATGGAGTCGCCTTGCCGTGAGGCGCGCCTGCGAGTTTTGCGCGAGCCCGTCAAAGAGACGCGTTTCACCTGCGCATGGCACATCCCGGAGGTTGACCACGAAGACATTGCAGCCCTGGACGCTTTGGCCGTCATTCTTGGGCACGGTGAGTCTTCACGACTCTATCGTGAGGCACGTCATAGGCGCGAGCTCGTCAACGATGTCTACGCCTACGCTTATACCCCCCGAGACCCGGGCCTGTTCATGGTCGGGGCCGGCCTGCGATTTGAGCATCTCGAAGCAGCACTCTGTGCGGTTCTCCGAGAGACCTATCGTGTGCGCATTGACCGCGTGAGCGACGGGGAACTCGAGAAGGCGAAGGTCATCGTATTGTCGGAGGCGGCCTATCAGCGAGAGACCGTCCAAGGCCAGGCAAGGAAGCTCGGCTTCTTCGAGGTGGTCGCAGGCGATTTCGCCTTCGAGGAGCGTTACTACGAAAAGTTGCGCTCCCTGACCCCAGAAAACCTCAGAGTGGTTGCTGCACGATACCTCACCGACAAGCCCGTGTTGGTCGTACAAACCCCGGATGACGAGCCGGCTGCCAACGAGGATCATCTGCGTGAGTTGGTGATCGAGGCGTGGACGCACAGCAGCGCAGCCAGTGTGCGTGCTCGCTCATGCGGTTCCCTCGATGTCACTCGGGTCGAGCTCGACAACGGTGCAATTATTTTGGCTCGCCGCGAGGAGACTCCCGTGGTCGCGATGCGAGCTTTGGCGCTCGGTGGATTGCGGTGGGAGACCAAATCGACGCAGGGGCTGAGCCGACTGTTTTCATCCTTGTGGGGGCAGACCACCGATAGCCTGACGATTGAGGCCATGGCGCAGCAGACGGCGCTGTTGGGAGGATTTGTCTCCGCATTTGCAGGGCGCAATTCGGTTGGACTGCGCGGTGAGTTCATCCGCGAGAAGTCCGAGCAAGGTCTGGAGCTCTTTGGCTACGCTCTGGTGAGCCGCGCGTTTCGCGAAGACGATCTCGAGCGAGAGCGGGCTGTCATTCTTGAGCGCATCCGCAACCGTGAAGACAGTCCCGCGGTGATTGCGTTCGATGTGTTCGCAAGTGAGTTGTTCCCAAACCATCCCTACGGCTTGCGCTCCATCGGCACCGAGGAGTCGGTGCAGAGTTTCGACCTTCCCAGGGTACTCGCCTACGGTGCCGAGCAAGTTACTTCCGACAGAATGGTTGTGTGCGTTGTCGGGGACGTCGATGTCGATCGGGTTATCGATGGTTTCGCTCCCCTTCTCGGAGAGGCTCCGACTTCGACAATGCCGGCCGCTCCTGTGCGGGATCCGCCCCCAACCACGCCGCGGCGGACTCGTTACACCCTCGACAAAAACCAGGCACACGTCATCATTGGTGCGATGGGGACCACGGTTGAGGATCCCGACCGGCATGCTCTCGAGGTGTTGACGACAGTTCTCTCCGGCCAAAGTGGCAGGCTGTTTCTGGACCTGCGTGACAATCAGAGCCTGGCCTATGCCATCTCAGCATCCAGTCTCGAGGGGCTCGATCCAGGACACATCATGGTTCATGTCGGTACCAGCCCTGACAAGGTCGATAAGGCTTTGGCTGGGGTGTACGGCCATCTCGAGAGGTTGCGCCAAGACCCCGTCCCCGAAGATGAGCTCGATCGGGCCAGGACCTATCTCATAGGCACCCACGCAATTGACTTGCAGCGTGGCGGCGCGCGCGCCATGTTGATGTGCTTGGGAGAAGCGTTTGGGCTCGGCTATGACCAATATGCCCGCTATGGTGAGCAAATTCGAGGTGTTACGAGTGCCGACGTTCAACGGGTCGCACAGATCTACCTTGGGGCCGAACGGTTGGTCGAAGCCATCGTTGGGCCCAAGACCAGCTGAACGGCAAGGGTGCCTTGGGTAAGTTGAGTGGGTTATTGAACGCATCCGGCCTTGCGTAATCGCTTGACAATTTACTCTTCCTTGCATACAAGGCGCGCCTCCTGTCGCACTCGCGTCGGTTGGCGTTTTGTGTGACTTGTTTGAGGACATGTGATGATTACGAAGAGCGCAAAAGCTGAAGAAGTCATTCGCCGTTGGTTCGTGTTGGACGGCAAAGAGCAAGTACTTGGGCGTGTGTCCACACGAATTGCGAGCGTCCTGCGCGGTAAGCACAAACCGGAGTTCACGCCTCACGTGGATACGGGGGACTTTGTCATCGTTATCAACGCGGACAAAATCAAGCTGACGGGTCGCAAAGAAACCGACAAGATGTATCACTACCACACCGGTTGGATCGGGCATATCGTGTCGCGTTCGGCGCAGAAGCTGCGTGAAGAAAAGCCCGAGCTGATAATCGAGCGCGCAGTGCGTGGCATGTTGCCGAAGGGTCCCCTCGGCCATCAGATGCTGTCGAAGCTCAAAATATACGCGGGTAGCGAGCATCCCCATGCGGCTCAAAAACCCGAGGTGCTGTCGCTGTAAAGCAAGCGGAGTTCAAAGATGACGGATGCTCAAGGCTGGTATGGAACAGGTCGCCGCAAAGAGGCGACAGCTCGTGTTCATATGCGTGAAGGCGAAGGTAAGATCCTGGTCAACAAGCGGCCCATGGAAGAGTACTTCCCTCGTGATGCTTGGCGCCATCTCGTGCGTCAGCCCCTCGAGTTGGTGGAGCAATTGGGCAAGTTCGACGTCAGCGTCAACGTCGCCGGTGGCGGGTTGTCCGGTCAAGCCGGCGCGATTCGCCACGGTCTGACTCGTGCGTTGATGGTGATGAATCCCGAATTCCGGACTCCCCTCAAAAAGGCTGGGTTCGTGACTCGCGACCCTCGCGTTGTCGAACGCAAGAAATATGGTCAACCTGGTGCCCGCAAACGGTTCCAGTTCTCCAAGCGGTAAAAATCTTCTCGAGCAGTTTTCCTGTGTCTCGATTGGCGCGATCATTTTCTTGGCTCGTGCTCATGAGCTTTGCTTCTGGGTGTGCAGCAGAGCTCGCGGTGATTTCTTTGCGGCCCGCGCCGGTTCACTTTGGCATGACCCGAGAGTTGGTGATCGTTGGCGGCAACGGTGAGCGGCGTCTACGCGAGGCGGTGTGCGCAGAACTCATCGACCAAGCGCGCCAAGGCGGTTACTTCCACGTCGTCGACTCGAGCACCCGCGGTTTGCGGGTCACGCTGAGAGATCGACAGATTGAGACCGATGGCTTTGATTTGCCATTGGCCATTGGAGAGGTCGGGTTGTGGATCGACGTTCACCAAGCAGGCGACGACAAGCGAAGTGAGGTGACTCTCGAGATCACAGTATTTGATGCGACGGCTCGGATCCTGGTGGCCGCGCATCGGGTGGTGGCTGGCAGTGGGGCACAATCGCTGAGCGATGTCTCCGCGGTTGATCGGGCAGTTCGATCGGCGACCCAGAAACTGTTGCAGCAAATCACACCGGTGGAGGTCACCCGAAAGGTTGAGCTTGACCTCCGTGATCGCGCACAGCTGCCAATTCTTGAGGTTGCGCTCGATGGCAACATTGCTCGCGCTCGTGAAGAGATGAAGAGCTATTTGGAGCAGGCACCAGAGAACGCCACTGCCATTTACAACCTTGCGGTTCTCACCGAGGCGATGGGGCAAGTAGAATCGGCGTTGTCTCTTTACGACAAAGCCCTGCAACTCTCTGACAACCCGTTGTACGAGCAAACGCGCACCGCGGCAGCGACTGCGGCTGAGCTGCTCCCGCAATAATCTCTGGATGATTACTCGAGGCTGATGCGAGCGATCGGCTGGATATTCATGTCCGGCGACAACTCTTGGTAGGAGAGCACCGCAAGGTGTGGGAACTCGAGCTCGACGAGCTTGCGGTAGTAGCGCCGAATTTCCATTGTGGTCAGAATGACGGGGTTCTGGGCGGTGGGGGGCAGATTGCCGACTTCGTTGCGGACAGCTGTGAGGATTTCCTGGGTAATCTCCGGCTCAAGAGCAAGATAGGAACCGCTCTGGGTGTGCTGAATCGAGCTGCGCACGGTTTCTTCGATTTGTGGATCGAGGAGGTACACGACGAGGGTGTTACCGCCGCGAGTGTATTTGTGGGAGATATATCGCTTGAGGGCGTTGCGCACATACTCAGTGAGCATGACCGTGTCGTTTTCGACCTGGCCCCACTCAGCGAGTGCTTGCAGAATGCTGCGAAGATCGCGAATGGAGATTTCTTCTTCAACGAGTCGTCGCAGAATGTCGGTGAGCTGGAATGGCGACACCGCTTTGGGGACGACTTCCTTCACCAGTGCTGGGAACGCTTGCTCGAGCTGTTCAAGCATGTTCTGCACTTCCTGGATGCCGACGAACTCTGCAGCGTTCTTGCGCAAGACACTCGAGAGGTGGAGTACCATGTAGCCGGACGCGTCCCAGGTGGTGAGCCCCGCCTGCTCGGCGATCTCGGCGTATTCGCCGGGAATCCAGGCGCACTCTGAGCCGTTGGCTGGGTTGACTGCCTCCTCGCCCGCAATGTTGAGCAGGGTGAGGCGGTCGACCGTGTCGTTGACGAGCACACGATCCAGGGCGACGTTACCTGACACCAACGGGATTTCGTTGATCATGATGATGTAGGTGCCATCAGGTAGATCGGTCTCGTTACCGCGGACCCGAATGCCAGGGAATTTTACGCCGAGCTCGTAGAAGAGACCGTCACGCATCATCGGCACCATCTCGCCGAGGAATTTGTTGCCGCCGCCAGTGTCTTCCACGAGCGGAATGAGATTGGCCGCGACCTCGAGGGCGATTGGCGTGACCACGGGCAGCATTTGCTGCGCCTGTCCCTCCTGCCTGCGGGCGGCTTCGATCTGCTTCTGTTTGGTCTCTTGACCAACGGCTTGCACTTCGTTCGCAGGCTCGCGGCCGTCTACCGATCCACCTCCCGCCTTGGCGCGCATGAGACCGTAGGCCATGGTGCCAACCACCGCTGCCATGATGAAGAATGGAATGGTTGGCAGGCCGGGCACCATACCGATGCCACACAATAAGCCGGCGGTGATGGCAAACGCTTTGGGTTGTGCTAACACCTGGCCCGCGATGTCCTTGCCGAGGTGCATGGTTTCGTCGTCGCTGGACACGCGGGTGACGATGAGACCGGCGGTCATTGATGAAAACAAGGCAGGGATCTGCGAGAGCAGTCCGTCACCGATGGTGAGGATGCCGTAGCGCTCCACAGCCTCCATAGCGGTCATACCCAGCATGAACTTGCCGATAATGATTCCAGCGACGATGTTGATTCCGGTGATGATCAAGCCCGCGATGGAGTCGCCTTTGACAAATTTCATGGCGCCGTCCATCGATCCGAACATCTGTGATTCGCGATTGAGGTCGGAGCGACGACGGCGAGCCTCGTCGAGATCGAACGCGCCGGCGCGCAAGTCCGCGTCGATGGACATTTGCTTGCCGGGCATGGCGTCAAGGGTGAAGCGCGCAGCCACTTCAGCGACGCGCTCGGAGCCTTTGGCGATGACCAAAAACTGGATGATGGTCAGGATCAGGAAGATGACCATGCCGACGACGAAGTTGCCACGAACGACGAACGATCCAAATGCATCAACGACCGTGCCTGCGTCAGCCTGCAAGAGAATGAGGCGGGTAGTGGATACGTTGAGCGCCAATCTAAACAGCGTGGTGATGAGAATAATTGAGGGATAGGCCGACAACTTCAGCGCGGTCGAGATGTATATGGCGATCATCATCATCGACACCTGGATGGTGATGTTGAGCACCAGAAGGATGTCCATGATTGGGGTCGGCAAGGGGATGATCATCATCCCGACCACGCCAACGATCAGGCCCGCCAACAGAATGTCGGAGTAGCGTGAAGACACCGCGCCAAAATCGCCGCGGGTTAGGATATCCAAGTAACGTCGCATACAATCCCACAAGAAATGGCAGGCTGCCTAAAAGGCCGAGTCATCCCTGCATATTGGCAGGAATTGTCGCTGGGTCGGTCGGGCCAGTCAAGTCACGTGTTGCTGTCTGTCAACAATTGTCTTGGGGTACAATGACCCATGACTGGTCCATCTCCAATATGGGTGCGACAGGCTGCGACATTTTTCCTTCGCTTTCGCGGATTGCTCGGGCATCCCCCACCAGCTTTGGGGGAGGGGCTGTGGCTCTCGCCATGTCACCAGGTTCACACCTTTTTTATGGCCTATGCTATCGATGTGTTGCATCTGGATCACGAATGCAAGGTACTCGCGATGGCAACTCTCAAGCCTTGGCGGCTTGGCCGTTCTGTGTGCGGAGCTGCGAGTGTTCTGGAGTTGCGGGCAGGGGAGGCGAGGCGACTCGGTATTTCGATCGGGGATCGATTGCAACTGGAGTCGCTCAAGTCAATGTGAGTCGGGAGACGTTCCGTGGTGGTCGATCCAGATCCTCCTCCAAAATAGGGGCGGGGCAGTTTCCGCCCACCACGGGCACGAGCACACATCATCCGATCGGAAGCCTGCGCACCCGTGCGCCCCGCTCGCCCACGGATATGACCGCGCCGTCCGCGAGATCCTTCTCCACAGTCTGAAGCAGGGTCACGAGCAGATTGACCAGCTGTGCTCTCGTCACGCGAGGAATCCGAACGTGGATGAGCGAGGGCGAGGATCGTCGAGAGAGCGCGAGCAATCGAGCGAAGTCGCTGTCGAGGGTCACGATCGTAGCATAGTGGGCGGCGGCATACTCCAGGATCTTGTCGTCGGTAGCTCTGGCCAGACCAACCTCGCCGGTGTGCTCGACGCTCCATCCCCGATCTCGCAGATCAGCGGCAGCTCGTCTGGGTAGCCCTTGGTCGAGGATGAGTCGTGTCATGCGGCCGAGCTGTCGAGCGGCACGATCTTATCATCACCGAGCGTGGCAGCAGCAAACGCCAGCGCCTGCTGGATGTCCTCTGGCTCGATCTCAGGAAAATCAGCGCGTAGGTCATCCCAGCTCGGGTTTTCGGCCAGGATCTCCAGGACCCGCTGCACGCTCAACCGCATGCCCCGGACGCACGGCTTACCACACAGGATGTCGGGCTGGGTCGTGATGCGATCGAATCCCTGGAAGGTCATACAAATAGGATACAGCGGCACGAGTCGGTTTGGAAGGTACCTGTTCCCAGAACGTCCAACAATTTGTGACGCGATCCGGTGCGTTTGGAAAAGGCCAGCCACTTCATCTAATCTGCCATGGCTATGTTTTACGTCTTCAGCCAAACGCCCAGAGTCTGCCATGACGCGAGACGAATTCCAGATTGACGTTGCCTATCATCCCATACTTCGACCGGCTGCTTTCACCACCGTTTTGCCTGCGTCGTTGGGAGAGTTGAGGGTCCCATCCTGGTTGACCGACCTATTGACCCTCAATGGGGATGTGCCATTCGAGCGCAGCGAAGACATACGGACAGCGGTTAGAAACATGTTGCGCTATTGGGGCCACAAGCCGGCCGGTCGCGGCAAACCGGCCAGTGAATACCTGGTCCGGGCGGTGGGACGCACAGAGCTACGCTCCATCAATTTGGCGGTAGACCTGTGCAATGTAGTCTCCCTCCACAGTGGCATGCCGATCGCCCTGATCGATTTGAACAGAGCAGAGCCGCCCTTTCATGTCGCTCCAGGCCGACCTGGTGAGAGCTATGAGTTCAACCTATCGGGACAGGTGATGTCCTTGAACGGGCTCATTTGCCTGCATGACGCACGAGGTCCGTGTGCCAATCCGGTGAAGGACGCACAACGGACCAAGACGCATGACGGTACGACGCAGACATTGACAGTGATTTGGGGCGTCGTCGGTTATGAGCAGCAACGCGACGCTGCCGTGACATGGTACCAAACCACGCTTCGCGAGCTGAATGCCGAAGTCGTCGTCGTGCCTGTGAAGATGGAATCCGAGCCGTAG
>MGST01000036.1:484-19287 GCA_001798605.1 Deltaproteobacteria bacterium RIFOXYA12_FULL_58_15 | reverse complement strand
TCTTCACCAACACACCACGGTTCAACGGTTGCTTCGGCGACAAACCGTTGGCGGTGGCGATCTCAACCGCACTCCACGCGCTCTCTGTTCGCTTGCCCAATGCTTCGACGGTGTCGCCATCGACCGCCTCGACCACCCGCAATCGCAGGGCACCCAGGGGCTCAAGCTCATCCATTGTTGCCCAACGGATTGACACAGCTACTTTGTCGACAATCTCGCGAAAACGGTCATCAACGTCTGCTTGCCAGGTGCCCACCAGACGGTATCTGCGCCCTTCGATGTCAAACCAATAAGCGGTCGTCATCCCAACCCCGGCGGCGTCGCGCCATCGCTCGTGGTGAACCGTCACACCACCGGGCGTCAGCATCGGCAATGCCACCGAGACTCCGCCACCGCCAAACAGATTCTGCTCATCGCCTACTGGCTGAGGTTCCGACTCGAGTGACAGCACCGCGAGGCCCCCCGGAGCCACAGCAACATACCCTCCGGCAACAACTTGTGACATCCAATCCTTTGGAACGTCGAGCGCGAAACGCTGACGGGGAAATATCAGTGTTTGCCCCACCACGACGGTGTGGTTGGGCTCAGGACCTAGCGACATACCATCGAACAGGGTGATGAATTCGTCATGGTCGCGCGCAAAATCTTGGGGCGGTCCCTGTTCCAGAGTCTGAGCGAGAATGTCGACGATGGCCATGCGTTCTCCTGTCGGCGGATGCGTGGCAATGCCACTTTCCTTCTTGACGCCGGTAACAATCGCAGACAACCCACGATTGCCTCCCGGCATGGCAACCATGCGCCCCAAGATTCTTCCCAGCCCCGCCGGGTCGTACCCCAACGAGGCGGCCAAGAGCACACCGGCGCGGTCGGCCTCTCGCTCTTGCTCCCGCCCATAGGGAGCGCCGAGAACCTGCGGCAGACGATCACGGACGCGCTGTGACTGTTCTGCGTCAAACACGCCAACCGCGGTGGCAACCGCCGCAGCCAGGAGATCCAGAGGCATGGTCGCAGCCGCTCGCGCGGATGAGTGACGCGCCACCACATGACCGATCTCGTGCCCCAACACGCCCACCAATTCACTCTCGTCGTTGCACAACGCAAGCAACCCGCGAGTGAGCATGACGTGTCCCCCGGGCAAACCAAAGGCGTTAGGCTCCGGTGAATCCACCACCGAAAACCTGTAGCGATAGGCCGGCCCCTGCATGATCACTGCGATCTCACCCCCAAGGCCGGAGACATACTCAGCCACACTACCATCTTCGATGAGCCCAGGATAACGCCGGAGCTCGCTATAGATCTTGTTGCCGAGCTCCACCTCCTCACGTTCGGTCATGGCGACAAGCTGCAACCTGCCTGTCACCGCATTGACGGCGCACGCCGGAAGGACAGAGAAGCCTGCGACAATGCACAACACAGAAAACTTGAAATGTCTCAACATCCAGACCTGGGCCCATTGGGAAAATGGTGGGTTGCCTTGACCAACCGACAGTGTATCTATACGCCCTTCCGAGACACCAGGGGGCGAAACAAGGGTTCCCGAGGATTGCAACGTGAGCACAAACGATAACACCGAGACGCCAGACAAACCCACAGAATCCGTGGATTTTATTCGCAGCATCGTCGCCAAAGACGTGGCAAGTAACAAACACGGCGGCCACGTGGTAACCCGCTTTCCGCCAGAGCCCAACGGCTACTTGCACATCGGTCACGCCAAATCTATCTGTCTCAACTTCGGCATTGCCGCAGAGAACAACGGCAAGTGCCACTTGCGCTTCGATGACACCGACCCCACCAAAGAAGATGTAGAGTACGTCGAGTCGATCCAGCACGACGTCAAGTGGCTCGGTTTTGATTGGGGCGACAACCTGTTTCACGCCTCAGACTACTTCCCACGCCTCTATGATTTCGCTGTCGAGCTCGTCAAGAAGGGGAAAGCCTACGTCTGTGATCTGAGCCTCGAACACATGCGCATGATGCGTGGCACCGTCAAAGAGCCAGGCCAAGCGAGTCCCAATCGCGACCGCTCGGTGGCCGAGAACCTCGATCTATTTGCGCGCATGCGCAACGGTGAATTCGACGAAGGCTCCAAGACCCTGCGGGCCAAAATCGACATGGCCCACCCGAACATGCTCATGCGCGACCCGCCCCTTTACCGCATCCGCAAGACGCCCCACTACCGCCAAGGGGACAAGTGGTGCATCTATCCAATGTACGACTTCACCCACTGTCTGTCGGATTCCCTCGAAGACATCACCCATTCCATCTGCACCCTCGAATTCGAAAACAACCGAGCCGTCTACGACTGGGTGCTCGACACCTTGGAGACCAAAGCACGTCCGCATCAATACGAGTTTGCCCGGTTGAACCTTAGCCACACCGTGATGAGCAAGCGCAAGTTATTGCAACTCGTAAGAGAAGGTCTCGTTGACGGTTGGGACGACCCGCGCATGCCGACCATCGCGGGTTTGCGCCGACGTGGCGTTACCCCTGAAGCCATTCGCACTTTCTGTGAGCAAATCGGAGTCGCCAAGGCCAACAGCATGGTCGACTTGGTGCAGCTCGAGTTCTCCATTCGCGATGACCTCAATCGACGGGTTCCGCGAGTCATGGCGGTGCTGCGACCGCTCAAGGTGGTCATCGACAACTACCCCGCGGGCGATGGCGAAGATCTGGAAGCCACCAACTATCCTGACGATCCGCCGAAAATGGGCAGCCGCAAAGTGCCCTTCTCCAAGATCCTCTACATCGAAGAGTCGGACTTCATGGAGGACCCGCCCAAAAAGTTCTTCCGCCTGGCTCCGGGGCAAGAGGTCCGATTGCGTTGGGCGTATCTCATCACCTGCACCCACATCGTCAAGGATGACTCGGGCAAGGTGATCGAGGTCCACTGCAGCTACGATCCCGAAACTCGCGGCGGCAATGCCCCCGAAGGTCGCAAGGTCAAGGGCACCATTCACTGGGTGTCAGCCCAACACGCCGTCGATGCCGAGATCCGCCTCTACGACCGTCTCTTCAGCGTTGCCAAACCGGATGCAGAGGAAGACTTCAAGAAGGCGATCAACCCTGATTCACTCGAGACCATCACCGCCAAGGTTGAGCGCAGTCTCCGCGATGCAAAGCCAGGAGAACGCTTCCAATTCGAGCGTCAGGGATATTTCTGTCGCGACAGCGAGATCACCGACCGATTGGTGTTCAACCGCACGGTCGCGTTGCGCGACAGTTGGGCAAAGATGGTCAAGAGCGGCACGACCTGATCGACTCTTTGTGCGACAGCGCAACCCCTAAGCCCCAGTCATTGAATGAATGCGGCCGGGGCTTCGTCGAACTGGCATGAAAAGAAAAGATTTTCATGACATCCCTGTCGCACTCGCAGTCTTTTTGGCTCTGGGCATTGCTGCGCCCGTTTCTGCCAGGAAGCAGCCACCCAAGACGCCGCCGGGCATGGCCCGCTGTGACAATCCGATCATACCGAGCGCCACAATTCAACATCACCGCGGCGAGCTTTTCGAATACGACCTCGAGCTCGTGGGCTTCTCCTTGGGCAAGGCGACCATCACCGCATGGCAGCAGGGAAGCTTTCAGGGGCAATCGGTCACAGAGTATCGCGCCTGGATCGAACCCGACTCTCTGATTTCTGCCGTCTCAGCAATAGAAGCCCAAGCATTTGCCATCTTCCCGGAGTCGTCGTTTACCCCAGTTCAATCCCTGACTCGTTACAAGTACAGGGGAACCAGTGTCGAGGAATCGCAACAGCGAAGCGAAGGCGGTAAGAAACTGCAAACCACCGTTTCACGCAACGGCAAGCAGAGCCGCAGGAACAAAGAATACAGCATTCCTGTGCACGACTACCTCTCCGGCTTTTTGCTTTTGCGCGGTCTGCCAGCGCAGAGTGCGGGTTGCACCGTCATCTATGGGGAAGGTCGCGCTTACACCGTTTGGATCACTCCCAAGGGCAAGGACAGGCTCGACACATCGTCGGGAAAGAGCAACTTCGACCGTTACGAGCTGCGTTATGGATCCGACGGCTCGCGAACCATTCGCACCGTAGAGATTTGGATGACCCCAGGCCCAGAGCCCATTCCTTTCCAGGCAAAAGGCGAATCCAGAGCCTCGCCAGTGGTGAAGTTGACAGGCTACAAAAAAGGTAGGGGCTGAAGGAACGCGCGGTCCGCCAACGAATCGCAGAAGCTCTCGAGTTGAGTGTCCTTAGCGCTCAGCGGCAATCTTCGCACGCAGCTTCTCAAGAAGCTTCGCCACCTCTTCTTTGCCGCCACTCGGCTTTTCCATGGCACGCTGGCAAAGCTCTCGGGTTTTTTTGTACGCCTCGAAGCAGTCATGGCAGAGCTCACGTAGGGCCAGACGCTTTTTGACTTCCTGATGCAGACGCGTGTCGCTGATTCCGTCGACCAAATCGGGGAAAATCTTGGCGCAGTTTTGACAACTGCCTTTGCGTCTCTGGGACATCTAGGTGTTAAGGAAGCTCAATTTCCGCCGCTCGTCAAGGGTCGTGAGGTCGGGTCGTGAGGACAGACACTCACCGCGCGGTGATCTCCACTTTCATCCCAGCCGTCCATTGTTTGTACTCGTCAGCATAATACTCGTAGGCCCGGCTGGCAGGGCCCGTGTACGTACCTGGTATTGCGGCGACCACGCTGATGGGCAGCTTCACCTGTTTCTTCGCCGCAAGCTCGCGCCAATAGAGCACCACGTCACGGCCAATCACCTCGTAGGCTGCTATGCGGCCGGCTTTCTTCAACTCCTTGAGCTGGTCGTGGCGCACCTCCAGACCTCCGGGAATGCCGATAATGGCGACGGGGGTTGGAATCGTCTCATTGGCGATATTCTGCACCTCGACATCGACCTCTGTCACCTGACCCTCCGCGAGCCGCCGGTCCTTGAGCGAAGTCTTGAGATAAACCCGAGTTTCGTCAGAGGAGAGCGGTTGCAGAGTGTTGTAACGCACGGCCAAAGCGAAAGGCATCTGGGCACCGTCACGCATTTTGAGCTCGATGCGATGCGCACCCGGTGTGAGCCCGTCGGCAATGCTCGCGAGAGTGATGGCACCTTTGGTGTCACTATCAAACTGAACCGCCTTGCCAATGGCCTTTCCGTCTACCGATACCTCCACGGAGCCCGCAGCCTTGGGTTTGGCACGAGCCTTGTCGTACTCAACGATGGCGCGCAGCGCGAGCACTGTGGATTGGGTCGACCCATAGCGGCCGCCCTTGCAGCTCTCCGACAACCAACGGATGCTCTTTTCGACGTTGCCAGCAAACGCTGGATCCCGCAGCCATGCCAAAGTCGCGAGGGCCGTCGTCTCAATCTGCAGGGCTTCCCCGCGACTGCCAACGATAGACATCTCAGCTCCGTCCACCAAACCATCCTTGGTTTGCTTGGTCACAAGTTTCTGCATCAACTTGGTGGAGCTCGACTTGTCGCCATCAAGTGCGGCGACGTTGGCACCGAGAGCGGTGACATAGGAGTTGCTGCTGTTGGCCGCTGCGCTCTTGAAGTTTTGGATTTCCTTCTTGAGGCTATCCCGTTCGCCAGACTCCATGAGCGCCCAGGTGATATAGCCGTTTTGCAGATCCGGCTCGACGAGCCAGGTGTGCAGTGCCCGCCGTTTGCTGTTGAAACCACCCTTGCCATCACGTTGCTCCAGCAACCAGGCGCGGGTGTTCTTTAGCATGACAGCGTCAACAGACATGACCTTGGCCATGTCGGTGAACTCCATCAAGCCATAGGCAGACAATGCCTCATGACCGGGATCTTCGCCGAACCACTCATAACCCTTTTTCGCGCATTGGAAACCGATGAGGCGGTCATAGCCTTTTTTGAGCAAGTTTTGACTGCGCTCGATGATGGCGGGGTCAACGCCGGTGTGGGTCGTGAAGTACTGCTGCGCCATCACCAACGGATAGTTGGTCGAGCTGGTCTGCTCGAAACAACCGTTGGGCTCCTGCATCAATCGCTCCAATGCTTGGGTCATGTTCGCGAGCGGCGTCGGAAATACCGAGATGTCCGTTTGCACGCTTCCCTTCACCACCTCCTGGGGAACTTCAATATTGAACGTGTGCGTCCGATTTGGCGCAAGCAGACCCCCCTCGGCAATCTCGACGGGGAAGCCGAGGGGTTGCACGTCGAGCTTGTGGGTGACCTTGTCGGCGAAGGTGCCTGCGGCACCGTGCACCACCAGATCTGATTTGCCAATGGCGTCGTTGCCCACTTCGAGGCGCAACAGATACCGACCGCGGCTGTTGGCGGCGAGGCTCAAACCCTTCTTGTTGCCGCTGATTGCGATGCCTTTGACGGGATCGAGAAATAGGGATCCGGCGGCCAATCCGTTGCTCGTTGCATTCACCATGGCCACAGGCAACTCAATGACGTCGCCAGTGGTGACCTGCAATGGCACCTTAGGCTCGACGTGGAAAGGTTCTATGCCGCTTACCGTCGCGGTGGCAGTACCGAGGCCACCATTCTTGTCGAACCCGTCGGCGAGGACACGAAATGACGTGACCGCATCACTGAGAGCAAAAGTGACCTTGGCCTTGCCCGTCTCGTCGGTCATGGTCGCGGCGCTCCAAAACAGAGTCTCACTGAAATCGACGCGGTCACCTTGCTTGCGGCCTGGGCGTAGCTCGTGGGCATACTCACGCACCCAGACCATTCCGCCGGCACCCGGTGCCCAAGATTTCTCCTCTTCGCGCAGACCAAGCAACCCTCCCTGGTCGGCTGCCATGTCAGCTTTGGCCATGGCCTGACGCAACACATCGGCCCTGGGCGCAGCTTCAGCGGGAGCTGGGACCAACTTGTTCATCTTTTCGGAACGTGGCGCAGGAGGTGCCATGGGCGGCGGCGCTGCAGCCATCGGCACACGATCCGATCTCATGGGCCTCTCGGATTTCGCGGAGCGCCCCAGAGACTTCTCACGTTCGCGAATCGACGGCATCCGCAATGCCAACACCCGGCGGGCGGCATCACCGTAGGAAGCAATGAACGTGGGCGTGTCGACCATGGCAAATCGTCGCCATCCCTGGGTCCCAAGGAGCAAGTCCGTGGCGCGCGGCGCTTTGTCGTTTTTCTCGTCGAGATAGACGTGGGCGTCAGCGAGCTCCCGCACGTCGTCTTCGAGCAAGACCATCACCGGCAATCGCGGCGCTTGCTCCCGCGTCTCGATCATCTCGAGGACACTCTCATCGGTCACCGTGAGTCCCACCGCGGCGCGCACCGGGTGGTCGCGGTGGTCCGTGGTTTTGATCGTTAGCTCCACCGTGTCGCCGGTGACGTATTCTTTCTTGTTGGCGGCAATCGCAACCTTGAGACGTTCCGCCGGCTGCCGGAAGATCAGTCGTTCTGCGAGGGGCACGCCATCTTTGCCCCACACGGTGGCGATGAGCACACCGTCAATGCCCTTGGGAACCTTGAGAGAACGCTCAACCATGGTGCCCGCGAGGTCCCTGCGGCCAAACAGTCCCTTTTTGCCAAAGATGATCTTGGTCGCGGCGATCTCCGCTTCCCGTTGGCTCAATGTCAACGTCACCTCACCTGGTTTGACCATGCCCACCCGTAGCTTGACCACGTCGTTCGCAGGAGTCACATCGTCCACCGCAGAGAGAACCACCCCGGCCTCTTTCACCGCAGGCAGCGGAAAGGTCTTGTCGATCCCTGATGGTTTGACAATCTTTAGGGTGTAGCGACGATCAACAACGGGAGTGAAGACAAAGCGGCCCCGGCCCTCATGCTCAGTCGCGAATCTGGCAATCTCAGTGCCCTTGTCGTCGACAATGGCGGCGGTCAGGTCTGCCGGCTTCTTCGCCGGAGTTCGGGCCTCCACATAGACGCGAGCGGGCAACCCAACAACCAGGTCGCCACCCTCTGGGTACATCGATAGATCCATTGTCTGCAAAAGAATCGGGATGGTCTTGCTGGCGGTCTCAACCACACCACCGTCTTCGATGATGAAGGCCAGGGTGCCCTCACCACGGCTGAGGTTCTTGGGTAACGGGAAGCTCGCGGAGCAATTGCCCGATTGATCGATGTGGGTGCCACCGCGGTAGACCTCGGCACCATCGACCCGAGCGACCACGGTCACCTTGGCCTTGTTGGGAATACCGCCCTCGGCCCGCTCGCTGTGAAGGTTGGCGGTAACTGTGTCGCCTGGGCCGTAGCCATCGCGAAGGAACAAGATCTGACTCTTGAGTCGCGGCGGCCGGTAAGCGCGGACTTCAAACTTGCGCTCAGCAGGTGGAAACCCGTCCCACGGAAATGTCATTTTTACCAGGTATTCACCACCCGCTGCGCCCCCTGGCACCTGCCACTCAAAACCAATGACACTGTCAGTCGCCTGAGCATTGCCAGAGGCGAGGGTGTCACCTTTTGGACCCTTCAATTCCACCGTCGCCATGAAATTGGCTTCCATGGGTTTGTGGCTCCTGGCATGCAGCATCACCGCGCGGGCGTAGACCTTCTCTCCCTCGCGGTAGATCGGTTTGTCTGTGCTCAAGTGTGCAAGATACCGATCGGGACCACCGAGATCGGCGGTGGTGGACAAAGTGACAGCGTCAGCCGAAACGGTCAGCAGGCCGATGACCCCAAGGAAAGACAGACCTAGGCAGCGAGACAAAGTAGCCCTGAGCATGATGGAAACCTCCCGAAGGCAAATATGCCATTCCCGTACGTCGGATGAGACACGCATTGTGTGCACCTTGGGTAGCACAATGCCCTGGGACACCCAAGGCAACAAACCCTCTAGGTGTGTGACCAACAGGAGTTATGCCATGTGACGACTATTCGATTCGAATTGTCGTTTGCAGAAGAACAGTTCCGAGATCTAACTCATCGCCTTCCATTTCGACTTCCCGAAAGGCAGCCCCCGCTGAAACTGCAAAGTAGACCCCGAACCTCCCTTGTGGCAAACCCGCAATGTGAAATCGACCATGGGTGGCAACGAAGGTCTCCCGCCTTCGCATACCATCGTGCCCACTCACAGAAACAGTCACGTACGGCGGCGAGCTACCATCGGGAAGCTCGAAGGTCCCAAACAGAGCGCTCCCCCCGTCAATCACCAGCGAGACATCCTCCCCAGCCTTTGCCCAGGTTCGCGCCTCACCGACACCGGGAAGATAGGCACGCACAAAATACCTTCCTGCTGCCAGCTCGCTGACAATGAACCTTCCAGTGGCATCGGTTGTTGCGGCCCCCTCACGCAGTCCGTACTCGGCCTCACCACCCCGCTCGATCGCGACCACCGCATCGGCAATTGGCGCTCCGTTGTTGTCGAGGACTATTCCTGTGATGGCGTAGTTGAGCGCTTCAACCTCGATGTCAACAACGGTTCTCTCACCGGGCAAGAGCTCAACCACCGTTACGCCACCGGATTGTTCCAATGCGCCGGTGCTCTGTCGTTCTGCCCGAAGGCTATACGCTCCAGGCAACAATCCTTCCATGGCGAAAGCCCCCGCGGCATTGTCAAAATAGTAGGACTCGACCCGCGGCCCTCCATACAACTTGATGCTGAAGGCCTTCACCGGTTCACCAAACTCATCCATGACTTTGCCACGCAACTCGGCCCGTTGTGGTGCTACGAGTACGAGCTCTGGATGAGTGCCGTCGTCATCGAGCACAAACGTTTCGATGTTCTCGGGGTCGCAAGTTAGCCACAGCCGGTAATCGCCGGATGCTTGTGAGCCAAAAACAAAACGGCCAACGACGTCCGTGGTCACTCGAAAACCTGCGTTGGTATCATCCAGGAGTACCACCTCGACGTTTTTGGCTGGCCCACCATCTTCATGCACCACCCGTCCCGTCACAGACAATCCACCTTCCACCCGCCATACCAGTTCGTGAAGATCCCGATCCTCCACCACTACCGGGTCGTACGAGCTGCTCCGTTCGTAGCCGTCGCACAAGACGACGACGTCGTACGCACCGGCGAGCAACGAGGTGAGCGCGACTTGGCCGTCCGCGCCAGCTTCGGCATAACGCTTGAGTGGATCGGGACCATCAAGGCCGAGCGCGACCTTGGCACCTGCGCAGGGCTTTTGCTGGCCATCCTGTTCGATCACGACTTTGCCAAACACCGCAAATGCGGGTCGCGCCTCGATGAGAATTGGCCCAGCGCTCTCGAGCAGACCCACCTCCACCGACCCGGCGTAACCTGCCCAGCCGTCAGTTATGACAGTGGGACTGTATCGACCAGGCTCCAGTCCACACAGCGCAAAAGAACCGTCCGCTGCGGTCGTCGCCGCCGCCATCGCAAAGGGCGAGTCGATTGCCCGCACGGGTACATCTGCGAGAGGGGTATCGGTCCCTGCGATCACGACCCGGCCAACAATTTGCGACTCTGGCCACAGCTCGACGTCGATTTCGCTTGCGGGAGCGGTGGCAGGTGCGACACCTCGAATGTAGCCCTCGGCCTCGGCGACAATGCCGACCTCCCCCGCCATGATCCATAACTGGTAACGGCCCGAAGTATCGGACATCACCGCAGCAGTCTCGGGGCCGAGATCGTTTCGACCGAAAACGATGGCACCGGCCACGGTCCCGCCCATGCGGTCCCGAATCGTCCCGGAGACAAGAACTCCACCAGAGTCGAGTTCAAAGTCGATGTCGTCGCGGTTGCTGACAAGCCTCAGGTCGACCTCGTCGCCGTCCTGGGATTGCCAGGTCGCCGCGAGATAGCCAGCGATGTCGGCAACGACTTGATAACGAGCTCGGGTGAGCCCCTCAATGCGATACTCACCGTCTTCGTCGGATTCACCGCAGCGCTTGCGCGAAACAGCAACAACACAATCGGGGAAAACACAATGGGCACAAACGGTGGCCCCCTGTAGATCACCATCTTCGGCGAACACTCGCCCAGAAATGGTCGGCCCTGTCCACGACAATTCAGCGGAGATGCGCTCGGACATTGGCATGGGGTGATGCAGATCGGAAACCTCCACAGAATCATCTTGGATGGTCGGCCCAAATCCAAAGTGTTCGCCCCATGCAAGCCCAAGCGCCAACAGAGCCAAGAGGCCAACTATGGTGATTTCGACCGCCCGCATTCCCTTACCCGTCCATCGCCCCACTGTTTGCCAACATCAAGATGGAGACGATCAGCACCACCAAGAACAGCGCCGTCACGAAGCGGCTATTGTTGGACATGCGACTGTCAGACATGTTGGCCTCCTCACATTCGCGAGCGGTCTCTTCTCCGAGAAGACAGAACCAAGCCATCATTTGTCTTCGATCGCACCTGCCCAATCAAGCAATTGCTTTTTGCCAGCACGCAGGGACGCGGGGACGACTCACTTGTCGACAGGCACCGAGCCGGCGATCAGCTCGTCGATATCAGCAAGCAACTCATCCATGGCACTGCCAACGGGTTTCGCAACCTCGTTGGCGGCGGGCTTGACGGATTTCGCGGCCGGCGGAGAAGATCCACCCGAAACTGGCGGTACGGGAGCACCATACGGCGGCGGCACGGGAGCACCATACGGCGGTGGCGCATCATACGGTGGTGGCGCACCGAGATGGTCGATTTCGTCGAGGTCTCCGCCTGTGGTGTAGCCTCCCCCTGGCACCGTCACCTCGTCAAAGTCCAACAACGCCACACCGGGCGCGGTAACATCTACGCGTTCCTCGAGTTCCTCAAGCTTCTCGGGCTCCTCGGGCCCAGTCTGGTCGGGCGATTCAAACTCGATTCCGGAATCATCGTCGTCACCCAGTGTCTCAGTCTCAATCTCTGGTCCGTCACCCTCGACGGGGGCAACCACCGCCGTGCCAGGGTCCCACGAAGAGTCGCCTTCGGTATCCAAGGCAGATGTCCCCTCTTCTTCGTCATCATCAACGGCAGCGACCTCAATCCCAGGCACGTCGCGAGCACTGAAAACGTGCCCTCGCTCGGGCTCGACAACGTCGCTATCGCTTTCACAAGCGCCAGCGGATTCTGACTCTTCTGTTTCACCCTCGAAAAGGCTTCCGGAGTCGGTTGGCGCACCAAACGGCGGCGGGAGAGGTGCGGCTTCAGGTGAGGGGAGTGCGGCTTCTGTTTTTGTAGCTGGCGGCGGAAATGCCTGCATAGGTCTTGCAACAACCTTCACCACGGGCAGCAACTTCGATCCCGCCACGTTGTTCGGCAATGGGGCAGGCGCGGGAACGGGCCTGCAGGCAACAACCTTGGCTACCGCCTTGACAACCGGTGCGCCCATCGGCTCAACCGTTGCTATGGGATCCTTGTCGAGGTCGCGGACTCGTTGACGCAACCGTTCGATCTTGGCGGCGCTGTCCTGCCGCTCCTGCTTAAGGGCATCCACCCGCTGTCGCAGAAACCCGGTATCCTGCGCTGCCGTTGCCGAGCTCTCGAGACTCAGAATTTTTGCACGAAGGGCTGCGATCTTCTCGCGCCCACTGTCCCGTTCTTGTTTGAGGGCGTTAACGCGATGCTGCAGTTGCGTTTCAACGGCTGTGGGCCCGGATTCTTGGGACGCGGCGTTTTCGACTTCTTGAACCCGCCGTCGTAGAGAAAAAACCTTGTCGCGCATCTGCTGACGCTCGAGCTTCAAGGCAACGATTCGTTCCTCCAGCAGCCGGAAGTCTTCCAAGTTCACCCCGCTACGCTCGAGCAAGCGAACGCGCGTACGCAACTCGCCGATCTTCCTGCGGTCTGCGTCTCTGGCGGCCTTGAGAGCCATGATCCGTTCGGTCAAAAAACGATCCGGCTGCGGGTCCTCGGCCGAAGTTGATTGCTGACTCAACCTTGCCCGCAACTGGGCTATCTTCTCTTCCCCAACCCGCCGCTCATGCTTCAATGAGAGCACGCGCTCGTGGCTGAGCCGCAATTCCGCGGAGAGGGCGGCCAGGCTGATCTTTTCGGTCTTGAGTCCCTCGAGCAGCGCCTTGGTGCGCTCACGCAGAAGGACCACCTCGCGCGTGCCCTTCTCCAGGTCGCGAACGCGCGCCCGCAGTTCATTCACCTCATCGTTGGTGCCTTCGGCAGAACCACCAACCGGTGTCGCATCCTGGTCCTCAAGCATTCCCTCAAACCTACCTGGGGACGGAGGGAGGTGCCAGTGCCTTGTGAGTCTCGACTGATTTTGCCGCACGGCGTTTTCCGTGATGACTTCCAGCGAAATCGCCACTGCATTGCCCCATGCGGGCTAAGAAGAATGGAAACTCAAAGGCAATGGCAGTTCTACCGCCGTGAAGGGTGAAGCTTGCGAATGTCGTCGACGCGCATCGTCACTCGACATCGGTCGAAATACTCGAGCAACGGTATGGCCCACTTGCGAGATATTCCACCGGCTAAGGTTTTGAGGTCGGACGCGGTCATCTCACCTTGCTCACGCAGGGTGGAGACCACCGCGATCTCGAGGCCATGCAGCGACGCCGTATCATAATGGAAGGAATCGCTCACCCGCGTCAGTGCTTCGCGACGACGCAACAGCCCAACGAGCTCGTGGAATCTCTTGCGCTCGATACCGAGGTTCTTGGCGACCTCGGTGTCGGAAGGTGGCATCAGACCAGCCACCGAGTACATACTCTGCATCGCCTCCAGGAGCTGCTTTGACTTCTCATCGACCGCAGAGCCACGTCCGGGTATGGCCAACAAGGCACCTTCGCGCATCAACTTGCCACCATCGACAGCGATCTGAACCGCCAAACCCGCAAGGTGACGCTCAGGCGGCGGCAGCTGACTTGCGACCTCGGCCTCTGCGAGACCAGCGGAAAGAGGCATTGCATCGTGATGCGCCGATACCAGAGAGAGTGCGACCTCCGTCACTGCATCACAAACTTCCCGCGCAACCCAGGCGTCCTGACGATTCTCGAGAGCCACGAGAGTTCCACTTCGCACCAGGTCTTTGAGCACGGCATCTGTTTGGCCGGGAGGCATGCGCCGCTCCAGGGCTGCTGCGTCAATCCCTGCCGCGCGAGATTGGCGGGCCAATGCGAGCAACCGCTGCCGAGGCGAACCAAAGAGAGCCTCCACCTGCGATGCCGCCAATGAGACCGAGCTCTTTCCCTGCGGTGGTTCGGGGTCGAGAATTACACCACCGGCCACAGTGGCCTGCCCGTGTACACCAGGTCGTCGCAACACAACGCGCTGTCCGGCAAATGCAGCCACCGGCTGATCGAACCGCAACAAGGCCCCGCCGCTTTTCCCCGGTTCAATCGTTTCCACTCCGAGTGGGATGATGGTGGCGGTGCGCTCTGAAGTGCCCACGTGAACAGTCAACGATTCCTGCTCAAGGCGCGTTGCGCGCGGAAGCACTTCAATTTGCAGGATGGCACCCTCGACGGCTCTGAACACGCCCTCGTGGGCGAGAACCATGCCTCGTTTGACCTTGTCGGCATCACGACCTGCAATGTTGATGGCAGTCCGCATGCCAGCGACGACCTCGTCTGCCGCCGTCCCGAGCGCCTGAAGTCCGCGGACCTTGAGCCCACTAATCGGCGCGTGCTCAGCCGTGAAGACTTCAATGGCGTCTCCCACACGAATGCTGCCTCGCAGCGTCGTACCGGTGGCTACTGTTCCATATCCAGCTTTGGTGAAGACTCGGTCGAGTGGCACAAATGCGGCACCCGACGTGGGGCGTCGCTTCACGTGGGCGGCCAGTTTCGCCACCGCACCGCGTAGCTCATCGAGGCCTTTGCCTGTCTTGGTGGACGTCTGCACAATCGGGGATCCAGCAAAAACGGTACCGCGACAGGTCTCCCGCACATCTTCCTCGACGAGTTCCAAGAGATCTGCATCCACCAGGTCACACTTGCTCAGCACCACCAGGCCCGCAGGCACGCCGAGCAAGTGCAGAACATCGAGGTGCTCTCGAGTCTGCGGCATCACCCCGTCGTCCGCGGCGACTACCAACATCGCCAGGTCCATTCCGAAAGCACCGGCAACCATGGTTCGAACCAACCGCTCGTGCCCTGGAACATCAATGATGCTGGCCTCAATTTCATCATCAATTCGCCAAGGTGCAAATCCGAGCTCGATGGTAATTCCCCGACGCTTCTCCTCAGGTAGGCGGTCTGTGTCCACTCCTGTCAGAGCGCGCACCAATGCGGTCTTGCCATGATCAATGTGGCCGGCTGTTCCGAGTACTATGTGACGGTTGTTCATCCCACTGGGCTCACAGTGCCAACGCGGATCGCACCGCTCGGACCACCTCATCATCCCGACGCGGAATGACGGTGCGGGGATGCAGAAGTACCCGGTCATCGACGATGTGACCAATAACTGCGGGCTCACCACCACGCAGCCTGCCGAGCAAGACTTCGGCATCATCCCATCTAAGGGCCCATGCGACCCCCGCAAGATGGCCGTCAGGAAGGGAACCTCCACCCACCGCATCCACAGCGTCGACCACTTCGCCTATGCCGATCCCCTGGCACCACGCCTGTGCCCGAGCCCTAAGCTCTCCAGACTCAGCGGTTAACATCTGCCATATGGGGATCTGTCGGTCCGCCTCGCCACGGTTGTAAAGCTCGAGAGTCGCCACGCACCCAGCCAACTGCAACTTGTCGCACCGCAGGGCGCGAGCCAACGGGTGCTGGCGGAAACGCTGAATCGCCGCGTGGCTTCCCACCAGGTATCCGGCCTGTGGACCTCCTAGCAGTTTGTCACCCGAGAAACAGACGACATCAAAACCGAACTCGACAGCTCGTTGAACCGTGAGTTCTTCGGGAAGCCCACAATCGGTGGTCTTCCTCAACGCCCCACTTCCCAGATCGAGCATCACCGCCACACCCTGTTCCCGACCAAGGGCGATCACCTCGACGGGGTCAGGCTCACTGACATAGCCAGACATGACAAAGTTGGAACGGTGAACCAGAAGAATCAACTTGGCACCGTCATCGATTGCTTGACGGTAATCGGCGAGGTGAGTTCGGTTGGTCGTTCCGATTTCCAATAACGGGCTGCCGCTCGCCTCCATGATCGTAGGCAATCGGAACCCCCCGCCGATTTCGACCATGTGGCCGCGGGATATTGCGGTCGCCCCCTTGCCGGCCAAACCGGCAAGGCCGAGCAGAACAGCGGCGGCATTGTTGTTGACCACCATGCCATCCTCGGCCCCTGTCACTTCCACGAGAGGCTCCACAATCCCGCGCAGCCGCGAAGCGCGCTTTCCGTGGGCGAGATCCATCTCGAGGTCACAATAGTCTCGTGCCGCCGCCATCGCCTCCCACGCCACATCGGGCAGTGGTGCCCTTCCGAGATTGGTGTGCAACACGACACCGGTGGCGTTGATGACCTGACGATAGAGTGTCGGCCGAACGCCAAGAGAAGCCACCGCATCGGCAGCCAAGCTCTCTATTGAAGGTGATGCCCCGCCCTCGGCGATACGCTCGCGACCCCTCGCGAGTGCTTTGCGCACCGCCACGATGACCGCTTCCCGTCCACTCTCGGCGAGAGCGGCCCTGAGGGTCGGGTGGGCGACCAGCACGTTCACCGCTGGAAGACTCCGATAGTCAGGCATCGCTAGACGAGAAACACGAAGGTGACAATCACAAACATCGGGAACAACAAGAGGACGCTGTAGATTATGTAGCCAAAGAAGGACGGCATCTTGACGCCGGCCTGTTCTGCCACAGCCTTGACCATGAAGTTGGGACCGTTACCAATGTATGTATTGGCACCCATGAATACGGCACCGAGGGAGATCGCACGCAGAAGCAGGACACCCCGTTCGTTGACTACGTCTGGCCCACAGGCAGCGCAGGCGTTGGCACAACCTTCGAGAGGCATACAGCTTATCAACTGATTGAGGTGACTGGCACTGGTGCCCAATAAGCCGCTCGCAGTCGCTGTGAAAGTCAAATAGGTCGGAGCGTTGTCGAGAAATGAGGACAACAATCCGGCGCTCCAAAAGAATTGCCACGGCTCAGTTAACCCGAGCTCCGAGCCGCGGGCGTTGAGAATGGCCAACGCCGGAATCATCGTGGCAAAAATGCCCGCAAAGACCACCGCTACCTCGACGATGGGTTCCCAGCTGAAGCTGTTATCCTTGCGCAACTCCTTCTCTGTAAAGACCAATGATAACCCCGCCATCAACAGCATGCAGGCCTCCTGCACACCGATAGGCGGGTGGGTGTAACCACACACGAGAATGGTGAGAACCACGCCCGCGAGAAAGATGAAGTTGACCTTGCCGTCGATGCCGATGGGGATCTTGTGCTGGACCGAGGTCCCATTGAGGTCGCCGGGCGTCCCAAGATCCTCTTTGCGAAACATGGTGGAATCCATGATGTAGAACACTACCAACAACATCCCCAGCATCAATGCCCACTCGGGAACCAAGGAGAAGGTCCAAGTAAATGGCACGCCACGAAGAAAACCGAGAAACAGAGGTGGATCACCAAGGGGGGTCAACAGGCCGCCAATGTTGGCGACGATGAAGATAAAAAACACCACCACATGGGACTTACGGCTGCGAAGCTCGTTGGCACGCAGCAGCGGGCGAATGAGCAACATCGCGGCCCCCGTGGTACCCACAAACGAGGCAAGGACACCACCGATGGCCAAAAGAACGGTGTTGACGCCCGGTGTCCCCGCGAGGGTGCCACGCACGACAATGCCACCGGAGATGACAAACAGGGAGCCAAGAAGAATGATGAAGGCAATATACTCATGGGCGATGTGTAGAACCTCCGTCAAATCGAGCACCGACATCCAGATGGCTATCGGCACCCCGAGCAGAAACGCCACCAGTGCCCGATTGAGGTTCTTGTGCCACCATCTCGGCACAACCAGCGGCAGAACCGCAATGGAGAGCAGCATCGCCGCGAACGGCAAAACGCTCCAGAGTGGTACGCGAAGTCCAAGGGGCACCCCCTCACCTCCACCGGAGGCGTAGGCGGTGCCAGAAACCAACGAGGTGAATATCGCGACGATCACTGACCGTAACATGGTAACTCCAGCCGTAGACAAGCCCGGAGTATGACAAAGGCGGGAGGCGCATACAAATGTAGTTTTGCGCGAGCCAAGTCGAGTTCGTGAGATTGGATGGGACAACGGTGGAAGTCCTCTTCGAACCCTTGGAAGGCAAGACGAGCTGAGCTAGAGACCCCGCATGCACTCGTCGGCTTATGTCAGCGAAGACACCATCGAGGCCAAATCGCACTTGTGGCTCGACCGCATTCGTCAAGCGGTTGCGCCGCGGCCACAATTGCAACTGGATTTGTCACGATCGGCATTGTTGGTAATCGACATGCTACGGTATTTTGCCGCCGCACGGGGGCGATGTTATCTGCCAGCAACGGCTGCCATTGTGCCGCGAATTGCTAAGCTCATCAAAGTCTGGCGACACCATGGTGCCCTGGTCGTCTACACCCAGCACTGCCACAAGGGCGCACACGACTTGGGTATGCTCGGGCGCTTTTTCTCCGATCACATCGATTGCAACGAGCCACAGGCCCAGATCATTGGGGCGCTGGAGCCCCTTCCAAGTGAGCCCATCTTCCGCAAGATCACCTATGACGCATTCCTAGGGACACAACTCGAATCCACCTTGCGACAAAAGAAGGTCGAGCAGGTTCTCATAACCGGAGTTCTCACCCACATGTGTTGTGACACCACTGCGAGAGCCGCCTTCTGCCGTGGTTTCGAAGTCTACGTACCTGTCGATGCGACCGCCTCGAGTACCGAGGAACTGCATGTCGGCGCCCTTTTGGGACTCGCCGACAGCGTGGCGATTCCCATGAGCACGGTAGAGATTCTCACACGATGTCCAACCAAGGCGTAGCCATCATCGGTGCCGGTCCCGCCGGTGTGGCGGCGGCGATAACCTGCAAGCGGCTCGGCGTGGAGCCCTTGTTGCTGG
>MGST01000036.1:0-422 GCA_001798605.1 Deltaproteobacteria bacterium RIFOXYA12_FULL_58_15 | reverse complement strand
AGTTTCTTCATTAGTTTGCCGTTGCCCAGAATATAAGCTTGCCAGTTTTAGAACCGGGTTTGGAGTAAGAAGAAGGCACTTGCAGATTGACTTCGGATTCGTCGCTTTCACCCTCGGATAAGTTAAGGCTGAAATTTCTCCAGGAAATCCCGTCAATGTTTAAGAAGTCCCTGAATACTTCATTTCCGCTTACGGCGCTTTCTATGTAGATAGAACCATTACCGTTATTGACAATCACTATATCCTGCGACTTCAGGGCTCCCGGAACAATGTCTCCAAAGCCCAAATTGTTTCCTCCTCCCAAAACGTTAACGGTAAAAGATATGGAGCCGCCGTCTCCTCCTCCTCCGTCTCCCGTTCCCGGGAGAACATTGGCGCTCAAATTAAGTTCGGCCCCGCCCGGCTGCCAGTTAAAGTTGCCG
>MGST01000035.1 GCA_001798605.1 Deltaproteobacteria bacterium RIFOXYA12_FULL_58_15 | reverse complement strand
CCGAATCTCGAAACCTTCGCCGGCGGAGATGTCAGAGCCTGACTGGGTGGCTGCGAACTGCACGCCATCTACCTCATAAATTGCGGCACGGTTGAACTCCTGACGGAGGACGTTCGGAAGCGGGTCGTGGCCATACTGTGTCTTGATCATGTAGGCGACACAGGCGATGACCGCGAGGGTGGTAGTTATTGCCACCGCACCAGCGATGGGGTGAGGTTCGGTTCCGAGCAGTGCTACTGCTCCCGTAATGATGGCCGCGATGACGCCAAACACCGCTGCGAACATGCAGAATGCGTACAACTCCCTCTTTGCTTCCACGAAGAGCCCAAGCGCAGCTATCGCCAAACCGACGCCAAAAACCCAGAACATCACCACGTTCGGCTCTCGATTCTCAACCGCGAATTCGATGCTGCCTATCGACGTGGCAAACAGGGCGATGGTGACGAGAATCCATACAACCGCATAGCCTCGTTCGGCGCGCTTCATGGCTGACCTCGCAATCGGTTGCAAACCCTGGGGGTATAAGGCGCGTCCCGGAGACGAACTGACCCAAATTTGTTCTTGCATGTCAGGCTAGGACGCGATCTTCTGCCCGCATGAAACTGAGCGAGTCGTGGAAGAATGCGTTGCAGTGGACAGCCAGTAGGCTTCGAGGCTCGGAGCGGCGTCAATTCTATGCCCAGGTCGTACAGGCGCTGGGCCGAGGTGGGCAGCGCGCGGTTCAGGAGGAGTTTGGGTGGAGTCGCACGACGACGCGAAAAGGAGCGCATGAGCTGCGTACCGGGATTGTGTGCAAGGGAGGGAGTCAGCCGCTCGGGCCAAAACCGGTTGAGGAGCGTCTCCCGAACCTACGTGCTGACATTCGGGCCATTGTTGAACAGCACTGCCAGACTGACCCGACCTTCGAAACGACCCGGCTCTATCGGCGGGTGACTGCGAAGGAAGTGCGTAACCAGCTGGTTTCCAGAGGCTACAAGGATGAGGACCTGCCCAGCGAGGAGACCATTCGAACGCGACTCAATGTGATGGGGTACGGTCCCGCGAAAGTGCGCAAGACCAAGCCCAAAAAAAAAGATCCCGGAAACAGACGCCATCTTCAACCAGATGAAAGAGGTCAACGAACTTGCCAAGACTGACAAGGGCTTTCTGCGCATCTCGATAGATACCAAGGCCAGGGTGAAGGTAGGTGAATTCGCGCGGGGAGGTCGGAACCGTGCTCACGTAGCAGCGCTCGACCACGACTACACACCCGAGACGATATTGACGCCTACGGGGATCTTCTTGCCCGAGTATGACGAACTGCATATCGCACTGGTGGACTCCAAGGTCACAAGCGACTGCATCGTAGACTGTCTCGACAGGTGGTGGACCGCCAACAAGATTCGATTCCTCGGTGTCCACACGCTGCTCCTCAACCAAGACAACGGACCAGAGAACAGCAGTCGACGGACACAGTTCATCAAGCGCATCATTGAGTTTGCAGACAAACACGAGATCTGCGTGCGCCTGGCCTACTACCCGCCGTATCACAGCAAATACAATCCTATCGAGAGATGCTGGGGCGTGCTGGAGAACTACTGGAACGGATGCCTCCTGGACACAGTCAAAGCAGTTCGAGAGTTTGCGAGCGGGATGACCTGGAAAGGGCGGCACCCCACAGTCGAGCTCGTCACCAAGACGTACGAGACCGGGGTCCGGTTGACCAAGAAAGTCATGAGCGCATTGGAGGAACGCCTCGACCGATTCCCGGGCCTTGAGAAGTGGTTCATCGACGTAGTTCCAGGAAAACCGGCACCCGGATAACGCGACAACGACGTCACGTCGCTGTTGCTGAGCTGACCGACGAGACGTCGCAGCCCACAGGTGCGTCCTCCGCGGCACCTTCGGTGACCTCTCGACGCCAAAGGGTTTGCACAACACCGAACAGCCTGCCGAGGAGACGCCTGTCAGTTCTCGCAGGAAGCCAATCGAACCCTCTGGGCGCTGGCTGGATCATCCTTTCATCTGGACGCGCCTTACGGACTGACAAATAGGGTGGTAGCACTCGGAGGCTCGCAAACCGGCGTCGTTGTGGGGCTTGGTGCGTGTGTCGGAGTATGCCAAAAAGGGTGTACCCTATATGACCGCGCTTTTAAGGAAGGTTCCCTTTGATGACTCATCATGGGAAAGATGAACCTGATTGCCTCTAGGCAATTCTGACGGCGTTTCGACTGAGCGATTGCCCGGTTGCGATGACAGCAATGTGTTATCCTCATCAGCAAGGCCGTGATTATCCGACGAACCAACATCGTTGCCATTGCACTTGGCACCATCTCATGTCTGGAGACGCCTTCGGGCCACGATCCTGACACCAATCAAGGAGACCCCAACTGCAACCAACTGGTCGATTGCTTTGGCGTCTGTGGTGGCTCCGCCGAGTTCGATGACTGCGGCAACTGCGGTGGATATATCGAGTGCCCAATTGGTGCCTTCTGCAATCTCGACGGCACGGCTTGCAACTGCCCAGAGGGACTCTTCGCTTCCGACGGTGAATGTGTCGACAATGCTTTGCGTTGCTACAGCCAGGAGCGCGAGGAGTACGTCGATTGCTCCGAGGCGGTCGAAAACGATTTCTGCGACACCGATGCATCGTTTCCAATGCGAAGTTTTCTGCGGGAAGGTGTGTGGGACGGCACAACCTGCGTGCCATGAGCTTCGGGTCCGTGACCGAAAGGGAAATTGGCGAGTCTTTTACTTCACCAAGGAAAAGGTCACGCTTTTGGTGTTTCACGCGTTCAAGAAGAAGACGCCAAAGACGCCACAACGTGAGATTGATACAGCGCGTGCGCGCCTCAAGGAGATGTTGCCATGAACAAGAACAAGGCCTACGTAACCGCTCGAAGTTCAAAGGAGCTGTGCTCGGTGTTGGGGGTTCCCGCATCGGATGAGCCGCGCGTCAAAATGCAGGTTGATTTGGTTCGCGCCATTCGTGCGGTGATTGTGCGAAATGAACTCACACATGCGGAGGCGGCCAAACATGCTGGGGTGGGACGCACAGTGATCACGGGGATCGTCAACGGCAACCTCGATGGCGTTTCGCTCGATCGCCTGGTCAATATCGCTTGCCGTCTGGGCCTTGAGCCAAAGATGAAGGTCGCGTGAGTAACGACACCGAATTCGGTGTGGAGCTACGTTCATCGTAGCATTGGATCGTCGGATCCGGAGTCACGAGTGTATGCCCGTGCACCCGTGCCTGCGCGACCAGCAGGCAATCAAAAGGGTCACGGTGGTGTGGCGGCAGCTCCTCGAGAGCGAAGATCGTAGCGACGTCCCGCGGCCAGATGTCAATGCCGTGCTTGCGGGCCAGCGGCAAAACTTGGTCTGGAATGAACGTCCGCAAGCGATCGATAGTCCTGCGGCCGTCTTGGCCTGACCATCCTCCAGAAGCTATGCTCCCCACCATGTCCAACCATCTCTGCCCGCCCTGCTTGTGGTTGTCGTTGTTCGTCGGTTGCCACTTTGCGGCCTGTACCGCGACGCAGCCGTCTTCGTCACGCCATGCGGCCGGTCCCGAGCTGCCGGTGACGCGGGTCATCCTCTACCAGAACGGCATCGGCTACTTCGAGCGCCGCGGCGAGGTGAATGGCCAAGCCCTGAGCCTGCAAGTGCGCCCCGAGCAGATCAACGACATGCTCAAGTCCCTGACCGTGGTCGACACCCGTGCCGGTCGCGCGGTGAGCGTGTCTCTGCCCTTGGAGAAGCGCAGCGCTGACCAGCTCGCCGAGCTTCCCGAGCAGGTCCGCAACGCTGGCGGGCTGCTGCAGGTCCTCGCCGTGTTTCGCGGCGCTGAGGTCACCGTCGAAGGCGACAAGGGCTCTGCTAAGGGCAGGATCATCGGGGTCGAGGCGTTCGATCGCTCGGGCAGCAGCGCTGGCGAACCCGGCGGGCAGGAGTGGCGCCTGACGCTCAAAGATCGCGAAGAGGCGCTCGTCGTCTACCCCGTGAACGCCATCGAACGCGTGCAGATCAACGAGCCAACCTTGAGCGCGGGCCTCAACAAGAGCCTCGACGTGGCGTTGGACGCCGGCAACTGGAAGCCCATCACCTTATCGGTGCGGTTGGCCGGTGAAACGCCGCACCCGCTCATCGTCGCCTACATCACCGAGATGCCGGTGTGGAAACCGACCTATCGGGTGGTGCTGGGTGACCAAGGCACATCCCTATTGCAGGGTTGGGCGGTCGTCGACAATGTCTCGGGTGAAGACTGGAACAACGTGCGCCTCTCGCTCGTGGCCGGCAACCCGGTCTCGTTCAAATACGATCTGCACTCACCGCAGTTCACCTCGCGCGTGGATCTGACCCCCCAACACCGCCGCATGGCCATGGCCCCGGCCGTAGAAAGGGCAGGCATGGCAGCTTCTCCATCGCCGCCCCCCTCTCCGATGGCGCCCGCCGCCATGAGTGGTGCCGGCGGCATGGTCATGCCCCGGCCATCTATGGCCAAGCGTTCGCGCGCCGCGGCGAGCGAGCCCTACGAGGCCAAGGAAGACTATGCGACTACCGCAGACACGGAGAACCTCGATTACAACCTGGGTGCCGCGCTTGAACAGCAGGTGCCGGCGGCGGCCACCGGCGAGAGCGTCGGTGCCCTGTTCCGTTATGACATCGTCGACCCGGTGACCGTGCCCGACGGCACCTCGAATTTGGTGTCCATTGTCAACGCGCGAGTCAAAGGCCAAGAGGTGGTGTTGTTCCGGCCAGGCGACCGCGACGAGACCGGCATGCCACTTCCCTATCGGTCGGTGCGTCTGGAAAACGCAACGGACTCGACGCTCGAGCGCGGACCGGTGGCCATCTACTCCGGCACGACTTTTCTCGGCGAAGGCTTTGTCGACCGCATGGAAAAAGGCACGACCACCTTCCTCACCTACGCCGCAGACGGTGGCGTGCACCTGACGCAGAGCCAGACCAATAGCGACGAGGGTGGCCGGCTGCTCAAAATCATGGCCGGCATGATCGAGTCCGAGGTCATCTCTGTGATCAAGCAGCGCCTTGCGATCAAGAATGACCACGACGAAGAGATCACCGCCTACGTCAAGACCGCCAAACTCGGCGGTGATTGGAAACTCACAACCAAGCCCGCCGAGACGGTGGAGACCGGCGCGGCGCTGTTTTTCCCAGTCAAAGCCGCACCCCACAGCGAAGGTACACTCGAGGTCACCTGGCAGCAGCCGATCGTGCGGCGCATCGGCATCGACACCGACCTCTCGACCACCGTACTGAAGCTGTATCTGGGGAGCGGCAAAATACCCAAAGAGATCGCCGGTCCGATCAACGAGATCTTGGCGCTCAAACAAAAGATCGTCGACAACACCCACGAGTACTCGCGGCTGAAGGCGCAACACGACCAGCTCTCGGCTGACCAGGATCGGGTGCGGGAGAACTTGAACTTGTTGCGCAAAACCGCCGGCAACCGGGCGCTCATGGACCAACTCACGGAGAAGCTGGCGAGCCTTGAGTTGGACTTGGGTCGGCTCTCGGGCAAGCTCGTGCGCCTTTCGGAAGAGAACGCAGATCTGCAGCGCAAGATGGAAGCGACCATCCGCTCGGTGAGCCTCGACAACACCGGCAAGGCGAGCTAGGCCCGAATTATCGACCTGGTAGACTACTTCGACAAGTCCTCTGCCTACTTCGCCATTTGTAACTTAGCCCGCTTCGGTGTTGTTGAGACGGTGATTGAATCGTCTTCCAATTCCTCCAGAACACGGCTGAGACGCGACAGCGCAACGGCCCAGACCATGAGTCCACCCGCGAAGCCTCGGGCCGGGGGCCGTCCTTCTTTGCGGTGGGGCCAATCGTGGGAGGCTACTTCGGCTCGACTTCGTGCGGCCGGGTGAGACCTTCAGCTTCGAGCTGGGCATCTCCCCATACGCGACGCTCATGTGGGGCATCTCCGATCCAGAGGATCACCGCGGTGTTGTCGTCGGCGGGCTCGTGGACGGCCTCTTTCGCCTCAATCCCTAGAGCCCGCGTGTCGTCAGACGTTCGACACTCCTCAATTACCGGGAAGATGCGCAGAGAGAGTGGTCCGGATCCCGTTCTCTTTGGATGGGTTGCCTGGCTTGGCTCAGGTGGCTCAGGTGGCTCAGGTGACTCGGTGGCTCGGGTGGCTCGGGTGGATCAGGTGCGAGCGTCGAGCGTCAAATTTAGAGTGAATCGCACCCCCATGTCGCGCTCAAACAACTCGCGCACGTGACGTCCCGCAATACGGAGAACCTCCACGTCAGTAAGGGCGCACACAGTGACCCGGCGCGAACGATTGGGATGAATCGCGGAAAACACGCCAAAGAAATTTTCTTCGTCCTCGGCGCTAAGCCTGGCAACCACCTTGCCGGCTGAAACCACTTCGACTTCGCCTGCAACGAGAAGGAAAAAGTCATCCCCCAGCTGGCCCTGTTCGACGATGTGGCTTTCTGCGGTGTATTGCTCGGTAGTGGAAAACCTGGCCAAGCGATTCCTACTCCCAAGGTCGAGATGTCGGAACAACCGCGCTTTCTCAATGAGCGGCCGTTGGGTCCAAATCCGCTGCAGAACATCGTCAAGACCGGCCTCACGAACGTAATCGTGAAAGAGCTCGGCATCGATCTCAAACACCTCCAAGGGCGTCTCAGCCACAACGATAGCCAGTTGTCGACTGCCAGCATCGGTAAACTCTATCGCGCCAAAAAACTCTCCGGGACTCAGCTGGGTCAATTTCTTACCGCCGGCCGACACCGTTGCGAAACCACTGACAATGACGGAAAACGTGTGCGCTGGGGTGCCATCAGAGATTGTCTCACCCGCCGCAAATGCACGCGTTCTGCCCGAATGGAGCAAACTCGACAGCCACGCAGAATCAGTGATGTCCAAGAAACGAAGCGCTGAAAGCAAACGGCCAGGAACCGATGGATGCAAGCGCGGAGCAGCAATGATGGTTTCGAATTTCCCCGCAGCAGCAATCTCGTGACCAAAGGACCGAGTGTGTTCGTTGTCGGGGCAGTGATAATAGGCAACTCTGTTCGGGTTATCCTGCCAATCTTTTGGATGGCCGTGAATCAATGCCTCACCGACATCTGCGAAGTACAGCGCATTGTTTTTTCTGCTCGCTGGGACGAGATTGCGAAGCTCGGTGTAGACATCGTCAGAGAGCACGCCCTCGACCTTCATCTTGTCTAGGCCGTCATGGCCCATGGTGTCGCCTGAGATCTGCACACTGTGGGCTTCGCCACCGCACTGCATGGAGACGCTCAATCCGATGGTGGGAATAGCATGTACCGTGTAGAAGAAATCGAACGAAGCGCCAAACACCTCGAGGGTATTTCCTGGAGTGACACGATTGAAGTCGAGGTACTGCGCCACGACGTCCTGTGGCTGACGAAAATAGCTCGACAGCTTAAACAAGGCAGAGCGATAAATCGGCTCGGTCGTGTAAACCCGCGGCCGATGTCCGGCGAGAATCATCTCGACAAACGCCCCCATGTGGTCTTCGTGGCAATGGCTGAGAACAACCGCCCCAACGTCATCGAAGGTCATGCCTTGATGCGCAAGCAGATAGCGAGTGCCAACGGGGCCATCGTAGATCACCGCACGACCGTTGACCCAAATCACGAACCCCGTCGTCGGTCCCGACAGGTCGAAGCCACTGCGCGTTCCCAGGGGTTTGATGCCAAAACGGACCGGGGTCTGGGTCACGTCTGGAACCGGCAAGGTCGCAAAGGGAATCACGGGAAGGTCAAAAGAAAGATCGATCGCCTTCTGAACACCCCCACAACGCGCGCGCAATCGGTGCGCACCCTCACGAACCAACACCAGGTTGCCATCCAGAAGGTCGACTCGCCCCTGTTGGTCAAAGGTGTGGAACTGCACCATGTCGTCAACGGTGCGCGCGAGACCGTCAGACTTCTTGATGGCCAAGTGCTCGCTAACATCCGCGAGCCGATCCACCACTGCACCATCGAGGAGTTGCCGGCCGTCGGCGTCAACATAACCGCGCATGTCAGAACGGGATGGCCCAACAAGGGTGATCCGCAGGGCCTCGCGGACCTCATCCGCCTGCTCCTCCTCGACCACGAGGATCAGCCTCTCGCCCTGGAGCTCGGGCTTGAAGGCTGCCCCATAAACAAACAGGAAGTCGTAGAGAAAGAACTCTGGACTGAATTGCGGAGCGGCCCCCACCAACAATCTGCGCGGTGCCACGAGAATTCGCGGAAACGGAAGCTTGTGCTTGTCGCAGTATACCTTGGTCGCCTTGAATGCGTCGGTGGGCACACCAACCACTGCCGATCCATGTTGTGTGACAACCAGTGCTACGCCTGGGTATGGATAATGGACAGCTAGCATTCGGTCTTCTCTGAGCTAAACTTAGCCACTCGGCAACTGTTGGACAAATAATGCGCCAGTGTCATTGTCGAATTGATAGACGAGCTCGCCACCGGGGTCACAGACCACGAGCGCCGAGTCGACTGGCAATCCGCCAATCTTCAAAAATCGTACAGAATCAGGTTCATAGGCGTTCGTCGAAAAAATGCGCCGCCGGGAAATCGCCATCGTTCCGCAAACTGCAAAAATATCCTCGCTGAACTCACCCACGTCCTCGAGTGTTTCAGCAGCGAATCTGTGCCCAGCATAATAGACGGACCCGTCGTCGTAGATGACCCTGCGGGTGGGATACCAATAGGAATCGGTGGTCACCGCCACTTGGGCGAGCGTGTTGGCAGATAAATCGAGTTTGTACAACCGCGCTTCTTCCCCCGCCGATTCGCCCACATAGAGAGCCAATCCGCTCGGATCCATCTCCACGTCAGCTTGAAAAACCGTATCGACGAGGTTGTCGTAGACCCTGCCGGTTGCAAACTCGATCAGCGTCACCTCGGCAAACTGATCCTGTTCCACATACGCCAACAGGCCCGTCGCTCCCAGAGCAAGCCGGAATGGATTACCCGCAATCTGCAACGTCGATTTGAGCACCTTGTCGGGATCACTCAGATCAATCACTGCAATCGACGTCGAACCAAAGGTGGCCACAGCCATCACCGAAGCATCTGGGCTGAGGGCCATGTCCGTCGGGCTCGATCCGATGATCTCTGCGCGAACCGGCAAGAGCAAGTCTCGATCGATGAACACCAATTGATTCTGTTGACTGTCGAGCGCATAGATAAACGATCGAATCGGATCCGCGACGAGCTGATTAAAGTGATGTTGCGCAAGAGATCCAGGCGGGACGTTGGTCTCACCGAGTTGGTGCACACCCACCAACGTATTTACGGCTGTGCGATGCAGCAACGAGCCTTGGGTGGACAGTTCGTAGAGCCAAGCCCCGTCATCAGAGAACACGGCACCCTCGTTGGGGTTAGGCCGGTTGGCGAAGCGCACAAACGTATCACCATCAAAGAGTACCTCCGCGGTAGCCAGAATCGAGCCGTCAGGTGTTGATGCCACGACTTGATCACCAAGCCACCCCAGCATCCGCGACAGCGCTGAGGCGTTGTATGCACGACCGGCGTAGAACACTCGACCAGCCGTTTCGCTGAGGTGAACGTCGCGCTCCGGCGACGGCAAAGTGAATCCACCATCAAAGTGGTAAACATCGACCTCAGTCAGACCTCCCACCGTGTTATAGCGAATGAGCCGGGTTCCAGGCCGATTGGCCTCCCCCACAAAAAGAACCGATCCATCTGCGCTCGCGGCGAGGTCAGGCTCATGCAAAGTCGTGGGGGTGAGCTCTTCATCAACACCGGTGTTGAGATTTACGAGATGGATCGAGGTGAAGACTTCTTCCTCGACATAAAAGACGCGATGCCCTGGTGCCCTGGCAACGCGGTACGGGGGAACTGACGTGGTGACAGAATCAGTCACCGTGCCGTCGAACGCGTCGACGACGGCAATCGACACCTGCCCAGGCAAGGCAACGTAGAGATAGAGGAGATCCGCAGACAAAGTGATGTCGGTGGGCGCGGAGCCGAGAGCGGTCACTGTGTGGACACTATCGTTATCCGTGTCAATGAAATGAATCGAGCCGGTGGTTACGTCGGCACCGTACAGCAGGCAGCGGGTGGGATGCTCGACCAAGGGCAAGAATGCTTGCGCGCCGTCAACGCGAATCGTGGAATGCGTCCCTGCGCAACGCCGTGCCGGACCTGCATCACCACCCGCGACATCAGTATCGCCGACTGCATCGGTGTCACCGTCACGGGACCGTTCCTTCGTTTCGGAACAGGCAATCGTCGCGGCGAGTGCAGAAACCAGGATGAAAAAGCGCTGAACTTTTGTCACCCAAGATCCCTAACAAGAATCTCCAGCACGGGCAATTCTGACAATGGACACTTCTATCCTACACACCCCGCTGTCTGATTCCATGGTGGTCGTACGGCGACCAATGCGCTACAACCTTCGCTCTTGGAGGTGGACCATGGGCCGCGCTGTTGGCTGCTCCGTTGCGTTTTTCCTGTTGCTCTTGGCTGGCTGTTATTCCGGCGGCATGCCCCTTACGGGTTTTGCCGAGAGCGATGGAGAAGGTCCCGTGGTGGTGTGGGATATCTTCGACGAGCCACTTCCCGACATCCCATTTCCCAACGACATTGCCACCCGTCCTGACCGCACCGCGGGCACCGGACGTCGCGTCAATGCTTCTTTGCACGCCACAACCAGCTTCGAGCGCAAGCTGCGGGTCAACATGGCCAAACTCGACGGTTTTGGCACTTACAACCCGATTTGGATTCGCTTCGAATCCCCCGACCCAGATCGCCCTGAGCTCGGCCGGCTCGATGTAGAACAGCTCAGGCGAGTACAGACCGCAGACACCCATTTCAACGACGACGCAATCCTGCTCATCAATGTCACGCCTTCGAGCCGCACCTACGGAGAGGCGACCCTCCTCGACTTTGGCAACGGCAACTTCCCAATTACTATCGAACGGGAAGACCGCTACTTTGAAAACGATCCACGTATTTGCGCTTCGAATCTGCTGTACGACACATACGAAGAAGACACCGACGGCGACGGCAACTTTGACGTTTGGGAGGACATCAACCAAAACGGCGAACTCGATGCGGGAGAAGACGTGGATGGCGACGGCACTCTCGACGTCAATGAAGACACCGACGATGACGGCACCTTCGATCATCCCAACCTTTGGGGTGCGGTGCGAGGCGACCTAGACGACTACGATCCCTGCGCCGCAGACGACAACCGCGACTACAACGATCTCATCTCCTTTTATGAGCTTTCCACCAACACGCTGGTGTTTCGGCCGATCTTTCCGCTCGAAGAGCGCACCACCTATGCAGTGGTCATAACCCGCGATCTGGTGGACATCGACGGCAACTCTATCCGCTCACCGTTCCCTTACGTACACCATTTGCAACAAACCGAGGCCTTGCGACCCCTATTCGAGGACGGGCTGCTACAGCAGTTCGGCCGTAGCGCCGATGATGTCGCCTTTGCGTGGACCTACACCACCCAGAGCGTCACCGAAGGCTTGGTCAAAATTCGCGAGGGTTTGCACGGATACGGGCCCTTGGCCGATCTGCACGACCTTTACCCCCCAAACGTCGACGACGTCCTGCCGGTTTCCGAAGCCCCGGGCATCGAAGCCTATCTCATGCGGCCCAACGACTTGACGAAGATCATTGAGCTCGTCGCGGACAAGGTCGATTTTGGTTTTAGCACCGACGACATCCAGCCGCTGCTCGACACCTATGGTGCTGTCGACTACCTCGTGGCCGGTGAATACACCTCCCCCGATTTCATCGACGCTGGCGGTGGCTCCTTCGACATCGACTACTACACTGGCAAAGCAACGCACAGTCCCTTGGGCATTCGCTTCTTGCTGGTGGTGCCCAAGAAACAATACGGCACCGCTCCCTTCCCCGTAGCCCTGTATTGCCACGGTTACACCTCGATGAAGATCGAGCCCTTGGCCTTCGCCGGTATTCTTGCCAAGTTCGGCATCGCAACCTTCGGCATCGACGCCTACAGCCATGGCATTCCCCTCGGCGGCGAGTTCGACGCCATCATCAGCGAGCTGTTAGTCCAACTCGGCGGCGCGGGGCTCACGCCGTTTTGGGACGCCATCAAAAAAGACCGAGCCCGCGACCTCAACAATGACGGCCTCACCGAGCCCGGCGGTGATTTTTGGACCAACGACATGTTCCATACCCGCGACAGCGTACGTCAGACCGCAGTCGACTACCTGCAGGCCATTCGGGTATTGCAGGCGTTCAATGGCGAACGCCGATGGGCAGAGGACCAGAACGCCGATGGCATCGCCAATGACCTCGCCGGAGACTTCAACGCCGATGGCGTGGTCGATGTCGGTGGTCCCAACAGCCCGTACTACATTCTCGGCACCTCCATGGGTGGCATCAACTCAACAATCATCGGCGGACTCGATCCCGCGGTCAGCGCCGCCGCACCCATCTCCGCCGGCGGGGGCCTCTTGGAAGTCGGACTGCGCACAGATCTGAGCAACGTCAACCAAGCGGTCATCCTGCCGATGCTTGGACCGATGGTGCTCACCCGCCCGAGCTTGGCCGACTCGCGCCTCGCCGTTGTGGAATGGCTGGTCAACGACGTCTTTGCCAAACAGAAGGTGCCGTTCGCCCTCGTCGGCAAACTTGAGCCCACCGGCCCCGCCTGCTCCGATGAGTCGCCGTGCGCCGGCAACAATGAACGCTGCTCGGCGGGCCGTTGCACCCGCGTCGTGGATGAGCTCCGCCGCGGCGACATCCTCGAGGTCGAAAACCAGAAAAATGGCAAGATCGACCGGGTCGTTATCGGCGAAGGACTCACCTCCCGCTCACACATCAGCGCCGATCGCGGCGACCCCATCGCCGTGCGTATCTGGCGGCCCGATGGCACCCTGCTCAAAGAAATAGACACCTTTGAAAAGGAGGTCGAAAGTTTCCAAGGCAAACCCTTCGCCGTAGGCGAGAAACTCGTCGCCATCCAAGAGGGCCTGGGCTATCGCCGCAACACCCCCAACTTGCGTCGACTCATTGGCCTTGCCCAAACCATTCTCGAGCCCGCGGACCCAGTCAACTACGCCGTCAAATACAACGACCCGCTGTTCGTCCGCCCCGAGGGCGCATCCCCAACAAACCTGCTTGCCATCCTCACCCTCGGCGACATGACCGTGCCGATTTCCACGGGCGTCGCTCTCGGCCGCGCCGCCGGCGTCATCGAGTTCAAAGTGCCCGACCCCGTGTATGGCAAGACCCACAACCAGCTACTCATCGATAACCATGTGGTCGAGGCCGTGGAGAAGCTACACTATTTCGCCAACGATCCGTGTCACTACCACCCGAGTGATGTCAACTTTGACATCGACGACCTTTCGAATGGCTTGCACGAAGCAGATCTTCCCCGGCTCAACCACATCGTCCGCCCCCCCGCGTGTGCAGAAGCTGACCCGCCCCCCCAGTGCGAGGTAGAGTGCACCCCCATGCCGCCCTTGCGCGCATCCGCCCAGAACGAGCACGGCGTTCGCGCCGTCCGCTTCCCCGCCCTCAACCCGCGGGGTCAGCACGCTGTCGATCTTCCCCGGCCGGATTCGTCGTTTGATACTTCAACCTTCACGATCAATCAGATCGGCCTGTTTTTACGCTCCGGTGGAACGATCCTGAGCGATCATCCCTGCCTCGAAGCCAACGACTGTTCAACATGCGCAGGGGAGCGAGACTGCCCGCCCCTGCCACCGCCGTCGTATTTGGATATCAACGGTACTGGATCGGGAGAGTAAGCCTAGGTCAGTCTTCCACAACGAGAACGCAAGCGCGACCATCTTGGGTGGTGGGCCAATTGGTGTCCAAGTCATTGGCGGCCCATGAGTCGAGCCAATCAGGCCCTGCGGCAACGACGTAGAATCCCTTGGCTGTGTCGGAGGCGAATCCACCGGTCGCTCCCGTGGGAGCAGACTCAGAGAAGAAACACGCGAAGTTGTTGTTGAGTACCTCCCAACTGTCACCGCTGTAGCCATCGTTGGAGAAGAAGCCACTGCGATAGGGGGCGAAGAATCCCGGAGGTGTACTCCAGGCATCAGGTACTCCATCCATGTTTGCATCCTTCCAAATTGCGTACCAATTGCCGCAGGCAGCGGAGACCGCCCAGGCATTGGAGCCAGACACGCCACCGTCCTCTTCAATGAAGAACCGGCATGGCATTCCATCCCACGGTGCTGCAATCAATTCCCCGGCGAAACTCCAATTGACCACCGCGAGGCTGATGGCGCAGCCGTCGGGATCGGCGCACAGAGAGAGCAACCGCGCGTTGTCGACTGCCAGGGATTGGACTGTCGTACCCGCATTCACCCGCACGACCATGCGGTCGGAGTTGACGTCCAGCTCCGTGGGCGTTGCGCTGTTGTTGTAATAGTAGGTCGTGCCAGCACTGCCGCCACTGCCGCCGCCAACGACACGATCGGCGAGGATCTGATCCGTGCCGGTGTTGATCGAAGCGATGAGGTCATTGCCGGTCGGAACGGGTACGTCGATGTCGACATTGTCTGCATCAATGATGAAGGCCGACGCATTGATGGCGGTAACGATGGATTCGGCGGTCATGGACGCGCCGTCCTCACCCTTGGGCCCCTGGACACCTTGAAGAACAAACAGGTTGGCTTGGTCTTCACCGGCGCTGTTGACCACGCTCAGGGTGAAATAGCCCGCGGCCGGCTGACCCGCCGGAGTGTTGAGAGGAGTCGTGATCGCCAGATCCACGACGCCATCGAGGTCACGGCCACCCGCCGCCACTTCCAGCGCATACGGTCCACCGGCAGTACCGTCAGTCCGAGTGAGTGTAAACGCCGAACGAGCGAGGCCCGAGCCGCTCACGATGAAATGGTCACCTATACATGGCGAGTTGGGTGGGTCCGTGTCGGGGCAGATTTGGGAGCTCGAGCCGACAACATTGGTGATCTTCGGTCCTGAGGTACGTTCGCCTTCAACACAGAGGTTCTTTGGGCCGCAATTGAAACCGGGTGCGCAGTCCGGGTCTGTCTGGCAAATCTGCTCGCACTTGTGCTCTTCGCAAACGTATCCAGCGTCACACTCGGTGTCAGCGACGCAGCCTGAAACATCCTGGCCGTCACACCCGAGGCCAGCGAGGATAAACGGGATCACAACAATGAGGCGGTACATAGGCTACACTCCTTAGTGTCGTCACAGAATCATCATTTATCAATGCGCTTTACTATCCCACTTACACACTGTAGCCCAGATCGGGTTGTTTGTCCCGTTGCTAGGAATACCCAAGGACCCAGGGACGTTGTACCATGCAGTGGCCCAGGGCACCTCGTTGACGCAAATTGGAAACGACAAAATGGCATTCTTTGGCAAGAAAAAGATCAAGGATTTCGATGAGTTCGAAGAACTCATCGAGTTGCACTTAGACGGCATGTACCGGGTGGCCATGCGCTACACCCGTGAGCCCAGTGCCGCTGAGGATCTGGTGCAAGACACCGTGGTTCGAGCCCTCAGATTTCGTGATCACTTCGAGCTCGGCACCAACTTCAAGGCTTGGATCTATACGGTCCTGACTCACACATTCATTCACAAGTACCGCCGCAAGAAGAGAGAGCGGGAGCTTCTCGAGGGACAGAACCGGGAGGACGTCCAACATCAGCTCGAATCTGAGTCGGCCCGTGACGCCGCCACCGAGCCCGAGCAGGCTTATCTCGATCGGATGCTCAGCGACGATGTTGTCCATGCCCTCGACGCCTTGCCAGAGGAGTTCCGCACGGTCATCGTCTTATGTGATTTGGAGGGCCTCAGTTACAAAGACATCGCCGAGGTTGTCGACTGCCCGGTCGGAACGGTGATGAGCCGCCTCTATCGTGGCAGGCGTATCCTGGAACAGAAGCTGTATGGCCTTGCGGTCGAGCAAGGCATTGTCAGGGCCTCGGGGACAGCGGAAAAATCGGGTGGGGAGGACGCCTGCGCACAAGAGCGGGAGATCCTCGATCTGCAGATGTTTCGCAGGCGCAAGGACGGGTGATGCCGATGTGTTCCACTGGAAGATCGACTCGCCGCGCAGGTTGCATGGCAGAACGAATGCATGACGGATGCGGGAGAAAGACAAAGCCATGAGTATGTCGTGTGAAGAAGCCCAACGCGCCATTGTCTGGCTGCTCGATGACGAAATCGATCCGACCGGGATGCTGGAGATCGAGGAGCACGTCGATGGATGTGAAGCGTGTCGAACCCGATTGCAGAGAGAGAGCAAGCTACGCCAAACCGTGCGCCGCGCTGGCGCGACAACGACGGCGCCACCAAGACTGCGACGCCACATTCGCCAGGTACTCGACAACGAGCGCAAACGTCAAGGTCCCTTTGCACAACTGTGGCCAGCGGCAGCGGCGGCAGCGATTCTTCTCGCCTTACTGTGGAAGGGCAGCACCAGCGGTGTTCTCCCGGACCTCGATGAGGCGGCCCAAATGCACGCAAACCTGCCACTCGACGTCGTTTCCGCCGATGTTGGCGAGGTGCAACGCTTCTTCGAAGGCAAAGTGCCGTTCTCTGTGCAACTGCCGCAGGTGACGGGAAGCACGGTGCGAAGCTTCGGCGGCCGCGTCACCCATTTGCGTGATCGCCAGGCCGCCTACGTGCGCTACGATATGCCCCGCAGTCGCGTTGCTGTGTTCGTGTATCAAGATCCTGGGAATCGCCAATCGGAGCTCGAACAAGGCTACCGTGTGGGCCAACGACAGATGGCCATACAGCGTGTTCGCGGTTACACCATTGCCCGTTGGCGCTCTTCGGGCCTCGTTTACTCCGTGGTCACTGATCTGCCACCGAACGAGATCGGTCACCTTCTCGAGTTTCCCCAGATGCGCAGGTAATCCGTCCGCATACTCCGTTCGCTGCCTTTGCCGCTGTCGATCTCGGTTTCGTCAGTCTGACGCCAGTGGACCAAATCGACCACGGAACAGCGCCGCGACTGCGCTCATCTCGCTTTTCAACTGAGGAAAAAGTTTGGCGACGTCGGTTCCCATTCGCCGGGCCAACACGGTCGCCTCGTGGCTGTCTTGAGCAGGAAGGTTCAAATCACGGGAATTGCCGCGCTCGAGTCGGAGCGCATCAATCACCCGGCGCAAAAGATCCCATGCCCCCCGCAACACCTCCGCCTCTGAGGGAGACAAGAGTTCGTTGTCCGCCAGGGCGTCGAGCGCTGACAACGTGTCGGGCCCGCGCACACTCGGATTGTCACCTCCATGTTCAATTTGGAGGTACTGCACAGTGTACTCAACCTCCACCAGACCCCCGGGACTCTGTTTGAGATGCACAGTGCCTGGCTGTACGAGCTCGGCGACTTGCCGTGCGCGCAACGCCAATGCCTCCGCGAGCAAAAACGGTTCAGAACCATAGGTGAAGGCATCCCGCAGGGCACTCACCGCGTCCGCGAGCTCCTCGTCCCCCAAGAACGGAGACAGTCGTATGAGAGCCTGTCGCTCATACGCGGTCGCTCCCCCGGTCGCTTGGTAGTAAGACGCAAAGGTTGCAGCTGAGATGGCCAAGGGACCATGGCTGCCAAAGGGTCGCAGGCGCAAATCGAGCTCAAAAATGCCGTCACGACGGGCCGGCATGAACCGCCGCAGGTTCTGCACCGCACGCTCGAAGAACTCCGCAGCACTGGTCGTACGCGGCCCCGTGGTGGTTCCATCCTCACCGTAAACAACCATGATCTCCAAATCCGAGGCTATTCCAAGATCACGGGAACCGAGTTTCCCCAATCCACCGATACACCAAGGTATCGGGCTCCCATCCGCCCGGATGGGTAAGCCCAGACTGTCGGCCACCTCATCCATGGCCAACTGCCACGCTTCTTCGATGACCCGCTGCGCAAGATGGGTAAGATTCTCGGAGAAGGTTGCGAGCGGGCTGTCCGGTTGCATGAGATGCTCGCAATCGATACGGAAGATCTCGGCATCTCGCCAAGCCACGACACGAGCTCGCCGCTCATTGCGTGTCCCATCACGACTGGGTCTGTCGATTGACACACGGGTACCACCGGAGATGGCTTCGAGTACCGGCAGAAGATGTGAAGGATTGAGGCGCAAGAAGTCCTCAAACAGATGAGCGCCAGAGCCCAACACTGTGGCCAGGGTCGCGAGCAGCGGCTCAGTGTTGAGCGCATCAAGCGCCGTGCCTGCCCCCTCTTGGTCGAGACGATCGAGAAGAGCGTCAAACTGGACCAACGCCCGCACAGGATCCGCGGCACGGGACAGGAAATGCGAAAACGCCTTGATGAGCACCGCAAGCACCTCGAGCTCGTGTCTCCCGCTCGTGGTGGTAATTTTGCGACCGTGCCGATCGGTCAGGTGGAATCGATCGGTGACACGCCCCTGCACAGTACGGATGCGGGTCTGATGCACATTAATACCGCGCATGGCCAATGCTTGGGTGAAACCATACAAGAATCCTGGGGCATCCTCCGCCCACAGGCCGACCACGGTGGCGATTGGGTCCGAACGATTGTCAATCTCAAGATCGATGTCCCCAATCCCCCCCTGTCGGGGATGCCGCCGCATCCTCTCGACCCACGCTGTGTTGATCTCACTTCGCACTTGTTCCGTTTCGCCGTGCAACCAACGCCGCGCCAACTCACGAAGTCTATTCGTCAAGGCGTCGAGTTGAATAGTGTCGAGGCTGCGGCGACGTTCCGGTCGCACAACCAAGTATTGCACAGCGCGCGCCCCGACCGCATGCTGGGAGCTCTGATGTGCAGGCAGGGTGAACAACCGCCCCTCTTCAATGTCGAGCCCAGCACCAGCCAGAACCCCTGTGGACACCGACGCCAGCCCCGTTCGGTCTTGGCCCGCAAGACGCAGAGCATAACGACCACCACCAAGGTCAATGATGTGAGTCGCAACGGGATCATCATCGGTGACCTGGTTGATCAGATTGATGCCATCGGCGATAGCCTCCAACGGCTCGCCACGCAGATGTTCCAGCGGCCAGAAGGCAATGACATCGAGTGTCTCAGTGCCACTGTGCGGCCACGTACCCTCAAGCTGAGCGGCAATCTCACGACGATAGATGGTTTCCTCCTCCGTCTCCTCGGCAGCAAACAACGAAAGGAAGGACAGGTGGACCCGCTCCCGCAGGCCCTCGAGCTTTTCGTCAAGATCCAGAACCGTCGCAAAACCCACCAGTGACGCAATAACCGCGCGAGCCTTCGGATCGCGCGGCAGCAAGTGGGTCTGTTGGTCGTCGATCATCTGCAGTCGATGTTCAACCCGACGCAAAAAGCAGTAGTCATCTTTGAGAGACGCGCCGAGCTCGGCCGCCAACAATCCGTGGGCACACAAGCGGTCGATGAGCGCGAGGGTTC
>MGST01000034.1 GCA_001798605.1 Deltaproteobacteria bacterium RIFOXYA12_FULL_58_15 | reverse complement strand
ACCGGAGCCTAGCCGCTACCGGTCCCCGAGGACTTCCTGCAATTCTGCTAACATGCTTCAGCAGAGGCGCAGGGTCCAGTTTTTTGCACCGCTGAGGTCGCCTGCAAATATGGGAAATGCCATGCGCACGCTGTCGTCGCGCGTTCCGAATCCACCCGAGCTGCTATCGCGGCCATAAGTATTGTGGCGCGGTTTGTCGAAGCATTCGACGGAAGGAGACAGTGAAGCAGGGGCATCGGGTTCATCGTCAGTCCCCAGAGGGCCGGGCTGATCATCGCGATGCCGAACGTGAACGACGTGCACGCCAACGTCGTTCCGTGGGGGAACACACTTCAGAAAAGTTGACGACTCAGGCACAGGTTGTCCCTGCCAGCAAGGAGACCTGTGATGAAGAAGAGTCAATTCAAACTACTGCTCCGGCCGCTTCACTGCGGATCATTCTCCCAACTGTGCCTCTTCGGAAACGCGGTAACAATGCCGTCTCCCAGGACTCTTGGCCGATTGATGGGCCAACTGTCGTTGTGGAGCAGCGCTCCCGTCGAGTTTGTATTGCCTGTGGACGTGGGTACGGCAAAGTGGTTCGAGTCATGGAGCTACACGATATCGACGATTCCCGCGCACCACCTCGAGGTTAGATTCGTCTTCCATAGGCACCATGCTCAAGGCAGTCGTGATGCCGTCTAGAAAATCAGAGGAGCGGCGGTCGGAATTGATGACCGAGGTACTCAAACTTGCGTTGGTGGATGGGTTGAGCGCGAGAGTCATCGCAAAACGCCTTAACATCTCTCGCAACACTGCACGGCGTTTGTTGGGACGCGCACCAGAACGAGATCTGGGCACGTCGGGGCAACGGACCTCCATGCTCGCGCAGTTCGATTCACAGATCAGACAGTGGCTTGATGACGCTCCCGAGCTCAAGGCTCCAGCGGTGCTCGAACGGCTGCGCCCACTTGGTTACAGGGGCGGCGTAACAATCGTTCGAGACTTGCTCCACCGTATTCGTCCCCTCCCAACCCGTGAGCCATTCCTGACTCTCGACTTCTCTCCTGGAGAGGTTATGCAGGTCGATTGGGCAGATTTCGGCTTTGCCATCCCCGGCTGTCCTCGGCGTGTCAGTGCCCTGGTGATGGCGTTGTGTTACTCGCGCTTTCTCTACCTTGAGTTCACGTTCAGCCAGGCGCTTGGAACGTTCCTGCGGGCCTTCGAACGCGGGCTCGCAACGTTTGAAGGCACTACCTACATCGACATGTTCGACAACATGCGCACCGTCGTCACCTCCGGCTATGGTGCTCACGCCGTCATCAATCAGAAATTTCTTTCCTACGCTCAATCACGCGGTTTTGCGGTCCGGGCATGCAACCGAGCAAAAGGCAACGAGAAGGGACGCGTCGAACGTCCCATCGGTTTTGTCCGGCAACGCTTTTGGCCGGGGCGACGATTCTCGAGTCTGCTCGATCTGAACAAACAGGCAGTCCAGTGGCGCGATGACTTTGCCAACAACCGGGTGCACGAGGCCACCGGCAAGGTTCCGGCGCTCGTGTTCAAACACGACGAACAGCGGTTTCTCAAACCGCTGCCCGATACGCCATTTGAGGTGGATGACATCGAGAGTGTCAGTGTCACCAAATTGTTCAGGGTCAAATTCGATCGCAACACTTACTCCGTCCCTCCTCGACTTGTTGGGCAGACAGTTCTCGTGCGAGCCAACGACGAGGCCGTAACGATCTATCTCGGTCCAAAGCAGGTCGCATGGCATCAACGATGCTGGGACATTCACAAGGACATCGAGGAGCCATCACACCGACAGCGGGCGAGGGAGATGAAACCTCGCACGGCTGGGGCGCTCCCGCCAGATTTGGTCGGTTTAGGTGAGACTGGCGCAGAGTACTTCAAGGTGCTGCGCGCCACAGGTAGGTCAATTCTTCGGGAGACCGTTCGTCTGACGTTTCTATGCGAACTCTTTGGCGAGAGGAATACCACCGCGGCTGTCGAGGAGGTCATGCAGACCGGCCATGTCGGCGCTGAATATGTTGAGTATGTGCTTCGCCACAAACGACGATTGACGCCCATTGTTACGCCGCTTCGCCTCGGCAAACCCGAACTCGACAATCTGAGATTCGAAGAGCCCGATCTCTCGGTCTACGACCAACTCGTTCCCCCACAAAAAATGCTCGATCCCGGTGAGCCACCGGATTCCGAGGAGAATGACCTATGAAGAAAGAAGATAAACTCGCGTTGCTACTCGAAAAGCTCACATGGCTACGTTTGCCAGGAATGGCGGAGACTCTGTCCGACATTCTGACGGCGGCATCCAACAATAACCTCACCGTGCTCGACGTTATCGACCAACTCGTCGACGAGGAAACTCAGAGTCGGACTCGCAGGGCGGTGGAAAGACGGATCACAGCTGCCAAGTTTCCAGAGATCAACACCGTCGATGGATTCAATTTCAACTACGACCCTTCTCGCAAGAAGCTTCGAAGCCGATACTTGGCTCTTCATGAGATGGCGTTCCTGGAAAAGGGCATCAATCCGATCTTCCTTGGCAAACCTGGCACAGGAAAGACCTACTTGGCCCGGTCCCTTGCATATGCAGCATGTCAGGCCCGAAAACGAGTCGCCGTCGTATCGGCACCCAAATTGCTCAATGAGTTGCACGGTGCCGAGTTACACGGCGCATTCGAGCGTGTGGCGCGACGATTCGTCCGTGCCGACCTGTTGATGATCGATGACTTTGCCGTCCTCGCTATGGACCCCGCGCAGGCCAATCTCGCTTTTCAGGTGATCTCCGAACGCTACGATTACCGGCGTTCGACAATGATCACGACCAATCGACCGTTCAAGGACTGGCCGAAGGTGTTCCCCGACGCACTCAACGCCCAGGTGATAGCGGAGCGTTTGACTGAGCGCTCGGAGCACTTCGTGCTGGATGGCAAAGGCTTTGGAACACGCGGAGGCCAAGAAGCGAAAAGCTAACCTACGATCCGGCCCTCGACGGGGAGGTCACCGACTCCCGCCTCTGCCGCGCCCGCGAGCGGATTCAGCCCTGCGTCGTTTTCAGGCGTTGTCGGTTCGGGCGAAAAACTGCCACGAAATCACCGGGTGGATCACTGGATCCCGTTGATGCCGATGAAAATGGATCCCTCGGACACCGGTGGTGACAGCGGGCCTCCGTGAGACTGCGCGGTCGTCCCCTCAGTGCGACCATCGAGGCAGACCGTGAAGATCGCGCATAGCCCGGTTTATCTGGACACCAGCGCCTTGACAAAGATCTACGTGGAGGAGCCAGAGAGTGACGCTCTCGAGGCTGCCCTGCTCGGGCGACGCGATCTGGTGGTGTCTGAGCTTTGTATCACCGAAATTGCCTCGGCGTTGGCCAGACGTATTCGAGAGGGGGACCTGTCACAGCGACACGCAACCAAGGTCTATGGTCAGGTTGCCACCGACCTCGCGAATGGCATGTTTCTGCGAGCTGACATTTCTCCGGATATCCACCGCGAGGCGGAGCGGTTGCTGCTCAGTGTCGGCCGTGAGACACCCCTTCGCACCGCAGATGCACTGCACGCCGCCATGGCCGTAGGACATGGTTGTCGAGCCATCGTGACGTACGACCAACATCTGCGTGCTGCCATTGTGGCGATCGGCACGCTCGAGGTCCTTCCAGAGGAGATGTAATTGCGGCTTGCTTTTTTGGTTGGGACTGCCGAATCGAACTGACCCGAAAATCAAACTGTCCCGAGAGCTCAGCCTTGAGCCAGAACCCGGCTCGCCACCTGCTTGAACCGCGAAGGTGGCATCGTGCTCGTCCTCGCCGCCTGCAGCCATTCGTCGAGCTCGGCATCCAAGCCGAAAAGTGGGGTTGCGGCGACGAACATGTCCTTCTCTGTCACACAGCTAGAGCAACCCTCGAAAAGATCTGCGAGTGCGTAGCGATCATGCTCACGCAGCTCCATCCGTTGATTGATGCTGCGAAGTGCCTCCAAAAAACACACGAAGCCGTCGTTCAATCGACTGAGCGCAGCCGCGGCGTCAGGAGCGTTTACGTCGCAGTTGTGCAGAGACATACGAAATGCGCTCACCTCACGTTTGTCGTGAGCGCGCATCAGTCGGTACTCAGCTGACATGGCGAAGCGGTCAACTCGCTCCCGGATCTCACCGCGAATGGCAGCCACTCGATCGGGCGTCTCGCGCAGTCGACGCCGCAGATCTCCGAGATCATAGGCGAGCTCGAATACCGCCCGCCGCAAAGCGATCGCTTCTCTCAAGACATCACCGTGCCGACGCAAGAGCTTTTCGGGGCGTCCGACCACTCCCAGCCAACGCAGAACCAACAACGCCACTGCATCGAAACACTGACAGGTCTTGCCGCGCACCTTATGCAGCTCTGCCAACCAGTTGGGTCCCGCCAACCTTCTGCTGAAACGGTCGACCTCGTGACTGAGCATACCAACCAAGGGCGCGATGATTTGGTGCAGCCGCGCCAATCCGGGGTTTTCACCCGCATCCAGTTCGGCTAGGGAAAACAGCTCATCCATGCAATCCCGTATGTTGTCGACGAACCGGGCGGCCTCGGTCAACAAGGATTCCTGCACTGCACCGTCTTCGATGTCTTGGTGGCGACTCAATTGCATGCCGTCAGCAGACTCGAAAGCGCGACCGCAGACAGACAGAATCGTGGTGAGTCGATCGCTGACAACCTCGTCTGCAACTTCAACGACGGCATCGTGGGCCACGGGCTCGAGCACTGTGGCACACAACCGATCCCGTTCCTCCTGCGGAGTCCTCGCTGGCAAGAGCAACGCAAACAGGCCCTCGAGCGCCTGCCGATCGGCCCGAGAGAAATTCTGGAATTGAACCGCCACGCGGGATTTGGTGTGCTCGGCTTCGATGCGCCGAACATATGTGAGAAGCCCCACCATGTCGCCATTGAGACTTGGCAGGAAAACCTCGACCTCGTGGTTGTCAACCGGGAGCTCGCGCTCGAGCTGCACCAGCGCTCCATTGCGTGAGAGGTTCAGCAATGTGCCATCGACCGAGCCTGGGAGCGAAGAAACAAATACGTGCGCCGAAACGTCAAGCCTCGGGCAGCGCCGCTTCTCTTGGCGGGGTAGCTTGTGAGCACGCGTGAAGCTCAAGCCACAATCATTTAATGGGTCCACTGCGATTTGATAAGACGACCGAGCGGTTTCGTCAAGGCTCACGGCCCCGAATTGCAGGTGTCGCAGCACATCCGGTAGGCCAAAATCAATCAAAACCCTCACGTCATGGGTCAGAAGGACCCTTGGAGTCCAGGTGCCGGGATTCCCAAAAGGCCGCATTCTTGATGCCCAAAGGTATTGGGTCAAACGTGATGGGTGCCTTGGCCTTCCTTTGCTGTTCGTAGTCCCGAAGGGCCACGAGAGCAGGTTTCTGCAGCAGCAAGATCGCCACAATGTTGAGCCACGCCATCATGCCAACACCGATGTCACCCAACCCCCACGCAACTTTGGCGGTGCGCACGGCAGAGTAGACCACTGCGGCGATCAAGGCAAAGCGGAGCACGTTGACAAGAAATGGTTTCTGCAGCGTCCGATTGATGAAAGCCACATTGGTTTCGGCAATGTAGTAGTAAGCCATCAACGTCGTAAACGCGAAGAAGAACAGGGCGACAGCCACAAACGCAGCCCCAACGCCGGGGAACACGCTCTCGATGGCGCTTTGGGTGTATTCAGGCCCCGCGTCGACTCCTGGCAGGCCATTGACAAGCACCGCGCCCCCTGGACCCTTGACGTTGTACGTCCCGGTTATTAACAACATGAACGCCGTCGCCGAGCAAACGAAGAGGGTGTCGATATAGACAGAAAAACCCTGAACCAACCCTTGCTGCGCGGGATGAGCAACCTCAGCCGCTGCCGCAGGATGAGCTCCAGTGCCCTGCCCGGCTTCGTTGGAGAAAACCCCGCGCTTGACCCCCCACTGAATGGCCATACCCAAAATGGCACCGAAGGCGGCATGGGTGCCGAAGGCACTCTCGAAGATCAGCGCGAATACGCCAGGAACCTTCTCGAAGTTAAACCCCACAACAACACACGCGACGAGAATGTAGCCAATCGCCATAAATGGAACGACAACCTCCGCAACCTTGGCGATGCGCTTGACGCCGCCAAAGATGATCACCCCGAGCAAGACCGCAAGACCCGCCCCTGTCACCCAGGTGGGAATACCAAAGGCATGCAGAACACTGGTGGCAATGCCGTTCGACTGAACACCTGGTAGAAGGAGTCCCGTGCCTACAATCGTCGCCATGGCGAAGGCCCATGCATACCACTTGAGCCCCAGTCCCTTCTCGATAAAGTAGGCAGGACCACCACGGAACTGCCCATTGCACTCTTCCTTATATATTTGCGCCAATGTCGACTCGACGTAGGCAGTGCAAGCTCCGAGAAACGCCACCAACCACATCCAAAACACCGCACCTGGCCCACCAAAAGTGATCGCCGTGGCAACTCCGGCGATGTTCCCGGTGCCCACTCGGCCGGACAGGGACAAAGACAGCGCTTGAAACGACGAAACACCGACGGAGGAGCTCTCGCGGGAAAAAGTAAGGCGCAACATCTCCGGGAAGTGGCGAACCTGGAGGAAACGTGTGCGGACGGAGAAATACAGGCCAACCCCCAAGCAGAGATAAACAAGAACGGGGCTCCAAACCACAAGGTTGATGGCATCTACAGCCTGGGCAATCATGGCATTGGTTTGATCGATGATGGAATCCAATTGTTCAGTCCTCTCATTGCATGGCACGCCCCGAAGGGGCGTTCTGGCGAATCAGGTTATGACTCCAACCCGCTCGAAGCAACGACGAGTGCGGCAAAAACGTTGGCAGAGTCGACTGGACAGTCACCAACCGTGACGCTTGTTCGTTTGGGCCCGTGTGTCTATAAGGCCCCCATGAGGATTCACATACTGTTGAAACACTTCGCCCTCGTCGTTCTTCTGGCCGCCTTGGGCGTGACCGGGTGTCGACCCAAACCGCCGGTCGTTGCCCCAAAGGCTCCGGACGGTACCGTCCTCGAATCGCCCGATCCGCCAGACCCCGAACAGGAGCAAGCAGCGCTCGCCCTCGAGAAGGAAGCAGAAGCGGAACAGAATCCAGCAGAAGCGCAAAAGAAGCGCGACCTCCTCATCGCGCTCTACCCCAGCACCGCGGCAGGTGCCCGTGAGCTTCTGGTCCGAGCCCGCGCTGCCGAAACAGATGGGGATACCGGTAGGGCCGTCAAACTGTACGAGACGCTTCTCTTTCATCGCCCCACCATCGACGGTGCCAACACAATTCGTGAGGCATACGCCAACCTGCTCTTACACGCGGAGCGCTTTGACGACGCCGTCAATGTGCTTCGCTTTCTCTTCAACTCCGCTGAAGAAGCGAAGGACCAACAACGGATCGGTGTGGGACTCGCTCGGGCGCTCGATGGCGCCGGCAAGTCCAAAGAGGCTGCAGAGACCTATGTCGACCTGCATGGGGTCGCCGGTATCTCCGACAAGCTGCGCCGTGAGATCGAAGAACGGGTGTTCCAATTGGTCACCAGCTCCCTCGGTTTCCAAGAAGCGCAGACTCTTTGGGAAAGTGTGGAAAGCAAATCCAGTTGGGAGTTCGTCCTGCCGGCCCTCGCATACAAGCTGGCAAAGATTTACTACCACACCCGCAACTATGACCGCTCCGAGAAAATGCTGCGCCTCGTTTCCACCCGTTTCTCCAGCAGTACCTACGGCCCGCTGGCGCGCGATTTCCTCACCCGTCTGCGCGCTCGGTTCAAGGTAGAACCGCTCTCCGTGGGAGTGCTCCTGCCGTTATCCGGCTCCTACCAACAATATGGCACTCGCTCGCTCGCAGCCATCCAGCTTGCTTTGGGAAAATCGAGTGGCATCAATCTGATTGTCAAAGATACCGCGGGCGATCCCACGGTCGCCGCCAAGGCAGTCGAAGCGTTGGTGCTCGATAACAACGTCATCGCGATCATTGGACCTTTGTTCTCCAACGAATCGCTTTCGGCCTCACTCAAGGCCGAAGAGCTCAGCGTGCCCATCATCGCCCTCTCCCACCGCCAGGGTTTGCCAGAAATCGGCTCCTGGGTATTCAGGACAGCGCTCACCGTCGAAGCTCAGGCGAAGGCGTTGGCCGAGGTCTCCTTCGAGGACCTCGGATACACCCGCTTCGCGATGCTCTACCCACGCAGTCGTTACGGCACCGAGTTTGTCAACGCCTTCTGGGCAGAAGTAGATGGCCGCAAGGGCGAGATTCGCGCGGCGGAGTCCTATGAGCCGAGCCAAACAAACTTCTCCGAGCCCATTCGCAAGCTCGTCGGACGCTACTATACCAATTCTCGCTGGGATTATCGCGACCAGCTGGCCAAGCTGAGACAACAGAACCTGCCGTCGCACATATTCCAGCGCAAACTCGAGGAGATCATGGCGGACTTACCCCCCATCGTTGACTTCGACGCCATCGTCATTCCCGACTCGGGTCGCAACATCGGTCTCATCGCTCCGGCCGTCAAAGTCCAGGACATCATCTTGACCCGCGACCCGCGTATGCTCGAGCGAATCCGCAAGGCCATGGGCCGCAAGAACGTCGAGCCCATCACCTTGCTCGGGGCGTCCACCTGGAACACCCAGGCCACCGTGGAAAACTGCGAGAAGGACTGTGAATCCTCGATCTTTGTCGACGCCTACTATCCAGACAGCACCGACATCAAGGTTCGTGATTTTGTCAGCACCTTCACCGAGACCACTGGCGCTGCGCCTAATCTCACGGAGGCTCAGTCCTTCGACACCGCCGCCATGCTCAAATGGGTGATGTCGTCCAAAAAGCCAACAGATCGGAGTCAACTCAGAGCAAGCCTCCTAAAAATGGGAAGCTTCGAAGGCGTCACCGGCCGCATGAGCTTCAACGATGTCGGCGAAGTGCAGAAGAAGCTCATCACCCTAACCATTGTGGATGGCGCGATCCGCCAATGGGAAAAACCAGAAGCCAAGCCAGAGGGGTGAGCGTTGCGACCGGCGACCGACAGAACCCCTGAACAGAACCCGCCACCCGCTCCTCCAGAACCACGTGCCGCTCGTCGGCATCCCATCTGGATCCATGTCGGACTGTTCCTTTTGACCTTCCTTGCGGCGCTGCTCGCGAGCGCCATTCCGCAGATTGGCAACACCGAAGTCATCAGGGCATTGGGCGCCCTTGCGGAAAATCCAAGCCTCATTCAGGCCGGCCTGCCCTTCGCGATAACCCTGATGGCCATCTTGCTCGCCCATGAAATGGGTCACTTCCTCACCGCCCGCCGCCACGGCGTCGACCAATCCCTTCCCTACTTCATACCCGCACCGACTATTTTCGGCACGTTGGGCGCATTGATCCTTATGCGCTCGCAGCCGCCGAATCGCCGCGTGTTGCTCGACGTCGCCGTCGCCGGTCCCTTCGCCGGCCTATTGCTCGCCATACCGGCGGCTATCTGGGGACTCTCCCACTCTGCGCCAAGAACGATACAATCTGTCTCCGAGTCGGAGATCGTCTTTGGTGGTTCCCTGTTGTTCAATTGGTTGACCGGGCAATTTGGTCCAGACGCTCCAATGCTCGACCTCCATCCCGTAGCCCTCGCCGGTTGGGTGGGTTTGTTCGTCACCTCGCTGAACCTCATACCCGCAGCCCAACTCGACGGCGGACACATCGCCTACGCTCTCTTCGGACCACGGCAAGAGCGAATCTCGATATTCTTGGTCGCCAGTCTCTTTGTCATGGGTCTCATGCTCGGCATCAGCTCCGAAGGGTTTGCCCGAGGTGCGGTTTGGGTTTTCTGGGCTCTCTTGCTCTTTGTCATTGGCATCCGCCACCCGCCGGTGAGCAACGAACTGACGCCCCTCGCTCCCCGACACCGTGTCCTCGGATGGTTGGCAATGCTCGTGCTTGTGGTGACGTTTACTCCAGTGCCCGTAGACAAGCCCCAAGCCCCAGCCAAACAACGAGTCAAGCAGAGCTGGTCCTCCGAGGAGATCTCTCCCACCGAAAGACACGAAGGACACGAAACACCAGCGGAAGAATTCAGGCTGTGAGCCGATGATTTCGGTCAAAGATTTCTTCGCACCCGATGGCCCCTTGGCGAGATCCTTCGCAGACTACGAGCCGCGGGCTGAACAGGTCGAGCTCGCCCTCGCGATCGAAAGCGCCATCCTATCCCGAGACAAGCTCCTCGCCGAGGCTGGTACGGGCATCGGCAAAAGCCTCGCCTATCTCGTGCCCGTGATCGAATCAGGGAAACAGGCGGTGGTATCCACAGGCACCAAGAATCTTCAGGATCAGTTGCTCACCCAAGACGTACCCATTGTCGAGCGCGCTGTCGGTCGCGAGATCCATGTGGAAGTGGCCAAGGGCCGCACCAACTATCTGTGCCATTTACGGGCCGAACGGTTCCTCGCACAACCTCTTCTGCCATCCACCGATGACACTCGCATTGTCAATGAGGTCATGCTCTGGCGCGAGACCACCCACACAGGCGACCGCGCGGAGCTGCGCTCCCTTGGTGATCACAATCCCCTTTGGCGCGAGCTCACCGCCAACTCCGATCAATGCGTCGGCCGCAAGTGCCCGCAACAGGAACGTTGCTGGGTAACGCTGATGCGCCAGCGTGCTCAAGCTGCGGAGCTGGTCATCGCCAACCATCACCTCTACCTTGCCGATCTTTCCTTGCGCGGCCGTTTCGCCGAGTTCGGTGTTTTTCTGTTGCCAGCCCACGATCTGGTGATCTTCGACGAAGCTCACGATCTGCCGGAGGCGGCGGCGCATCATTTCGGCCATCAAATCTCCGAACGTCGCCTCAGCGATTTGGCTCACGACGTGACCGCGATGGCCTCTACCGACCCGGGCCTCGCCGCAGTCCTCGGGCCAACGCTCATCCGTTTGCGCCAAAGCGTCGCAGAGCTGTTCGACAAACTGCCTTTTGCCAATGGCAGAACCCCACTGTTTGGCAAGCGCCCCATTGATGTTCTCGATTGGTATCTGTCGGTGGACGAACAGCTCGAGCAAATCGAAGCAACCCTAGGTTCCACCGATCAAGACGAAGCCTCGGGTATCGCCAAGCGGACTGCGGTCACCGCCGCCGAGCTCGCCTTCGTTTTGAGAGTCGAGCCGCGCCGCTCCTTGGTCACCGACGTCGACCTGCCCATGACAACTGACGACAACACCTGGGTTCGGTACACCGAGCTCTCGGGTCGCAATCGGTCGGTGGTTGCCCGTCCCATCGACGTCGCCCCGATACTCCGACAATCCTTGCAACTCACCACCGCGATCACCGTATCTGCGACCCTAACGGTTGGCGGTTCTTTCGAACATTTCCGCTCAAGCATTGGCTTCAAGGGTGCGCACGAGCTCGCCGTGGGCTCGCCATTCGATTTCGCAAGCAACGCCCGTCTCTACATCCCCACCGACTTGCCCGAGCCCAGCGCTCCCGACTTCGCGGAAAAAGCAGCACTCCGTACGGCACACTTGATCACAGCTTCCGGCGGCGGCGCCTTTGTCCTGTGCACAAGTCACCGCGCCCTACCGGTCATGCGTGCCCTCATCGAGAGTGAGACCGGCATGGGTGTCATCATGCAGGGAGATGGTCCGCGCAGCCTGCTCGTCGACGAATTCCGCAACCACGGTGATGCAATCTTGGTGGCAACCATGAGCTTTTGGCAAGGCGTCGACGTCCCCGGAGACGCTTTGCGTCTCGTCGTCATTGACAAGCTCCCCTTTGCCTCGCCGGGCGACCCTGTGGTCGCAGCCAAGATTCAATACCTGCGCCAAAGGGGCGAAGAGCCGTTCTACTCCTATCAGGTTCCCCAGGCAGCCCTGCTCTTACGTCAAGGTTTCGGCCGACTCATCCGTCGCCATAGCGACAAGGGCCTGGTTGCCGTGCTCGACTGCCGCCTTCACACCAAAGGCTACGGCCGCATCTTCCTCGATAGTCTTCCCAACTGCCCGCAACTCTCAGAGCTCAGCGAGGCCGAAGAGTTCCTTGCGTCGATGCGTTGACCCGAAGCTCGCCGCCACCCCACGCCAGTTCGCTTGCGCTGCTCCGGTCGACCCCATTTGGATTTTCGCTGCGCGGCGGGCACCAAAGGTGCCCACCTTTGCGTCGCGGTCCCAAATGGGCTCGACCTACGCATGCCGCTAACTGGCTTCGGTGCCTCCCTGATTTTGGACGCCAGTACTTTTCTCGACTGGCACAGATTGAACGATGCGTTGCCGACACGGTTGTCGGCAACGCATCAGCTCTGAGAAACCCCTAATGACTGGCGTCTTTGGACTCTTTTAGATGTCAAAATCGACAAACGTGATCGTGTAGGGAGCGCTGGCTGGAGGTATGCCGTCTTCTATAGTGACACAGACCAGGAAGTTTTTGTCCCTCAGGTGCGGCTCAAACACGAAATGCTCCGCCAGACCTAGGCCAACCAAACCATACTGCTGGAGCATCCGCGCTCCGTCGAGGTTGAGAATCGTCAGATCGAGATCGACATCATCGGCAAAATCGAGGCGGATGCCGAGGCGATTGGTTGCTACATCCACGAGATAACAGTCCTCTGCGTCCTCGCTTCCCCAGCCGACATATGCACCTTCGTCCGAGGCCTCTGCCAAACCCTCAACCACCGACGGAAAAATCGCGACAAATTGAGGATCCACCGAGTAATCGCGTTCGACCTCCAGTATGGTGGTTACATTGCCGAGCTCCTTGGCCACGATCTCGTAGGGGGTGTAGTTGCTGGTCCTGTCAAAATCGGTGGCGTTGATGCCCACAGACAAACCTGCCGGCAAGTCTTCTGCGGGATCGGTTATCATAAACACACCCGTGCCCGGGGTGAGGGACGTCGCCTGCAACGGAAAAATCGCGGTCTCGGTCACCTCCCCTTGCGCCGTAACCAAGGAGATGCTCATTCGGCCCAGATCCATTGCGGGAAACACCGCCAACACCAAGGGTCTCGCGGCATTTCCGACATCGAGGCGCCACAGGTCTTCGATATCTTCCTCAAATTCTACCGGTGACAATCCGTTGTAGACGGTTTGCACAAATCTCACGCTCGAATCGAAGTCTTCTCGCATGTCGGCAAAGCCGACAGAGGTGCTCGGCGGCGGCCCGACCACCGCCCGATTGGCGGCTGCCTGGGCAACCGTGTTGTTCGGTTCTTCCTCGACCCATGGCGACGCCGGATTGCCTAGCGGCATGATTGCACCGCTGGCGACCACCACACCAAAGGCCCCATCCTCACTGAGCGCCACATGCATGAGCTGACTCGCGTCATCACCGGCAATGTCGAATCTCTGTTCAATTGCCAATGAAATCGTGTTGATACGTGCAAAAGCCCGATCAGCAACAGCATAAAGCCAGTAACCATAGACCGGCTCGATGGCCAAAGAGCTGAGCTCAGTGCTGATCGCCACCGCGCCGATGATGCTCCACTGGTTGGGATCATTGGCACTGATATCGACCACCCGCAACAACCCATCGCCAAGATTGGCGATGTATGCGATGTCGCCACTTGGATGCAGCACAATGTCTGCGGGCTTGTTCAACTGACCACGTAACGGCGAAGCGATCCGAACATGATTCGCGTCATCAACGTGAGACAACACAATGAGACCCTCGTGGCCGGGATCGAGGACAATCAATCGCGAGCCAGTATCGACGAGCCGGTGGACAAGGACACCGTCGCCCAGTACGTCGGCGTCGAGGGTTTCGATCAGGCCATAGCGCGGAGTACCAATGCCTGAGTACATGACGTGAATCTCTCCACGGAACAGATCGACGGCGTAGAGACGTTGTCCGCTGGCGCTGAAGACCAAATAGTCGATTTGTCCAACGCCGATCTGGGTGGTATCCTCAACGACACCCAGATAATGGTCGGCGAGCAGATAGTGAACCTTGGCACCGCATGAGGCAGCCACAACGCCCGCCTCACCGCCGCCATTGAGTCTCACGGCGAACAGCGGCTCTTGGTCAGTGCAATCGAGGGGCACGCTGTGCCGTTCGCGGGTTGGTACGTGAATGAAGTCTACCGCCTGATTGACGTACTCAGGCCGCGACATCGTGCCCTCTATGTCCATCGTCCCCACCATGGCGAGGCTACCCAACGAACGCACCTCTGCCTGGAAGGCGACCGCACCGGGCAACGCAATAACACCCGCTGGCTGCGAAAAGAAACCACGGGGAAACAGACGAGGGTTCGAAACCGCTCCCGCGGCTTCATTGGGGTTGTCGTTTTCATAGATGAGCTCAAACAGATTGTTGGCGCCATCACCATCGACGTCAGGATACACGTAGTCGCTCGCGGAAAATGACAGCTTCTTGTTGCCGCCGCCGTCGAGCCGCACCGTGCGCCCCCCGCTCTCAGCAATGGACAGACTGTCACTCCGCCAAAAAATGCGGACATTGAGGTCTTCACCTGAAGGTAACGCAGGCAATCGCGCACGTGCCACGGCGCCATCGATTTCCAGGTCTGCCCGCGCCAAAGTGGTTCTTGCCCCGTCCCGATACACTCTGACCTCACCGGAAATGTCGAGGCCCTCGAGCAGCGCCGCAAATCGAGGCTCGCCAATGCCCAGCTCAATCCGTTGTGTGGAGCAGGCTCCCATCTCTAGAGCGAGAACAGCAAATACAGCAACAGCAGCTGCGAACCCACTTTTGCATTGCGCTTTCATGGGCCCACCCTCACTGGCGGTTCTGCCTGAATTTCGAGCGTAGCGCTCTGATCGCGAGTGGCAAAAAATGTTCCCACTGAGGCACCCACAACCACCGCTCCCACTCCGGTCCAGAACCACCAACGTTCATACCAGGCAGCGGGCATCTCAAGGAGCTGAACATCGAGGCGCGCGAGCTCCTCCGACTCCAGATAGACATCGCTGATCCAAGGATAGAACCCGTCGGCCTCAACTCGAAGATTGTGTTTGCCAACCGCCACCTTGCGAGGGCCCGCAGCAAGAGCCGAAGTCTCACCGTCCAACACCAACACTGCGTCGCTCATCGGCGCGCGCACCTCCACCGAGCCTGCGCCCACATCGCTGTGCCCAACCAACATCCGTGCGGTATACCTCGCCGCCCCCAACAACTGCGCCGGGTCGCCAAAGAACGACTCTGCGGCGCGATTTCTGATCTCGGCGGTCTGAATGTCAATGAGAGTGAGTTGAACGAGGAATGCATCACCCACAAGTCCTATGTTTCCAGAAATCAGATACTCGACCCCCAGAGCTCCACCAATCTCCGCGAGACAAGAAGCATCACCACAACCCGCGAGCTGCTTCTGTGCCTCAAGCTCGAGCATGGCGCGGATGTCTTCGCTCGCAATCACAGACATCCCTTGGATCTCTTTGAGTTCGAGGGCGACCACCCGGGTAAGGTTACCGGCGACCTCTGAATCCACCCCCGACGCAGCGAGATCGAGCACGGCCACCTTCACCGGTGCCGCTTCGCTCGTGGCGAGCGTAAATGGTTGAGCGCCGCCAGCGCCCAAGGGCTTTTCGACCCGCAAATCCGCACCGAAAAGCAAACCCATTGCCGCTGCGGCAGCACGGTTGACCTCCGATATTCCCATGAGTGAGACTGTGGCGCGATTGACAGTGGTCATCACGTCGACCTCGAGTAGGCGGACGGAAAGTACGAAAGTGTCCCCCACCGCGCCCACAGTGCTGGAGAGGAGAAAATCTGCTTTGACAGCCTCGCCAATCTCACCGAGGCAACCGTCTTCCTGGCACTGCAGTGTCTGCTGCGTGCCTTGAAACTCTAGAATGGTACGAACGTCGTCAGCCCCGAGTACCCGATATCCGGGCACTCCGCGCGCTGCCTCGACCAACGCCAGGGTCGCAGACACTCTTAGATCCCTTTCAGACGTTGCTTCTTCGCCGATCGTTCCCTGGTCAACAACCTCGAGAACAACCAAGGTTGGGGGCGCATCGTCTGCGGCCAGGACAATGTGTCCTTGAGCCGCAATTGCCAACGCGACCCACACCCATCTCCACACCCGTATCGACAACATGCTTTTCCTCCCAAGGGCTGTCTCATGTCCGCCCGAGACTGGCATGAATCCCATTCATCAGGCACCCAGTCAAACGCACCACGCCAATTCGAACTCGAGGGGTTGACGGGCCCAGACCCGCATTTCCATTTTCGCCCGCACCGAAGTACAACGGGTCTGCCATGGACAACAAAATCTGGGAAATATTGGGCACAGCGACCATCAACGCCAAGGCGTTACGCCGACTCGAGAGTGGCCACCCATGGATCTACGATTCCGACATCGTCGACTTGCCCTCTGATGAACCTGGCTTCGTCGAGGTGCGCCAGGAGAACAAAAAGAGGCAGGGGCGTCTATTGGGTTACGCGATGTTCTCGCCCCGCTCGAAGATCACCCTGCGCATGGTGACAGGCCCCAAGGTACCCCCAACGGCGGCGTGGCTCGACGAGAGGATCAAACGGGCTTTGGCAGGCCGCCTGCGCGCCTTGCCTGAGGCTGACGCCTTTCGCCTGATTCACGGCGAAGCCGATGGCCTGCCAGGCGTCTACGTCGACCGCTACGACGATTGCGTTGCGGTACAGACAACCTGTGCCGCGGCCGATCGTCTCGAGGAGTGCGTCATCGACCAGGTCATCAAGGAGTTCCACCCACGTGCCGTGGTCATTCGCGACGATGTCGGCAGTCGTCGTCGCGAGGGCTTGCGCGAGCACATCACCGTCGCTTACGGCCAATCCCCTGTGCTCGCGAGTTTTCACGAAGGAACAATCGCCCTCGAGGTCGACCTCGAGCGTGACCAGAAGACCGGAGGCTTCCTGGACCAGTCGAGCAACCACATCGCTTGCGGACACTACGCGCGGGGACGTGCCCTCGACTGTTTCACCTACCACGGCGGGTTTGCGCTGCAGATGGCCCTCGGTTGTGACAGTGTCATCGCCGTCGATGCCTCCGCAACCGCCGTCGAGCGCGGCCAAAGGAACGCCGCTCAGGCGGGCCTGTCGAACATCGAATGGATCAATGACAATGCCTTCGATTTGTTGCGTCGGTACGCCGACCTGCAACAGCAGTTTGATACCATTGCTCTCGATCCCCCCGCTTTCGCCAGCACCAAGGACACCCACGGTCGTGCCAGCAATGCATACAAAGAGATTAACTTGCGCGCTCTCAAGCTCCTCGCCCCTGGGGGCACACTCGTGACCTGCTCCTGTTCAGGTCGGATTACTGCCGACGATTTCGACGCGATTATCGCTGCGGCCGCCCGGGACGCGCACAAGCACGTGCAAATTCTTGAACGACGCGGCGCTGGGCCCGATCACCCGGTCTTGGTGGGCATGCCCGAAACGGAGTATCTCAAGTGTCGGATTCTGGCGGTAGTTTGAGCGCGACGGGTCATTGACATCAAGAAGGCAGAGAGAGATCGGGTTAGGATTCGCCCCTTTGCCAAAAACGCCGCTGGACGTATAGTGCCCCCAACATGACTCATCGCTTCGACCCATACAATCCGACCCAAGAGCACTCCTTGCTGCGTGAGACTGTGGCACAGTTTGCCGTCGAGAAAGTGGCACCCCAGGCCGAAGAACACGACGTGAGCGGCACCATGAACCTGGCGCTCTTCCGCGATTTGGCTGAGCTCGGCTTGCTTGGTGTTACCGTCGACGAAGAGGACGGTGGTGCCGGTCTCGATGCGACTGCCGCAGTGATCGTCCACCATGAGCTCGCCAAGTATGATCCAGGTTTTACCCTCGCCTATCTCGCCCACGCAATGCTGTTCGTCAACAACTTCGCTCACAGCGCCCACTCCGCTCTCAAGTTGCGCTATCTTCCCAAAGTGCTCAGTGGCGAGTCCGTCGCGTGCATGTGTATGACGGAGCCCGCGGCAGGCACGGACGTCCTCGGTATGAAATCGCACGCGGTCCGCGATGGCAACCACTACATCATCAACGGCGCAAAGACCTTCATCACCAACGCTCCAGAGTCCGATCTCTTCTACGTCTATGCTAAGCTCGACGGCAAGGTCACCGCTTTCGCCCTGGAACGAGAATTTGAAGGACTCACGGTCGGTAAGCCGATCAAAAAGCACGGCATGCGGGCATCTACCATGTCCGAGATTGTCTTCGAGGACGTGCGTGTCCCGGTCGGCAATGTCATCGGTGAAGAGGGACAGGGCCTTACCCACATGATGCGCAACCTCGAGATTGAACGATTGACTCTCGCGGCCATGTCGCTGGGTATCGCTGATCGTTGCCTCAACATCATGGTGCGGTATGCCGAAGAGCGGCAGGCCTTTGGCCGCTCCATCAACGACTTTGGTCAGATCCAACGATTTATCGGCGAGTCCTATGCTAAAACTGAAGCGATGCGCGCCCTCGTCTATAATGTCGCCGCCAACGTTGGCCCTGACAAGCGCAACCGGCTGGGCACCGATGCCGCCAAGCTGTTCTGCTCAACTGCGGCCAAGCAGGTAGCCGACAACGCCATGCAGGTACTGGGTGGCTACGGTTATTGCCAGGAGTATCACGTCGAGCGTCTGCTGCGCGACGCAAAGCTCTTGGAAATTGGTGGCGGCACCATCGAGTCGCACCAGAAGAACATCACCCGCGATCTCACCAAGGTGATGGTCACCCAAGGTTGAACAACTGCCCGGCAGCGCCCCTCACTTGACCGTGATCGGCAGATTCAGTTTCCGCACCGGGGAACCACCTGCCGATGCCGGGAACCGCCATTGCCGCAAATTGCCGGATACGCACTTTGCGATGCGCTTCCTAGTCAGATCCTCTGGCCCCGTGAGGGCCGCATCCCGCACGGAACCGTTTGGCATGATGAGGAAGTCCAGGACCAAGGTATGCTTGCCGGGCTCGACTTCCTTGCGCTTGCGTGCGGCAACAAAGCAGGGTCCGAGCTTGCCTAAATTCTTTTTGATGCCAGCCGATATTTCCGCGGTGGTCAATGGCGTATTGCTCACACTGCCGGACGCCGCTGACGACGATTGGAGGCTTGGGTCGCTCGGCGTGCCAACGTGCCCCTTCTGCTTGCTCTTGCCGGCCTTGCGCTTGCTTCCACCTTTGGACACGCCAATGGCCTCTTCTACGTCTGCCTCGACCTCCCCTTCGACCTCCTCTTCACCACGTGAGAACACCGGCACCAGATCATCCATGGCGGATTCGACGGCATCTGCGCCGAGACTCTCCTCTGCCACGGCTATCGGTGGTTCGCCGTCCTCGGGCCGCAGCATCAGCACGATCAAGAGGGTAACCAACGCGCCAAACAACGCCGAGCCGATGCCCACAAGCCAAAGGTGCGCGGGGCGAATGGCAAAGGCAGACCGCGAGCCAGCAAAGATTGGGATATTCGCCGGCGGCGCAGGCATGCTCTCTGGCAGCCACGTCACCGAATCCACAGACGACGCCACAGGAGGTGGTGCCTCGGGAACCGGAGGTGGTGCCTCGGGAACCGG
>MGST01000033.1:3640-5072 GCA_001798605.1 Deltaproteobacteria bacterium RIFOXYA12_FULL_58_15 | reverse complement strand
CCCCCAACATTGTTGCGGCACTGATCTCCCGAGCAGAAGACCTCCACGTTCTGGTGATTCTTGCCGTGTAGATACTGCTGCACCGCTTTGTCGGCACCACCAGCATCGCCAACGAGGACGGTGAAACCCTGCTCAACAATTCGGTCCAATCGGGCGCACACGTCCACATTGAGCTGAATGATTCGCCGCGACCCACCTATGAAAACCTTGGTCATCATCGGTTGCTCCGAGTCCTCGTGATCGTAAGAGCAAACACGTCGGCAACTTTCCCCTTGTCGTAGAGCGCCTCAGTAATCGCATTCATTGTAGCACCTGAGCGGTATAGATCGTCAAACAGCAGAACGTTCCGCCCCGCGACCTTCGACGTTACCACCCTGTGCGCATTCTCGAGCAACCGTGAGCGTTCGTCGTAGTCATAAACATCCTTGAGCTCAGTGGCCTTCTTGGCCTTTTTAACCGCGCCGGCTTCGAACGGAACCTTGAGACTTTTGGCTATCGCCTCTCCCAGAACAAGCACCGGTTGTGTTGCCCTTGAGCGGGTTGGCGGCACCGCCACCACGAGATCCACACCCGGCCCCCAAGTCCTGAGAAACTTGGCGGCCGCATCCACAATCGAGTTCACTGCCGTCTGATCACTTCGATACTTCAACCGGTACAACAGCTCACCAACATCAGAGCGAGTCGTTTCGTACTCTGCATGTCCGTACTGATTCTCACCAAGGTAAACGCTGCTCACGGTGTGAACGTCGAGAGCGTAGCCCTCGCGCCATCGGCCAGCGAGCTTCTTGGGATTAAATGAAACCGCTTTTGTCATGACCGCCAGATATCAGTTTTCGAGAGCAACAAAACCGAAATCGCGACCGCGACCGTATAGACAGCCACACCCCTCATCCACGACTGCCTCGACCACGGCGTCAGCATATACAGCTTGGCGTTGGACATGCGGCGCAGTGGTCGGTGGGCTTCATGTGCGCACATCGCTCATCCACCGATTCATTCTGGCACGATGCTGCCGAAAGAATTCCATTGAGCTGCCTTGTGGGTATTGCCTGTTAAACTCGCCCAACCATTGCTGCAACAAGATACTGAGTTCGGACCAAAGAGGAACGGGAAGTTCAGTAATGTTGCCAAGTGGGCAAAAGATGTCGCCGCCCTTTGCGGCCACCGGTATGGCGCGCCCCACAACGATCGCGTCTTCTGCGAGACTCAAAGAACTCATGCGGTCGCGGATTTTGAGCGTGCCACCGCCAAGAAGGTCATGGACGTTGTAGCCCTCGCCGTTATCGATATCAGACACCCTGTAAATTGATGGGCGGTCTTGGACGTAGCGTTGCAGCCAGTCCTGTTCGTCGCCTGGGATATCTGACAGCTGCTTCTCGGCAAACATATCGATGAGACGCCGCGTTTGGCCGGGGAGAATCTTGTCATGCAT
>MGST01000033.1:0-3616 GCA_001798605.1 Deltaproteobacteria bacterium RIFOXYA12_FULL_58_15 | reverse complement strand
GCCAGCCATGAACGCGACAAGCCGCTGATTGAGCCGACGTTGTGCAGTCATTCTTGAATCGGGAGCTTTGCCCTGGCGGATACTCTCGGCAATCTGGTCGCCCATGACTATCCCAATGGCCCAGTCAACATCCGTTTCAATTTGCGGGAGCACAGCATGAACTTTGCGTTTTGTCCCAGGAGGCCCTTGCCTGAGGGCAATCTCCAAATCCTTCAAAACCAATGGGGCGGTTCGGAGTATTTTTTCCGCAGCCTCTGGTATATCGCCTGGAATCGGGCATTCCACCAGATTGCGGCGCAGCCGTGTGATGCGTGCCTTGAGGGATGCTTTGCTGATTTTCATCAATCACTGGACCTCAAGTAGCAATGGACCATCGTGGGTGGGGCGGTCAAGGATCTCCAATCGGAGCAAAACCTCAGCTCACCAACAGCCTTGGGGCTCGAGTAGCAACGGAACAGAAAACCGGGTTAAGGGGCCGCCCTCACGAGGCCAGATCCGGTCAGCACGCAACCTTGTCGCGATACGTATTGCCCATTACAGAGGAAAATCACGCCTCACCGACGTCACGAAACCCTTGCGGAACGTGACCCCTATCGGTAGTTACTGCTCAAAAGAGTTATTTTGAGCAATGTTGACGCCGGCCAGATCACCATCCCGAACACGCACCGTCCGGTACCTCCACCCCGAGGAGCTCAAAGTCCTTCTTGGGGTTATCGACGACAAGCGGAACAAGGCCATTTTCCTTGTCGCCTATCGTCATGGACTTCGGGCCAGCGAAGTCGGTCTTCTGCGCACCACCGACCTCGATCTCAAAGGCCTTCGCCTCATGGTTCACCGCGTGAAGGGAAGCCACTCGGGCGAGCATCCTCTGCAACCCGACGAGGTGCGGGTCTTGAAGGCCTATCTGCGAAAGAGACTAACCCACTCACCGATCCTCTTTCCGAGCCAAAGGCAGGTTCCCATCTCTCGGCGCACACTCGACTGGCTCATGAAGCACTATGGCGAGCTGGCTGGCCTTCCCAAAGACAAACGGCACTTCCACTGTCTCAAGCACTCGATCGCCACTCACATGCTCTCCGCCGGCGGAGACCTGGTATTCGTTCAGGACTGGCTTGGTCACCGCAACATTGAGAACACGCGTATCTATACCTTCCTGACGTCGACCACCCGCGACGAAAAGGCTCGGGCTCTTTTCATGAAGCTCCCACGCTTCTAGAGATCTCGTGCCCGTCGACTTCCTTACCAACGAGCAAGAGCGTCGCTATGGACGCTACAGCGGGGAGCCATCCCAGGAGCAGCTCGCGAGGTACTTCCATTTCGACGCCAGCGACCAGCAGCTCATCGCCCATCGTCGGGGCGACCAAAACCGCCTGGGCTTTGCTGTGCAGCTCGGAACCGTTCGTTTCCTTGGGACATTCCTGTCCACCCCGACCGACGTGCCTGCTTCTGTCGTCCGCTATGTTGCCCTGTCCATCGGCGTCGACCCTGTTTGCCTGTCGAGCTACGACAATAACGAGACCCATTGGGAGCATGCCTTCCAGATCCGCACGTACTTCGGCTACCGTAACTTCACCGATCAACCCGAGCACTTTCGCCTGGTGCGATGGCTCTACACTCGCGCGTGGCTCACCAATCAACGCCCGAGCCTGCTCTTCGATCTAGCCACCGCCTGGCTCGTCGAGCACAAGATGCTGCTCCCCGGCGTCACCGTCCTCGCGCGGCTCGTGGCCCAGGTGCGCGACTGCGCCTCGGCCCGCTTGTGGGACAAACTCAGCAGCATTCCTTCGCCAAACCAGTGCGCTCGTCTGAAGGCATTGCTTGACGTACCGGACGAGGCACGCCAGACGACGCTTGATCGGCTGCGCCGGGCGCCAACTCGCAGCAACGCGTCAGGGTTGGCCGGTGCCCTCAAGCGCCTGGTTGAGCTCCGCGCCCTCGGCGTCTACGCCGTCGACCTGGGACACCTTCCATCGGGACGCGTTGCCGCGCTCGCACGCTTCGCTTGCTCTGCTCGGGTGCAGGCCATTGCGCGAATGCCCGAGGGGCGGCAAACCGCGACGCTCTTGGCATTCGGCCACACTGTCGCCAAGACGGCCTGCGACGACGTCCTCGACGTTTTCGATGCCTATATTATGACCGCCTTCGGTCGGGCGGAGCGACGCGGGGCCAAAGAGCGGCTCAAGACTCAGAAGAATCTCGACGCGGCGGCGCTCTCGTTGCGGGAGATGTACCTCGTCGTCTTCGACCCAGCATATCCAGCATCCAAAAGGCTCGCCGCAGTTCGTCGTGACATCTTTGAGCGCATCCCCGAGCGCGAACTCAAAATGGCCACCGAGACCATCGCTTCGATCGCGCGCCCGCCCGACGACCGCTACTACGAACGCGTTATGAAGAGTTACTCCCACGTGCGCCAGTTTCTCCCGGCGCTCATCAGCGGCGTGCCCTTTGCGGCCACGCCGAACAGCAAGCCCGTTCTTGATGCACTCCAGGCCCTACCACGCCTTGAGCGACGCCGGCGGCTGACCGCCGTCGACGACGCTATCGTTCCCTCCATTGTGACACCGAGCTGGCGCGGGCATGTGTACCCGCAGCAGGACAAGCTCGACCGCCACGCCTACACTTATTGCGTGCTCGACCAACTCCAGCAGGCGTTGCGCCGTCGCGATGTGTTCGTCAACGACAGCACCCGCTGGGCCGACCCGCGGCGGTTGCTTCTCGATGGTGCCGCCTGGGAGGCCGCACGCCCCAACGTCCTGCGTGCGCTTCGGCGCGACCCAAAACCAAAGCCGAACCTCGATACGCTCACCCACGAGCTCGACGAAGCCTATCGTCGCACCGAGGCGAACCTCGCCCAAAACCCCGACGTGCGTATCGAGAAAAAACGCGGGCGGGACACTCTCGTGCTCACCCCGCTCGACGCCTTGCCCGAACCCAATAGCCTCGTTGCGCTCGCGAAACAGGTGGCGGCAATGCTGCCGCGGGTCGACCTCCCCGACATCCTATTGGAGGTGGCGCGTTGGACGAGCTTTACAGACGGCTTCACCCACGTGAGCGAGGCACGCTCACGGGTCGAAGACCTCGAGCTCAGCATCTGCGCCGTGCTCTTGGCCCAGGCCTGCAACATCGGTTTCACGCCCTTGTTCCGACCCGAGACACCGGCGCTGACCCGCGGTCGGTTAGGATGGATTGTCCAGAACTATGTTCGCGCCGAGACGCTGGCGCGCGCCAACGCCCGGCTCGTGGACTACCAGGTGAACATTCCGCTCAGCCAGAGCTGGGGCGGCGGCGAGGTTGCGTCCGCCGACGGCATGCGATTCGTCGTCCCTGTGCGCACGATCAACGCCCGTCCAAACCCCAAGTATTTCAACGTCGGCCGCGGCGTGACCTACTACAACTTCCTGAGCGATCAGTTCACCGGCTTTCATGGCATCGTCATCCCCGGCACGCTGCGCGACTCGTCATACATTCTCGATGGAATCCTCGAAAACCAGACCAGCTTGAAGCCGACGCAGCTCATCACGGACACGGCCGGCTACACCGACCTCATCTTCGGGCTCTTCTGGCTCTTGGGTTTGCGCTTTAGTCCCCGCCTCGCGGACCTGGGCGACGCCCGGCT
>MGST01000032.1:5077-19842 GCA_001798605.1 Deltaproteobacteria bacterium RIFOXYA12_FULL_58_15 | reverse complement strand
CGTGCAGGTGCTACCACTGCAGGTCAATCCCGTGGCCGACACCGTGCCTTGGCCCGTGCCGGCCTTGGTCACGGTCAACAATTGGGTGATGCCAATGAAGGTCGCCGTGACGTCCTTGTTCTCGGTCATCGCCAGCAGGCAAGTCGTCGCGATACCTGAGCATCCCCCGCCCGACCACCCGCCAAAGGTGCTGTCCCCATTGGGAGCTGCCGTTAGGGTGACCGTTGTCCCATGGGCGTACGCAGCACCGCAGGTGCTGCCGCAGTTAATGCCACCGGTGCTCGAGGTCACCGTCCCAGCGCCCGTTCCTTGTTTGTACACGCTCAACGCATGGGTGTTCGTCGCAAGGGTGAAGGAGGCAGTCACCGTGCGCGCTTGGGTCATGGAAATCGTGCAGGTTGTCGCAGTTCCACAGGAGGCACCGGCTTCCCCCCAACCATCAAAGGCGTTGTCAGCGCCTGAGGTCGCCGTGAGGGTCACAGAGGTGCCATCGCTGTAAGACGCGCTGCACGTTGCACCACAGGATATTCCCGCCGGAGCGGAGGCAACCGAGCCAGCGCTCGCGCCGTTGCCTTCTTTCTCCACGGTCAACAGGCGCGACGTCGCATCGAGTGCGAAGGTGGCCACCACATTCCGAGATGCCGACATGGTCAACGTACAAACCGGATTGGTACCGCTACAGTCCCCCCCCCAGCCCGTAAACCCGCTGCCGCCATCGGCGGATGCCACCAGCACCACACTTTGGTTGAAGGCGAAGGTCGCACCGCACTGACTCGTGGTTGCACCGCAATCAATCCCCGATGGCGTCGACACCACACGCCCGCCACCGTCGCCGGAGCGGGTCACCGTCATCCGTGGCCCAGCCACGCACTCTCCCGCTAGGCAGACGCCATCCGCAGCACCAACGGCTGTGAAGTCGCATGAGTAAATGTCACCAAGGTTCTCGTAAATACACTTGCCGACTTTGCATCTGGCACCATGGGCCATTTGACAAGGTCCGGGGAAATCACAATCGGTGTGCTGCGCACACTCTGCGTCAGCCACCGTGACACAAGCATTCTCCACACAATCCTGGTCCAGCGTCTCACAGTCCTCGGGGACCTCGCAGGTGCCGTCGCCCGCGACGTTTTTGCCGTCTGATTCACAGCCAACACAGAATACCGCGCTCATCACTAGGGCAACAAACGAAGAACGGCCAAGTTGAAACATGTGACGCCGGAACATAACCCACCTCGATTCTCTGCAAATGCGTAACGGACAAATAGTCGGTGCTTTTGTGAACGTAGGATCCATAAACGCCATAACCCCTGCGGCACGGTGAGTGGCTCCGGCCAGTTTCCCGGCCGAGGCCCTCGCCAGTCGCGGAGGTTTCCACCCATGGGCTCCTCCGCTGGCATGCCTTGCGAAAGACGTTCCATTGGGCACTGGCGGTGCACAGAATGGGCCAATAGATGGCAGCGAAGGCATGCGCCTCAAAGTGTGATTCCAATGGGTTGGCGCAGTCGCCAAAACAGGCTGGGCGTCTGGAATGTCACTCTGAGCGCCACCGAGCACCGAAACGGCACTTGGCGGGTCCTCAATGAGGCCTGTGAAAGGCCAAGATGTTGAGTAGCCCCGGCCAGTTTCCCAGCCGAGATCCTCGCCAGGTTGCCTGCCGGGCACGCGGGCCGCGATGCGCCAGGGGCGCCGCCCCGCAGCGGCGGAGCCCCCGGGGGATGGATTGTCGCGTATTGCTGTGGTGCAGGAGGCGTGTTACGGTGCCGCCCCTTATGGACTCGGCCGATCCCCATCCATTATCGGATGTGCAATTACTCGATGCAGCTCGAACGGGCGACTATGATGCATTTGAGCGATTGGTTCGCCGTTTCCGCGATCGTGTTTTTCGTCTGGCTCGGGGAATGGCCACCTCGGACGCGGAGGCCGAAGAAGTTGTTCAGGAAGCGTTTCTCAATATCTTCCGAAAAATGGGGACTTTTCGGGGCCAAAGCTCGGTGGCAAGCTGGGTTTATCGGGTGGCAGCGAACGCCGCATTGATGCAATTGCGGCGCGCCCGGCGTAAACCACACCTTTCCATTGAGGACAATCGACAGGATTTCAGCGAGGACGGCACGGCATTGGCGAGCTCCTTCGGAGATTGGGCCAAACAACCCGAGGAAAGCCTTCTCAGCCGTGAGCTCGGCGACAGTATTGAGGGTGCCATTTCGGAATTACCCGAGAAATACCGATTGGTGCTTCTCCTGCGGGATGTCGAGGGGCTGAGCAACGAGGAGGTCGCCAACACCCTCGGAGTCACCGTGCCAACGGTAAAAAGTCGACTTCATCGCTCCAGATTGTTTGTCCGCGGCCAATTGGAGGATTACTTTAGGCGCCGTTAGGGACGCATTGCAGGAAGTGGTGATTATCTTGAATTGTCAGCAGGCAGTTGGATGGATGTCAGAATTCCTCGATAAATCAATTAATTATGATTCAAAGGCGGCGGTGAAATCGCACCTGCGACGGTGCCCCGCATGTGGAGCCTTCATCAAGACCTTCGAACAGACGAGCTCGATGTGTCGGCGCGTACTTCGCAAGGACGCACCCGCAGGTCTGACCCAACGAGTCATGCAGCGCATTCGCCATCATCTGGATTGAGGCGTAGATTTTTCAGATGACATCGGGTTTCTTCCGCAGTGCATGCAATAAATCTAGTGATTTCAGTCTACTTCTCAGCGTGTGATAGGGAACATCAAGGGTTCGCGCTGTACCCCGGATATTGTAGGCGTGCTCCTTCAGAACCTGCAGATAGGCGCGTCGGCTGTACACGCGGATTCGCTCCTCCGGGGGCAGGTCAGAAGAATCGGTCCGGTCGACGCGGGTGGGCAGCATCTTGATCAACTCCTCTTCGTGGATGGTGTCGCCGATACCCTCCGCGCACAGACGTCGCGCCAACGTCCGGACCTCGCGAACATTGCCAGGCCAGTCATATCCGCGCACAATTCTTTCCGCATCGTCGTTTGTGCGCACGCTGCCGCCATGGTGGTACTGCTCAATGAAGTACGCGAGCAGTGGCGCAACATCTTCCTTGCGTTCCCGCAGAGGGGGAATGTGCACTCGCAGCTCATTGAGTCGTTGGTACAAATCTGCCCGAAACCGACCGTTCTCCACGTCCCTCTCGAGATTCCGATTGGTCGCGGCAATCAACCGCACATTCAAATGAATTTCTCGAACATCGCCGACCCGGCGAATGACCCGTTCTTCAACGGCTTGGAGCAACTTGCGTTGCAGGTCGAGGGGCAAATCGCCGATCTCGTCGAGCAGGAGAGTGCCACCGTTGGCGGCCTCAAAGGCACCAACCTGAGCGTGGGTGGCGCCCGTGAATGCACCGCGGGCGTGGCCGAATAGTTCTGCCTCGAACAAAGAGGGTACCAGTGTCGATGGATCGAGAGTCACATAGGGGCGAGAGCTCGCCTGCTCGCCTGCCAAGTGGACTGCCTGAGCCAACAGTGTCTTGCCCACGCCAGTCTCTCCGGTTATCAAAACGTTCAAGCGGGACCGTCCAGCCTGCACGGCAGTTTCGCGAAGCGCTTCGATGGTGGGGCTTCTGCCAATGAGAAAGTGACCTGCGGTCATTCCGGCGCGCTGTTGTTGTTGTCGTTGAAACACGGTGCGGCGGTCGTGTTGGTGCGCGTGGATCCGTCGGTCGATAAGCAACAAAAGCTGGGCGCGACCCACCTCGGTGCGAAGTATCTTCTTGGGAACAAAGGAGCAGGTGCCCACCTCAACGACCCCGGCCTTCGTCGCTTTTTCCCCGGAAAGCACGATGATGGGTAGATCGGGATAGTTGGCTTGGGCGTGCCGGATGAGTGCACGGGCGCCTATCTCGCCAGGAAGTTGATCGTTCACCAGCATCACATCCACATCTTGTTTGGCCAAAAATGTTATGGTTCGATCGCCACTTTGGGACAGGGACAATCGGTAGAACTCCTTGAGGAAGTCCCCAACAACCTGGCGAACCGCGGGTTGTGGATCGACAATCAGCACCCGCCATTGACTCCTCTCAATGCCGATGGGATTGCTGTGGTCGTCTGGTTGCGTATGTATCTGTTTATCCGACATGTTGTTCCTTTTGGTTGAATCTTTAAACCAGCCGGTTGTCATGGTCAACCAGTGTAACACCTTGATTGATCGATGTCCTGTATGGATTTTGAATCTGTGGTTTTAAATACCAACCAGGACTTTTCTTGATGCTTCTCCCTGTCGGTTTTTCTTTGAAGAACAGTCGATTATGCTATGCTTCAAGGCTCAGGCTTGGCTCGTTTGTTGCTCGAGACAAGCTCTCTAACGTCAACCTGGGCTTCATCAACCTGGGCTTAATGAAGAGTGATGACATGAGTAGTGCTGGGGCAGAACGTAGGAAAGAAGATCGAATCCCGTTTGTGGCCAAGGTCACAGTTTACTCGGGCTCGGATGAGAAGGAGTGGCGCGCCCAAGACCTGAGCTTGCAAGGTGGGGGAATGTTTGTCGCAGCCCAGAGGCTCCTGACAAGGGGTGAAGAGGTCGAGGTGGGTTTCTACCTCCCCGGTTATGATCTGGAGATCATCACGGAGGCATCGGTCGCCTGGATCAATGATCCCCCTGCGGATGTTGCCGACCCCAGCAAACCCCGGGGCATGGGGCTCGAATTCAAGGATTTGGAGCCCGAGTACCACAAGGTGCTGCTCGAATACGTGGCGCAACGGCACCAAATGGATGCTGATCTCGAGCTTCTTGAGGCCGAAGTCGGCGCTCCTGTTTCTGTGTCGGTCCCAGCTCCGGCACCAGAACGGCAAGTCGAGTTTGTCGCACCGACACTGCGGGTCGAACCGCGAGCTGTGCCCCTGCCGGAGAGCAGTTTGCCAGCTGTGCCCGCACCAGAGAGCAAGTTGCCAGCCATGCCACCGCTCGAGAGCAAGTTGCCAGTCGTGACCTTGCCGCAGGCTAAGGTGTCGGCTGCGCCCGTGCCGCAGACCAAGCTGCCGGCTGCGCCTGTGCCGCAGGCCGAGCTGCCAGCTGCGCCCGTGCCACAGGCCGAGCTGCCAGCTGCGCCCGTGCCGCAGGCCGAGTTGCCAATGTTGGATCTTGGTAAAGAGTTGTCTGAGGATCTAGCGGCGGTCGTCAATGAGGCCACTCTGGAAAGAGATCTGCTCGACATCGATGGGATCGGTGAATCCGCAGCCGATGCTAGCCTCATCAACGATTTGATTGCAGACAGTTTGGCGGAGCTGGAGCCCGAAACGGAGAGCATCGGCAGTCCCTTTGCCCAACAACAGGGCAGGGAGTCCCCCGTGGCTCTGGATCAGGCAGTACTTGAGAACGCAGGGGCAGAGGAACGACTCGATGCGGGGCAAGTGTTGGGATCCTATCGCATCGTCAAGTGGTTGGGCTCGGGTGGCATGGGAGATGTGTATCTCGCCGAGCATACCCAACTGGGCCGTAAGGTTGCCATCAAGAGGCTACGCTCCGAGTACGCGAAGAACAGCAGAGCATTGCAGCGGTTTTTTGATGAAGCGCGAGCGGTCAACCGCATCCAGCATGACAACATCGTTCAGATAACGGATTTCTCTGGCGAGGGGGAGCATGTCTATTGCGTCATGGAGTTCCTGGAAGGGAAGACTTTGGCGCAGCTACAGCTCGACAAGAAAATCATACCGCTGGAACAAGCCCTGCGCATCGCGACGCAGGTTTGCGAAGCACTCGATGTCGTTCACAAGGCAGGTGTCATCCACCGGGATCTGAAACCCCAGAACATCATGTTGATTGAGCAAGGGGGAAGGTCTGACTTCGTCAAACTTCTCGATTTCGGTGTTGCCAAGCTCAAGAATCCCGAGGGGGAGGCAAGCCTTGAGAGTACTGGAAGTACACTGTTGGGAACCCCCGGGTACATGTCGCCTGAACAGTTGCTCGGCAACCCCGTAGACCATCGTGCTGACATCTATGCATTGGGCGTCATCCTGTACCAGATGACCACCGGCACCAATCCGTTTGTCGCCGATACATGGGGGCAAGCGGTGGTGAAACACGCGACGCATGTGCCGCCCAAACCCAATGAGCTGGGGGGGCCGGCACCGCGGTTGCCCAACCAGTTGGAGTCATTGATACTCCGCTGCCTGGAGAAGGATCCCGACCAAAGACCGCAGACCGTCGCCGAGGTGGCATTGAGCCTTCGGCAACTGGCGGGGGTTGCTGCCGTGGGTGGCAATCTCAATGCGCTCTCCGCCGGTGTACCGCGCAAGAGCCGTTTGCCCATGGTCGCGGGATTGGTTGTCGGCCTGGGGAGCGTGGCCGCCGCAGGGGTATTTTTTGCACCGCAAGTGCCTTGGCTCGCTGACAAGCTGCCGTGGCTGCAGCAACCGGCGGGGCTTAACCAAACGGAGGTCGCCCTCGCCACGGCTATTGAGAAAGCACCGGAAGTGGGTGCGACGGCCGCCAACGACGCCAAACGGGCGATTGCACCCTCCATGGATTCCGACGCTGTCGATCCAGCATCCGCGGTTGCTGTGCCGGAAGATGCCGACGCCTCTGAGTCTGACAAAGGCAAGACCACTCCGACAAAGCGGCGACTTGGCAGGGAACCGACTGTGCGTGAGCCAACCCGGGACCTGAGTCCTTCCAATCCCAAGCCCGAGTACAAGGAGACGCCGGTACCACCGTCGAAGCCAGAGCCAGCACCGCAGCCAGTGCCGGAGCCGCCCAAGTCGGAGCCACCCAAGGCCAAAGCTCCAGCCCCAGCGCCTGCACCAGTGCCAACGCCGGCGTCAACGCCAGATGCAGCAGCGGATTCAGGGGCCGATGGGCACTACACGACAGGTGTTGGACTTCTCAAACAGAACAAGGCGGTGTTGGCAGTTGAGGAGTTCAACAAGGCTATCGGCATCAACCCCAAACATATCAAGTCTTACAAAATGATGGGCAAGGCTTACATTCTCCTCGGCCGTGAGGAGAAAGCCATCGAGGCATTTGAGAAGTTTGTGAGTTTGGCGCCTAACCACAAGGACACCCCCAAACTAAGCGAGATCATCGAGCAGTACCGCAATCGCTAAGACGAGCAAGGAGTCGAACGTGCGAAGAGCAGCTCTCATCTTAATTGTGTCTCTCGGGATCGCGGTGCCCAGTGAGGCTCGCATCTCTCCTGTTCGAGGGCACTTTGGGCCGGTGATGGAAAAGGCCTCCGAGCAGGAGACCTTGGTTGCACGCAGCAAGCGCAAGAAGAAGAAGGCTGCAAAATCGACGGCACCGTCGGCACCGTCGGTGGCGGCAGAACCGGTCAAGATCACCACGCCCAGCGTGTCTGCTGGGGTCGTTCAGAAAGGGCGCAAATCTCAAGCGGCCTACGTCCTGGACCAGAATTCGCCACTGGACATGAAGCTTGCCGGAGCCGGCAAGTTGGCCTTGGTTTTTTATCAGGTGTTGCCTGCAGGCAAGGTGCCCAAGGGAACCGTCGAGGTCGTTGTGGATAGGGGCCGCGCCACCAAGGTCAACCTCTCCGATCGCCCCAACCGCAAATTCTCGTTGACTGGCGGTCCTAAGGGACAAGTGTGCCCCCCCAAGAACCACGTCGAACAGCTGAAGGCGGGCGAGCATCTGGTGTCCATCCAGACAACCGGTGGCGTGGTTGCGATGGTCCGCATTGAATTCTACGCCGGGGGTTCGAAGACCCCAGCCCCGATCGAGTTGGTGCCCCCAGGCTCGGGACTGATGGCCGCAATGAGTGTTGAGGACGACGAACTGACGCCTGAGCCACCATCCGAGCCTGCACCGCCGCCAATACCCAACGTTCTGCCAAAGCCCGAGCCCAAAGCTCTTGTGGCATCGGCGCCCGAGACTGCTGCGATGCTGCCCCGCGACATCCTCGCGCAGAGGCTCAAAGCAGGCGAAGCGCGAGATGGCATCGTCGGTGAATACGCACAGGTATCGATTACCAATACCCGCGAGGACGAAGCGGGGACCCAGAGCTTCTATCGGGTTGGAGCGGAAGAATCATTCTCCTTCATGGTGCAGGGGCCCGGTGAGGTGAAAGTTCGGTTGCACCGATTGGTCGATGCGGCGGCCCCCGACGGGGGACCCTACAAAATTATTATCCTAGAGGACGACGTCTTGTTGCAGCAGCTCGAAGGCGAAACGACCAAAGCGGAGCACTACGTGCTCGAGACGACCGGGTTGATCAAACAAACCGTTGCTGAGCCCAAGGAGTACCACTTGAAAGTTGGACCCAAGCTCAGCCGTTTGGCGTTTCAAATCGCAGGTGCAGCGGAAGGGATGGTTGTTCGCTATGACTTTGAAGCTGAGGAGATGTCTCTTGCCGCCATAGCCCTCGACTTTGATGACGACGAGGGAGGGGGCGGCGAAGATTTCTCCATGGGCGCAAGTGCCATGGCAACAGTCGTCATGGAAGTTGCGGTTGGTGAGAGAATCATTATCGAGCAACGCGAGAGTTTTCTCGGACTGGGAGCGCAGGCAGGCGTGTTCTTGCCGGCCTCGGGTGGAGATATGGGAATGGCCGCGGGGGTTGAGCTGAGCTTCGCCCTGCCCATGTTGGATAACATGTTTGCACTCGGAGTCCACGGGAGCTTTCATCGCCACCAGCTTGCAACGTCTGTTGGTGATCTCGACGGTGCTGCGATCGATGCGAGTTCAACGGTCATGGCAGTTCCGGTGGTGGGCAAGATCACCGCTCGGTTTCGCCTCGCCGAGGTATTCGGACTCTTCGTACATGGTGGTTTTGGTATCTGCTACGTCACCGCCGAACGGACCGCTTTAGGGGCGGTAAGCTCGAACTCGGTGTTGGCCTGGGCAGCTCAAGGGGGAGCCGGGGCAGAGGTGAAGCTCGGCCCCGGATGGTTGTCTGTGGAGAGTGCCTATCTGTACGCGCCCGTTTCTGATTTTGGCGACACGCTGAACAATTACACTCCCAAAGCACCGATCTTTGGCGCTGGTTACCGGTTGGGAATCTGATCTCCTGGAGAAAATTATGCACATGGACAAGACTACATTGTTGACTCTCGTTGGTTTTCTTGCCGCAGGTTGTGTGGAGCCCGCCTCGATTGTGATCGAGCCGCTCCGTGTTATCAACTGGTCTCCGGCGAGCAATACCATTTGCGTTACGACGGAAACCAACATTTCGGCCACTTTCTCGGATGATCTCGTTGCTGATTCGATCAACAGCGATACCTTTGTCATCCGAGATGCCGACGGCGTCGTCGAAGCCGCAGTGACCTACGACAAAACGAGTTTCACAGCACGCCTGCAACCGCAGCAATCGCTCGCCTTTGACCGCTCGTATACTATCATTGCCAAAGAGAGCATTCGTGGTCTTGCCAAGGGCCAATTGGCAGTGGATCTCGAAGCCTCCTTCACGACCGTGCCGCGCTACGGTTGCACTCCTGGCGTGGAGTGTGAGTACCACAGCGATTGTCCTGGCAACCAGATATGCGCCAGAACCGGTGTGTGCATCGATGAGTGTGTGACAAGCAAGGACTGTTATCGGGGAACTTGCGCATCAGGGATCTGCATCCCTGACTCAGGCAGTGATGGTGGACCCGTCGATGACGGCGTCGGCGACGGCGTCAACCCCGGTGACGACGTCAGCCCTGGCGACGGTGATTAGACATTCCGTCCCCGTCGAGCTCGGAGCAGTCAAACAGTTTGCAACAGAGAGCAATGCCAATGATCAAAGCGCATCGTGTGGGGATTTCACGGATTGGCTCGGGGGACGCAAGGCACCGAGACAAGGGACACAGCGAGGCGGACCCAGTTGCCGGGTATTGGCATCGGCGATGGGCATTTTCATTGGCGTGGGCGCTTCTCGTCGCTGCAGGTTGCCAGGATGTCACGCCAGCTGTCGTGCCGCCCACAGCCAATGCCGGCACCAATCAGGTTGTGGTCGTTGGTGCTGAGGTTGAGCTGGATGGCAGCGCCAGCCAAGGAGCTGATGGCACCTCTGAGAGGCTGACTTTTGCCTGGAACTTGGTTTTCGTGCCCGAAGGCAGCGCCTCAGTCCTCGAGGCCGCTGATACGGCCTATCCCAGGTTCGTGGTCGATACCGTCGGTGAATATGGAGTGCGCCTGCTTGTCAGTGAAGGCGACGTCGATAGCCGGCCGGCGATGGTGACCATTCGTGGCTATGAGCCGCTTCACGTTGTCTCCCAGGTACCTCCCGACGGCGCCTACGGTGTCTCTACCGTCGCTCCTGTGGTGATCACATTCTCAGAACAGGTGCAGGCCCAGTTGGTTGCTCCGGACGCCTTTTTTGTGCTCGATGGACAGCGTGCCATCTCTGGCCTTGTCGAAGTCACGGATGGCAACACAGTTGCAGTCTTCACGCCGTTGGAACCCTATCCCCATGGTCGACGTATGACCGTGGTGGTCACTCAGAAAGTCGTATCCTTGGTCGGGTTGGGTCTCCCAGCCACGTACCAAGGCCATTTTGATGTGTCTACTGGTCCCGACATCATTCCGCCTTTGACAACGAGCATCAGCCCTGAGGATGGGGAGTTGGACGTACCAACTTCGGCTTCAGTTTGGGTGACGTTCGATGAGGCCATGGATGAAGCAACGTTGGTTGTGGACGCGGACAGCGATGGTTGTCCGGACAACTTCCAGGTTATCGATTCCGGCGCCGGCACGTGTGTGCCTGGGACCGTGGTGGTCAGCGCCGGTGGTACGAAGGCAACGTTCGTGCCCGATTTCCCGTTCGCCTCGGGTGGCGTCTATGATGTCGTCATCGCCGGAGGCAGTGACGGTGTGGCAGATCTCGCCGGGAACTTCCTGGAGACCGATGCGACCAGCAGCTTCACCGTCACCACCGACTTGGACATGACAGCTCCGATAGTCGTGGCAGTGGATCCGGGTGATGGATTTGTCGACGTGCCTTTGGGCATACACATTGTGTTGACCTTCTCCGAGCCCATTGTGTCGGCGTCGGTTGTCCCGGGCAGCTACTCCATTGACGACGGCATCACCGATTTTCCGGTGGTGCCCACCATGTCAGTAGGCAACACCGTCCTGACCCTCGTGCCCCAAGTGCTTCTTGATCCAGGAAGGGCCTACACCATATCCGCCAGAGGGATCGGAGACGCGATTCTTACGGACTTTTCTGGCAACCCCCTCGACGGTGATGGCGATGGTATCGCAGGGGGTGATTTTGTTAGCCATTTCACCACAACGACACGCCAGACCTACGATGGCGTCTTCACTGTGCCCGGTGCTATTGTGCCTGGCGAAACCATTTGCGCTCTTTTGAGCGACTTCGATCTCGACGTAACCGGTGACGTCGACACTGTTACAATCGTCACCTACGACGACCACAGTGGCGAAGGCGAGGCCCTGCTGTTCTCTGAGACGGCCGTCACCTCGGGTGTGTTCGAGGCGTGTGTCGACACCCAGTTCGGCCTTACCGCGGGTCTCGACGACGACGGCATCTACAACGTGCTTCCTGGCGATCACATCATCTTTGAATATGCCGATGCTGCTTCCTCTCAGGGACCACCCGCTCTGGTTACGACTTCCGTGGAGATTCGCCAATCAGGCGCTGGCATCAACGTCAGCGCGATCAACGGCAACACCTCCGAGAGCGGCGCGGGCGCCAGATTCTCGATTGTCCTGGATTCGCAACCGTTTGACGACGTGACCCTCAACTTCGATTCCAGTGACACGACCGAGGGCGTGCTCAATATCACCACGATAACCTTCACGCCCTCGAACTGGAATATTCCGAGGACTGTGGTTGCGACAGGTGTGGATGATGACCTAGCGGACGGTGACCAGACCTACCAAATTTTGTTTGGTCCGGTTGTTAGCACCGACAACGCCTATGCGATTTTGACTGTGCCGCCCCTGACGGTCATCAATACGGACGATGAGACCGCAACCTTTGACGTTAGCGGCATCAGCGGGCCCACCACTGAGGCAGGTACCGCCTCAACCTTTACAATGGCTCTCGCGTCGGAGCCGATCTCCGAGGTCATCCTCACTTTTGATTCCTCCGATACGACCGAGGGAGTGGTCAATCCTACAACCTTGGTATTCACGGCGGTCAATTGGAATGCACCGCAGATTGTCACTGTCACTGGCGTTGACGACGCCCAGGCGGACGGCAACCAAACCTACTCGGTTGTCTTCAATCAAGCTGTGAGCTCCGACCCCACCTACGCAGGGACAACTCCGCCCGCGGTGACGGTGACCAATATTGATGACGAATCTGCGGGATTTCTCGTCTCTTCGATTTCAGCTAACACCACGGAGGGCGGGGGAACTGGATTTTTCACTCTGGCTCTCGCGTCGCAGCCAACGGCCAACGTCACCGTCAATTTCAATACCACGGACTTCAGTGAGGGAACCGTCAATCCTACCAGTTTCAATTTCACGGCCGTCAATTGGAATGCTCCCCAGACCGCGATTGTGACGGGTGTTGACGATGACCTCGACGACGGTGCGCAGATTTACGCCATTGCATTTTCTTCTACCGTCAGCGCCGACGCCAATTACGCTGCCATTACGCCGCCAAACATCCCCGTCACCAATATCGACAATGAAACCGCTGGCTATACGGTGAGTCTCGCCAGCCGGCCGACCACCGAAACCGGTGGCACAGCGGAATTCACCGTCCGACTCAACTCCCAGCCAACTGCCGACGTCACCCTCAACATGGTGTCCAGTGACACGACAGAGGGGATCCTCGCGGTCAATCGAATCGTTTTCACATCGATCAACTGGGGATCTCCGCGGAGTGTGACGGTGACGGGTGTCAACGATGCCGTTGCCGACGGAAACCAACCATATCGAATCAATTTCCTTCCCACGTCCAGTCTGGACGCCAACTACGCCGCAATGACTCCGCCGAGTGTTTTGTTGACCAACACGGACGACGACTCAGCGGGCATATCGGTGAGTGCCATCAGTGGTCCCACAACGGAGGCTGGCGGTGGTGCTTCTTTCACCGTCGTACTCAACTCCGAGCCAACCGCAGCCGTGCGACTCACGGTCTCCTCGAGCGACACGACAGAGGGGAATGTGGCGCCCACGTCCCTGACTTTCACCACCGCGAACTGGGCCGGACTGCAAACGGTTACGGTCACCGGCATCAACGATCTCGTCGCCGACGGCAATCAGCCCTACCTGATTCAATTCACGGCAGCAACCAGTGGGGACTCCAACTACAACGGTTTGCGGCCTCTCGATGTGGCGGTTACGAACATCGACAACGACTCCGCTGGCATAACGGTGAGCCCGATAAGCGGCAACACGACAGAAGGTGGGAGCTCAGCCACGTTCACGGTGCAGCTCACATCGCAGCCGACCGCGGATGTCGTGATGGGCGTGTTCTCGAGCAACACGAATGAGGGAACGGTCGATCGAGCCAGTCTGACTTTCACCAGCTCCAACTGGAACGGCCTTCAAACTGTAACCGTAACGGGTATTGACGACTTCGTCGCTGATGGCAACGCTGTCTATTTTGTCGGGTTTGACCCCGCGAACAGCAGTGACAGCAACTACAACGGCCGCGACCCAGCCAACGTCACGTTGGCCAACATCGACAATGACTCGGCGGGATTTACGGTCGGCGCCATTAGCGGCGCCACCAATGAGGGCGGAGGGTATGCGACATTCACTGTTCGGTTGACTTCTCAACCTACGGCAGAGGTGAGCTTCACCGTGAGCTCGAATGACACGACCGAAGGCACGGTTGACCGAACGGGTTTGACATTCACCACGTCCAATTGGAACGGCCTACAGACCGTGACGGTCACCGGCATCGACGACCCTGCCGTAGACGGCAACATTGCCTACACCCTACTCTTCGGTGCGGCCGCCAGCTCGGACTCCAATTACAATGGGATGATTCCGCCCAGTGTGGGCGCCACCAATATCGACGATGATTCAGCGGGATTCACCGTATCCGCAATCAGTGGCGATACGAATGAGGGCGGTGGGTTTGCGACGTTCACCGTGCAGCTCACCTCCCAACCGGCCGCCGCGGTGAGCTTCTCCGTGGGGTCGAGTGACACCACGGAAGGCACGGCGGACAGAACGGGGTTGACGTTCACGAGTGCCAATTGGAACGGTTTGCAGACGGTGACGGTCACCGGCATCGATGACCCATCGGTGGACGGCAATATTGCTTACAATGTTGTGTTGGGGGTGGCCTCGAGCTCCGATGGTAACTACAGCGGTTTGAACCCTGTGGACGTGGCTGTTACCAACGTCGACAACGACACCGCAGGATTTACGGTGAGCGCCATCAGCGGCAATACCCATGAGGGTGGCGGTTCTGCAACATTCACCGTGCGTTTGACGTCGCAGCCGACGAATGCTGTCAGTTTCGCGGTTGCGTCCAGCGATACCACAGAGGGCACGGTCGATCGCGCGGGTTTGACCTTTACAAGCTCGAACTGGAATGGCTTGCAGACTGTGACAGTGACGGGTGTTGATGACGTTCAGGTCGACGGCAGCATTGTTTACTCTGTCGTCTTGGGGGCGGCTTCGAGCACGGACGGCAATTACAGTGGCCGCAATCCCATCGACGTGGCAGTGACCAACGTCGACAACGACACGGCGGGATTCACGGTGAGCGCCATCAGTGGAACCACCAACGAGGGCGGTGGTTCTGCAACGTTCACAGTACGTTTGACGTCGCAGCCCACCAACGACGTGAGCTTCTCCGTCGGTTCCAGCGATACGACCGAGGGTACGGTTGACCGTGTGGGCCTCACGTTCACCAGCGTGAATTGGAATGGCCTGCAGACGGTGAC
>MGST01000032.1:0-5064 GCA_001798605.1 Deltaproteobacteria bacterium RIFOXYA12_FULL_58_15 | reverse complement strand
GACGACGTCCAAGTTGACGGCAGCATCGTCTATTCCATCGCGCTGGGTGTGGCTTTGAGCACGGACGGCAATTACAACGGTCTCAATCCCGCCGACGTTCCCGTGACCAATGTGGACAATGACACCGCGGGTTTCACGGTGTCTGCCATCAGTGGGGACACCAACGAGGGCGGCGGCACGGCAACGTTCACGGTGCGCTTGACGTCACAGCCTGCCGGTGACGTGAGTTTCACGGTGAGCTCGAGTGACACGACTGAAGGAACCGCAGACCGCACGGGTCTGACGTTCACGAGCTCGAACTGGAATGGTCTGCAAACGGTGACGGTGACGGGGCGCGATGACGTTCAGGTCGATGGCAGCATCGTTTACTCCATCGCGTTGGGCATCGCCTCCAGTGTGGATGGCAACTACAACGGTCTCAACCCGGCCGACGTGCAGGTGACCAATGTCGACAATGATACCGCTGGCTTTACTGTGTCGGCGATTAGCGCGAATACCAACGAGAGCGGCGGTTTTGCGACGTTCACCGTGCGTTTGACGTCGCAGCCGACGAATCCTGTGAGTTTCGCGGTGACTTCGAGCGACACCACAGAGGGTATCGCTGATCGCACAAGCCTCACATTCACGAGTTCCAACTGGAATGGTTTGCAGACAGTGACGGTGACGGGTGTGGATGACGTTCAGGTGGACGGCAGCATCGTCTATTCCATCACCCTGGGCATCGCCTCGAGTTCAGACACGAACTACAACGGCCTCAATCCCGCCGACGTGCCGGTGACCAACGTCGACAACGATACCGCAGGGTTTACGGTGAGTGACATCAGTGGGAATACCAACGAGAGTGGCGGTTTTGCGACATTCACGGTGCGTTTGACGTCGCAGCCGACCACCGACGTGAGTTTTTCCGTCGCGAGCACTGACACCACAGAGGGTACCGCGGACCGAACGGGTCTCACGTTCACCAGCGTAAACTGGAATGGTCTGCAGACGGTGACGGTGACCGGTGTGGATGACGTCCAGGTCGATGGCAGCATTGTTTACTCCATTGCGTTGGGCATCGCTTCCAGTGCGGATGGCAACTACAACGGTCTCAACCCCGCCGATGTGTCGGTGACCAACATCGACAACGACACCGCAGGCTTCACGGTGAGCGCCATCAGTGGGAATACGAATGAGAACGGTGGTTTTGGGACGTTCACCGTGCGCTTGACGTCGCAACCAACGAACGACGTGAGCTTTGCGGTCGCCTCCACTGACACCACAGAGGGTACCGCGGACCGAACGGGTCTCACGTTCACCAGCGTAAACTGGAATGGTCTGCAGACAGTGACGGTGACCGGTGTGGATGACGTCCAGGTCGATGGCAGCATTGTTTACTCCATCACCTTAGGCAACGCCTCGAGTTCAGACACTAATTACAACGGTCTCAACCCGGCCGACGTGCAGGTGACCAATGTTGACAACGATACCGCGGGCTTTACGGTATCGGCGATCAGCGGGAATACCAACGAGAGCGGCGGTTTTGCGACGTTCACCGTTCGCTTGACGTCGCAGCCGACGAATCCTGTGAGTTTCGCTGTGGCTTCGAGCGACACCACGGAGGGTACTGTCGACCGCGCGGGCCTCACTTTCACGAGCTCCAACTGGAATGGTTTGCAGACGGTGACGGTGACGGGTGTGGATGACGTCCAGGTCGATGGCAGCATTGTTTACTCTATCACCTTGGGCAACGCCTCGAGCTCAGACACCAATTACAACGGTCTCAACCCGGCCGATGTGTCGGTGACCAACGTCGACAACGACACGGCGGGTTTCACGGTGAGTGCGATCAGCGGCAACACCAGCGAGAGTGGTGGTTTTGCGACGTTTACCGTTCGCTTGACGTCGCAGCCGACGAACCCAGTGAGTTTCGCCGTGACTTCGAGCGACACCACAGAAGGTACCGCCGACCGTACGGGTCTTACGTTCACGAGTGCGAACTGGAACGGTTTGCAGACGGTGACGGTGACGGGTGTGGACGACGTTCAGGTGGACGGGAGCATTGTCTATTCCATCACCTTGGGCATCGCCTCGAGCTCGGACACCAATTACAACGGCCTCAATCCTGCCGACGTGTCTGTGACCAATGTCGACAACGATACCGCAGGGTTTACGGTGAGTGATATCAGCGGGAACACCAACGAGAGTGGCGGTTTTGCGACGTTCACGGTTCGCTTGACCTCCCAACCGACGGGCGACGTGAGCTTTGCGGTGGCTTCCAGCGACACGACAGAGGGTACAACGGACCGGTCAGGTCTCACGTTTACGAGCGTGAACTGGAACGGTCTGCAGACGGTCACTGTGACAGGTATGGATGATCCCTCTGTTGATGGTAGCATTGTCTATTCGGTCGCACTCGGTACGGCTTCGAGCTCAGACACCAATTACAACGGTCTCAACCCGGCCGACGTGCAGGTGACCAATGTCGACAATGACACGGCCGGCTTCACGGTGTCGGCGATTGGCGGGAATACCAACGAGAGCGGTGGTTTTGCTATGTTCACCGTTCGCTTGACGTCGCAGCCCGCGAACGACGTGAGCTTTGCTGTGGCGACGAGCGACACGACAGAAGGGACAGCAGACCGCACGGGTCTGACGTTCACGAGCGCGAACTGGAATGGTTTGCAGACGATTACTGTAACCGGTGTGGACGACCCCTATGTTGATGGCAGCATCCTGTATTCCATTAACCTAGGTATCGCTGTGAGCGCCGACACCAACTATAACGGTCAGAACCCCGCCGACGTGCCTGTGACCAACGTCGACAACGACACCGCTGGGTTTACGGTGAGCGCCGTCAGTGGTGACACCAGCGAGAGCGGTGGTTTTGCGACGTTTACCGTACGTTTGACGTCGCAGCCGGCGAGCGATGTGAGCTTTTCCGTCGGAACCACCGACACCACTGAGGGTACTGCCGATCGTACGGGTCTCACGTTCACGAGCTCGAATTGGAATGGTTTGCAGACGGTGACGGTGACCGGTGTGGATGACGTCCAGGTCGATGGCAGCATCCTGTATTCGATTACCCTGGGTATCGCTGCAAGCTCCGACACGAACTACAGCGGTCAGAACCCCGCCGACGTGCAGGTGACCAACGTTGACAACGACACCGCCGGATTTACGGTGAGTGGCATCAGCGGGGATACCAACGAGGGGGGTGGTTTTGCGACGTTCACAGTGCGCTTGACGTCGCAGCCGACGAACGACGTGAGCTTCAGCATTGCTTCGAGTGACACCACAGAGGGCACTGCTGACCGCACGGGTCTCACGTTTACGAGCTCCAACTGGAATGGTTTGCAGACGGTGACGGTGACGGGTCGAGATGACGTCCAGGTCGACGGCAGTATTGTCTACTCCATCGTTCTGGGCATCGCCTCGAGTGCGGATGGTAACTACAATGGCCTCAATCCCGCGAATGTGTCGGTCACCAATGTGGACAACGATACGGCTGGCTTTACGGTGAGCGCCATCAGTGGGGACACCAGTGAGAGTGGTGGTTTTGCGACCTTCACCGTGCGCCTAACGTCACAGCCCACCGGGGACGTGAGCTTTGCGGTTGCTTCGAGTGATACCACAGAGGGTACGGCGGACCGGGCGGGTCTCACCTTTACGAGCTCGAACTGGAACGGTTTGCAGACAGTGACGGTGACCGGTGTCGACGACGTACAAGTCGACGGGAGCATTGTTTACTCCATCGCTTTGGGAATCGTCTCGAGCTCCGACACCAACTACAACGGTCTCAACCCCGCCAACGTAGAAGTGACCAACGTCGACAACGACACCGCCGGGTTTACGGTGAGTGCCATCAGTGGGAACACCAACGAGAGTGGCGCTTTTGCGACCTTCACGGTTCGCTTGACCTCACAGCCAACCAACGACGTGAGCTTTGCTGTTACTTCGAGCGATACCACAGAGGGTACCGCGGACCGGACGGGCCTGACGTTCACGAGCGTGAACTGGAACGGTCTGCAAACGGTGACGGTGACTGGTGTCGACGACGTACAAGTCGACGGGAGTATTGTTTACTCCATCGCCTTGGGAATTGCCTCAAGCCCCGACACCAACTACAACGGCAAGAACCCCGCCGACGTGCCGGTGACCAACGTCGACAACGACACCGCCGGGTTTACGGTGAGTGCCATCACTGGCAACACCAACGAAAGTGGCGCTTTTGGGACCTTCACGGTTCGCTTGACGTCGCAGCCGACGGCTGACGTGAGCTTCACCGTTGCATCGAGTGATACCACAGAGGGCACGGCGGATCGAGCTGGCCTGACGTTCACCAGCGTCAACTGGAATGGTTTGCAGACGGTCACCGTGACCGGTGTGGACGATCCCTTTGTGGATGGCAGTATCGTCTATTCTATTGCTCTGGGTGTGGCTTCGAGCTCGGACGGCAACTACAGCGGTCTCAATCCAGCCGATGTGTCGGTGACCAATGTGGACAACGATACCGCGGGATTCACCGTCAGTGCCGCGAGCGGCAATACCTCCGAGTCAGGGACGGCTGCGACGTTCACGGTGCGCTTGACTTCGCGACCAAGCGCCGACGTCGTCATCTCAGTCGCCTCCAGCGACACCTCTGAGGGGTCCGCGGACCGCACGGGCCTGACGTTTACGAGCGTGAACTGGAATGGCCTGCAGACGGTGACGGTGACCGGTGTTGACGATGTTCAGGTCGACGGGAATATTCTGTACTCGATCATACTCGGGTCGGCCACCAGCGGTGATGGGAATTACGACGGCCTCAATCCGACGGATGTGTCTGTCTTTAATATTGATGACGACACGGCGGGCTTTACGGTGAGTGCCATCAGCGGGGACACCAGCGAGAGTGGTGGTCTTGCGACGTTTACGGTGCGTTTGACCTCCCAGCCGACAAACGACGTGAGCTTCTCCGTGGGAACTTCAGACACCACGGAGGGTACGGCCGACGTCACGGGCCTGACGTTTACGAGCTCGAACTGGAACGGTCTGCAGACGGTCACGGTGACGGGTGTGAATGACGTTCAGGTGGACGGCAGC
>MGST01000031.1 GCA_001798605.1 Deltaproteobacteria bacterium RIFOXYA12_FULL_58_15 | reverse complement strand
CACCCAAACCGGCTGCACGAAGTGAAATCAGATTGCGAGGAGGGCGTTGTTTTGAATTCATCGCTTGTTTTTCTCCCGCGGACAGGGAAAACATAAGGTCCGCCATGGCGGCCTAGGAAGCACAACTCATGCCAAACAGGCAAATGTGTAACTTGTCTGATTTGTTGATGATAAATATGACCCGGCACAAATTCTCAACAAGAGTAAACAACTTCGTATCCGTATGGAGACAAACAACCGTCAAATTCTGCGCATGATGGCTCCCCGCTTGCCAGAAACTAACCCTGTGTCGCCGCTCGCTTTGCGGCGGCAACTGGGTACACTCGGTTCCACCTCCATGGGCTCCCTGTTTTGTTACTTGGTGAACCCGCTATTGTCGAACTCATGATGGTGCCATTTCTCACGGCTCTGACCCTGCGCTGACATCCTGTGTTTTCTGGGAGGAACAGAATGATTCGTTATGCCATGCTCCTGTTGTTGCTCAGCGGTTGCCACCTATTCACTCCCAAGCCCGAGTTGGGAATGATTCTCGCGGTGGAAACCACCGACCCGGTTGTGCAGCAAAAGACAGAAACGACCATTCGCAAACGCTTGGCAAATGCAGAGATACGAGGCAGCTCGGTGCAGTCGCGCCCCGACGGCAAGCTACAAGTTCTCTTGCCGAGAATATCCGATAGAGAGGCGCTGAAGGAATTGTTAACCCGCCAGGCACGCCTCGAATTCCGCCTGGTCGATGAGAAGGAGTCCAGTGTCTTCGAGTCGATTGAACTGCCCGCAAACTCGAGAGTCAAACGAGAACGCGAGACGTTCGATGATGGGAGTTCCGATCACAGCAACGTCGAACACTTCTTGGTCGCGCCGAAGCAACGAGATCTCGAATCAGTGCTCACCGAGCTCAAACTTGCCAACGGCCTCGAGGTTGTTTTTGGCGACGACCGTGGACAGGTACGCACCTACTTGCTGGGTGAGGCCAAGTTGACCAACGATTCTATCGAGTCAGCAGACATCGAACTCGACGAAATGGTCATGCAATACATTGTATTGATCCGGTTCAACGAACAGGGCGCGCAATTGCTGGAGAAAACCACCAAGGAGAACGTGCGACACAAGTTGGCCATGGTCCTCGACGGCAGAGTGATATCGGCACCCGTGATCGCGGAGTCCATCTCAGGCGGCTCGGCCCGGATCTCCAGGGGCGGCCTCGGCAATCCCCAACACACAGAGACACAGACACGCAACCTGGCCGCCATGCTGAGCGCCGGTGCCCTGCCGGTCCCAGTAACAATAGAGAGCGAGCGGACTCTCACCCAATAGAGCCCCATAGACGTTCAATCGCGACGACTGCAACTGGAATGATGTGCAGGGGCGATACTCGGCAAAATGTCTGATATAGCATTTTAACAGCAACACTTCGTAATACGGTTCGATAACAAGAGAGACTCTCCGTTGTATGTCTTGTTCTCGAATTGCGGTAGAGGAGGCACAAAATGCAGTACGATTTCAGCTCATTGATGAGTGGCGCTGTTGACTTGAATAAAAGTTTCAAGATCTCGGGCGTACAGAACTACAACAATATCGATGTTGGCACGTACAACAATTCGAGGTACGGAGAGATGTCATTTGGCGGGAAAAACACTCCCGTGCTCATGAATACCAAGATCAAATTCAAGGTCGGAACCCAACTTGTTCAAGTAACAGTGAAGGCAAACTCATCTCCACAGCAGGTTGCATGTGCGGTTGAGCAGAACCTGCGCAGCCGTCTCGGTGACAAGTACGAAGTATCCAGAAGCGGCAAAAATGTTCGAGTATCGGGGAAAAAGTAACTCACCCGATGCCTCACGGAGCTGGGCCGCCTGGCTGAAACCCTAGGGGTGCGGGTCATCGAGCAAGTCCGACAAAAACGCGAATGCATCGATGCGGGGGGTTGGGCCAGGGCAAACGCATGGAGCTTGCGCGGCTGACCGGCGGCAGCGGCATCGTACATCCATTCGGGCTCTTGCTCGGGAAACTTGGAATCAAAGAGGTCAGGCTGGCCCTCATCGATGAGCTGGTTCACTGTGTGCCCCCAACGAACGCCGCCAAGTAGGTCACCCACTTCGGCAAGAAGCGGGTCATTGGCGCTCTGGCAGCGTCGGCAAAACATGGGATCGTTGGCGGCAACTTCACCCCAGAAGTCTTCTGTTTCGAGGGGGATGGCGTTCGTGTTGCCTGTGGCCAATCAATTGATACTCAAGGATTATGAGTAGCTTCTCCTGTCTATCTGCGTAGACATTGCTCATGATAATAGAAGTGAGGGTCGTCAGATGAAAGCGCGATTGAACCGACGTTGTAGGCTCATCTGTCTAGGTCTGTTTGGCATTATCGCTGGGTGCAGTTGCTCGTCGAGCATCGATGAGAACCAAAAGAGGACAAGACTCGAGATGAGAATGTCTCTCGATGATGTGGTCGAAGCCGCTGACAATATGGACCTGGCCCTCGACGCAGCGGCTGCAGAACCTGGCGACCCAAGCCCAAAGTCTTTGCTCCAATGTCGCCATGATCTGCTGTTTCAAGCAATACGGCACGCAGGTCGGATAGCCGCCCTGCTCCCTCGCCAAGAGGCTATTGCGATGCTCACAACCGTCGAGAGACTCCACCCTCTCACAATTCTCGAGCTGGCCAAAGCCCAAGACGTCGAGGGAGCGAAGGCAGAATTGCGCAACTTGAGAAATCGTGCGGTCAACACAAGACCACAGCTGGGCGATTGAGCCATCAACAACCGCTTCGATTGCGCCAAGTTGTCGGAAATCGTCATAAGGCTGCTGATTGGTCTGCGAATGGGTAAACGCTCAAGGAAGGGTAATCATGCGGTTTGTTGTGCTTGGTCTTGGGGTTGTGGCGGCATCGGTAATTTTTGGGTGCGCCGTTGACCTGAACATTCCAAACGAAGCGATCATTACCTGTGCGAGCGAGGACGAGTGTCCAAACGGAAGAACGTGCAATGTGGCCTCCGGCAGATGTGTCCCCGAAGGTCGAAAGGACGCAGACGCGCCTCTGTTGGCCGGTGTGCCCACGGTAAATCCACCGGTCCTCAAGAAAGACGCACCGTGTGAGATTCGTTTCCAGGTCAATGAACCTCTCATTGCCCCACCGGAGGTGACTTTGGTGAATGGGCCGCGCGAGATTCCGGTTGAGTTTGTCTCTACAGACGGTGCAGCGAAGCCAACGTTTGTGTATTCCCTCGTGGCTACAGGTGACGAAGCTCAGGTCGACAGTCCTTTCCATGCCGTGTTGATCGACAAGGTCGGCAATACCAACCGCATCGATTTGGGCGTTTCGGCCCGCTTTGATTTCGTTGATCCCGATGTTCAAGAAGGCTCGGTGCGGCTGGAGCTGGTGCCTGGGTTGGATAACCCTCTGGATAAGCCGCGGCATGCGTCCTTTGGCACCACGATCGAGGTCTCATTTTCGACCACAGAAGCGCTCACCGAGACGGCCCCCACCTTGAACGTGATCGCGGGCAGCCAGATTTCCTTCGGGCTTTTCGATGCGACCGACAGCCGGTTCGTGTTCTTCCATACGCTCTGCGAGGAGGATTCTTTTTCCCAAGGGGCTCAATCCGTGCAGATCCACCTGGCGGATGACGCAGGCAACGCGGTGGACGTGCCACTCGATCTGGTGGCGAGCAGTCTGCCCGACGGCTTCTGGATCGACACGGTGCCGCCGGAGCTGCCAGCAACGAATGCTCCGGGGCAGATCCTCTATTCGCGGGCACGGTGGGGTCTCAGAGAGACGGCGGGTGCGCCCTACTTTGGCGTGGAGGGCAAGGCGGGTGCTGTTGAGCGTGAAAGCACTGTCATTGTGTATGCCACGAGCCACGCGATCGCGACCCAAGAACTCGCTCGGGAGGTGGCCCGTGACGATGGAAGCTTTGGCGGCGCTCCGGGCAGTACCGAAGCCTTTCCAGTGACCCCGGTGGACCTGCTGCAAGTGTATCTGGTGGCGGTTGATGCGGCCGGCAACTCCAGTGATGCGAAGCCCGGGGAAGCGGGAATTCAGGCGAGCGGCGTTGTCGAGATTGCTTGGACCGCCACCATGACGGGCAAGCGGGCCGGAAGCTATTTTGCAAATCCTCATCGATTCGAGTGGCGTCCGATTTTTTCCGAGTCCCTCTCCATTGAAACGGAATCTTTTGACGCCAGTGCGAGCATGGGCATAGGCGCCCAAGACGACGAAACCCTCACCACCCAAGGGGCCGGTCATTGGCTCGACGTAACCCCCTCCGCTGACAGTCGGCCTGAGGTCGGCTACCCGGCGATGACCTATTTCGCCTCCCACGCGGCCATGGTTGCGTTTGGGGGAGCCGATTGTCTGTGGTGTGCATCCGGAATCGACAACAAGAGTTGCAGTGTGACCTGGGTGCGCAAGCAAGATCACTGGTCGGTTGTGGAACCGATTGATCCGCAGGGGGACGGCAATCCGGGCAGTCGACAAAGGGCCGCCATGGCCTATCATCCCGCTACGGATCGGGTCGTTATGTTTGGCGGGGCGACGCAGTGGCCGGGAGGAGAGGCTCTGGGCGATACCTGGGAGTGGGACGGCCGGAGTTGGGCCCAGAAGCAAGCGGGCGCCGCGACCGGCGAGACACCCACCGCTCGTTGGGGGCACAGCATGGCTCTGGACGAACGGCGCAACGTCATCCTGTTGTTCGGGGGACACAGCGATGATCCGGGAGGCCAGGCGCTTGGTGACATCTGGGAGTGGAACGGGGATCAATGGGCGCAGGTTTGCACGACCTCTCCCTGCGCGGACACGGTACCGTCGGCTCGATGCGGGCAAGCCATGGCCTTTGATCCAGACCTGCAAGGGGTGGTCATGTTTGGTGGTACGACTGGTAGCCAGGAGACTTGGACCTATGACGGGGAGCAGTGGACGCTCCTCTGTCCGAGCGCCGCCTGTACCAGGGTTCCACCCGGACGAGCCGATCACTCTCTGACCTATGACCCCAACCTGGGAGAGCTGCTCGTCTTTGGCGGCTGGCCCACTGACTATTCGGGCCCGGATACCTTTCCTGCGCTCGACGACATGTGGCGCTGGGCCGGATCCGCGTGGCTTTTGGTCACGCCGGCCGACAGTGGTGATGGTGCACCCCAGGCGCGCCGCGGTCACGCGATGGCCTACGACTATGCGCGAGCGCGCACGATCATGATAGGCGGCAATCCCCAGTTGTCCGATTTCGGATGCAGCTCTTGCTGCTACCTGCCCTCGCTCAAGGGGACGTGGGAATGGGACGGCGTCACCTGGCAAGAGCAGGCGCCGCTCGGGCATGCGCCGCAAGAGGTCTCTGAAGCACACCTCGCATTTCACGAGGGGCTCGGTGCGGTGGTCCTGTTGCCCATCGAAACGGGCTCCTTGCTCAGCTGGTTTGCGTGGGTCGACGCCGCGTGGCGGCTCCAGAGCACCTCGGTGTCCCAACGGACCCAAACCGACATGGCTTCCGACGCCACACGAAATCGGGTTGTGCTCTTTGGCGGCGCCCACAGCGCGGGTGACTGCAATGACACGAGCGGTGTGTGCCAGGACACCTGGGAGCTGGATGCGAGCACCGGCTGGAGCGAGCGGTGCGAAGGCGGGGGTGACACCTGCGTCCAGCCACCGCCGACAACCGCGATGGCCTTGGCTCGAGATCCAGTGAACGACACCGTGTTGTTGTTCGGTGGCACCAGCTCAGACAACTTCATGGTGGAGAATACCTCATACGCCTGGGACGGTGGGGGTTGGCAAGAAGTCTGTACAGCCACTGCCTGCATGGACAGCAGGCCGAGCCCCCGGATGCGTCACCGCATGGTGACGATTCCCTCCGGCACCGACCAAGGGGTCCTCTTGTTTGGTGGCTTTTCCATGTTCGATTCCATGGGCGGCACGTATCTCTGGAACGGGCAAGAATGGGCCCCGGCGAGCAACTCCGCGGCGCCTCGGGCCCGCCACGAGACCGGTTTGGCCTATGACGCGAGTCGAGGAGAGGTCGTCTTGTTTGGCGGCGAAAACCTCATCATGTTTGGGGGCGACTGTGGAGATGGCCCGTTGTGCACGGACACTTGGACTTGGCAACACGGCTCCTGGCGACAGCCGGCCATTTGGGACCCCGAGCAGGACGGCAACCCACCACGCCGGCGCAATCATGGCATGGCCTTCGACCCGAGCACCGAGCGGGTGCTCATCTACGGGGGTACGGGTGAAGACTCCGTCGGCTTGGACGATACCTGGGCCTGGGATGCTGGCGCGGCTGCTTCACCCGGTCAGCTCATGGAGGTGAATGTCGAAGCCTCGGGAACGGACAAGAGCGAGCAGCTCGTCGATCTCTCGGTCTTTTGGCGAGCTTCGGGCACTGGATACCCAGGAGGGATAGCCAATCGGGGGGTGCGCCTGTTGGTGTGGGATGGGAAAGAATGGCGCACTCTGAAGGAGGTGGTGGCCTCCGGCCTCTCGGACGTAACCTGGACGAGGTCAACGGATGAGCCAGACACGACCGGTGTGCTCGATAGGTGGCTCGTGGGTCGCCAGCGGAGCCTCACGGTGGCAGTCGTTCCGACTGCTGCGAATGGGCAGTCTCCCCACTATGGAGAGATCGCGACCGACTACGTCGAGGTGACGCTCACCTATAGGCTGCCCACGCAATGAAGCAAAGGACTGCGTCGAGTCAAGACCTCGCCCATAGATCGGCAGCCTCAAACACAAATAGGGCAAGAATGCCTCTAGAGTAACGCTTCGATGTCTTTTCTCAACGCTTGAGGAGTGTCCTTGGGGGCGTATCGCCTGACGACGCGCCCACTCCGATCCACGAGAAACTTGGTGAAGTTCCACTTGATGGCTCTGCTTCCCAAGATACCGGGAGCCTGTGCTTTGAGGTATTGGTAGAGCGGATGCGCGTCATTCCCATTCACATCGATCTTGGCAAACAGCCGAAAACTCGTGTGAAAACGACTCTCGCAAAAGGTCGCTATCTCTTCGTCGCTGCCGGGCTCCTGACCAGCAAACTGGTTGCAGGGAAAAGCCAGGATCTCGAAACCCCTTTTGTTTAGGTCTCCATAGAGATTCTCGAGCCCATCGTATTGTCCGGTGAAACCGCACTCGCTCGCGGTGTTGACGATGAGAAGAACCTTGTCCCGAAATTCCTCCAGGGACTGTTCTTCACCGCGAATGGTCTTCGCCGAAAACTCATAGATTGACTCAGTCATATTTCACCAACGCTCTCCTCGGTCACGCGCATTCGGAAGTCAAGCATCATCCCGCTGCAATGGAATATGGTGGTGATTGGTTGATACGCAAGGTTTCGCGCAAGTGCGCGCTGAACCGCGGCGAGCGCGCGAACTCCGAACCCATCGCCTTGCGGGTACTAGAGTGGTATGCACCCCGCCCAATGTCCGAACCTACACAACCGCTGCGTGCCGTGCTCGTTGGCATACAAACCCCTGATATGACCGACGAACAACTCACCAGATCCCTCACGGAGCTGGGCCGTCTGGCTGAAACCCTAGGGGTGCGGGTCATCGAGCAAGTCCGACAAAAACGCGAATGCATCGATGCGGGGGTGTTGGGCCAGGGCAAACGCATGGAGCTCGCGCGGCTGACCGGCGGCAGCGGCATCGTCGCGCGTGGTCCGCTTGCCCAACGCAAGAAGGTCGATGCCGAAGCCGATGATGCGATGAAGGAGTATCTCGCCGACCACGGTGAACCCGACGAGATCGCCAATTTGGTGATCGTCGATGGGGAGCTGACGCCCACCCAAATCCGTGATCTGAGCACCGCCGTGGGTGTCGAGGTCACGGATCGCACGGGCATTATCGTCGATATATTCCATCGGCACGCTTCGACCCGCGAGGCTCGCCTGCAGGTGGAAATCGCCCGTCTCAAATATCTCGCTCCGCGCATGCGCGCCGCCGGCGGACCGAGCGAGCGCCAGGCCGGCAAGGGCACCGGCGAATCGAATCTGGAGCTCGACCGCCGCAAGATCCGAGATCGCATCGCCGAGTTGCGCAAGGAACTGAAGGCCATAGAGAGCGAGTCGAACGTGCGTGCCGCCCGACGCCAAGACACCCTGCGCGTGGCCTTGGTGGGCTACACAAACGCCGGAAAATCGTCGTGGATGCGGGAGCTCACCCATTCAACGGTTTTGGTGGAAGACAAACTCTTCGCGACGCTCGACACGACAGTGCGCGCATTGTTCCCGGCAGTTGTGCCGCAGATCCTGGTTTCGGACACCGTCGGTTTCATTCAACGGTTGCCTCACGATCTGGTCGCCTCCTTTCGCTCTACGCTTTCGGAAGCCAAGGATGCGGGCCTCTTGCTGCATGTCGCTGACGCGAGTGATCCGGACCTCGAAGCGCAGATCCAGTTGACCCGAGAGGTATTGGCCGAGATTGGCGTCCGGGATGGGAACAGCATACTGGTGCTAAACAAGATCGATTGTTGCGACGCCGAGCGCTGCCACGAGCTTGCAGCGCGCTATCCCGACGCGTTGCTGGTTTCGGTCAACCGACCCCAACACGTCGAGAAGGTGCACCAGGTGATCGTTGGTGAGTTTGAGCGGCTGCTGGAAGACTTGGCGTTGGTGGTCCCGTACGCCCAGACCTCGATGATTGGTGAGGTGCACAAACGCGCGCGTGTTGTGAACGAAACGTTCGAGGATGATGGCGTGCACTACCAGCTCAAGGTCACGGCGACAGATGCGACGCGGCTGTTGCGCATGCTCAGTTCAACATGAGATCAGGGACCGGTTGCTCAGTTCAACAAGAGCTTGGGAACCAGGCTGCATGACATCGCTGCGCAACGAAGGTCAGAAGACCATTCCTACCCCAAGATCCCAGAACCAACCGGACAGATTGATCTGTCCCAACCGTGTCGGGTTGCCCGTCAACAAGGGGTTGTCGTCATCCTCATCTTGAGGCTCCAGCAACGGTCTTTGCGCTAAACGTCCGATGGCCCCCACCTCCCCAAAGACAAAGAACCGTCCCGAATACTCACCGCTCGCCCGCCGCGAGAGCCTGCCCAAATGCACACGCGTGCCTAGCGCAACGCGGGCACCAGGGACGAACCACAGATCGTCACCCAGATCGCCGTTCCCTCGCGCTCGCCAATATCCAAGCAAGACGCTCAGGCGGGCATAGGGATAGACGACCGCGGCAAGCCCGGCTTTCGGCCAACGCCATGTAGCGCCGAGCTCCATCTCGGAAACCGCCAAGGATGCGCCGTTGGCGACCTCATCGGGTCGCATGATGCGAAGCCCCAGGTCAGCGTCGAGACCTCGAACGAGCGGCTCGAGGGAATAGGAAACTCGCCCGGACACCGTTGGCTCACCGAGACGCGGAAACCATTCGGCCGACTCACTGAGCGGATTGTCGACGCCGGTCGAGAAGAACACCAAGAGCCAGGGCTCGTATTGCCGGTCCAAGGTCCTTTCGGGCTCGACCGCCACCATTTCAGCAATCGGTGTCGCGCTGTCCTGGGACCCCTGTGGATCGGTGACAATGTTCTCGGAAGCGGACAACAGCATCAATATGGCAAGGAGCTGCATCACTGTCCTCCTTCGTTGTAACGTTGCGGAACCGGTTGGTTGAAAAGATCGGTGTAGAGGACCCCCCGAAATGACATCGCCGCATCACGGTCGAGCTCGTCATCGGGGAAGAAGGTAATCGCGCCGGCTTTGTCGCCGTGATCAACCCACAGGTATCGGCCAACCCGGCCTACCGCGCCGCCGTCAACGTCGAGACGAACGTCACGGGTGTAGAGATCTCCAAGCTCCACCTCGGCAAGATGGGGCGCATCGTCCTCGGGAGAGACCGACACCAACCAAAGTTTGTCCCCCGCGGGAGACAGTCGCCGGGCAGACAAACTGCGAGCAAAACGCAGGTCGAGCACTGAGCCACCCCGGCCGAGGTCGAGCACTCCGAGATCGCGTCCGTCCGCATACTCCACGACAGCGCGCGAAGCCTCGTGGCCGACATCAACAGCGACAATCGGGCTTCCGAGACGTAGCACCTCGACGCCGGTGGAACGTCTTTCGTCGAGCCCAAATGGGTCGAGCCGCAGAAGGTTGTAGTCCGGACTGCTCTCAGAGAACCCCAACGCCATGTCCCTGCCAGTTTCGGGGTCGGTGAAGCGAACCAGGTGGTCCACAGCAACGGTCTGTGGGAATCGACTGGCGACACCTGTGTAGCCGTCGACCAAAATGATCTCGTCTTTCGCGGCAGCCAGGAGAAGCTCACCGCCCTGTGGGCCAAAGAACAACTCGACATCATGCACCCACGCATCGGGGGTCACCACGTTTTCGAGCGCCACGAGCACCTGCATGTCACTCGTGTCACCAAGGACAGCACGACTCGACAGACTTATGGACAACACATAGAGCTCACCGTTTGTTGAGCGAACAAAGGCTCGTTCGACATTGTCCAGGATGCCACTTAGCTCATCGCCCCGATTGTTGGTGAAGATCACCTCGGCGGGGACGATGTTCCGATCGGCGTCCGGCGTCAGCGGCACCATGGGTCCGGCTGCGGCTCGCTGCAGATCGACAGGGATCAGGCCCCCGCGTACGAATACCAAGGCGAGTGGGACCTCTGCGGTATAGGATGTCGGCGTTCCCTCATGGTCGACCGTGGTTCGCAGACGCACCGCCTCTGCAAACACCGCCCTGTGCGGTCTCGCTCCCGGGGTGCCCAAACGCAATGCGATCGCCGATGGAGCTCTGGGATCGAGATCGAGCACAGCGACCGTGTTGGGAAACGCAAACAGCGAGCGACTCGGGGTCGCGCCGTCAGGTTGATAGGCAAGACCGTAACGGCCATCTCGGGAGACATCGAGCGCCTCCAAGGGTACACCGATGGACAACCGGACAGTGGCACCGAGCTTGTCTTGAATCACCAAGACCTGCTCGTTGCCGGGATCGACCACAAGGACCTGACTTCGCGCCGGATCATCCGGCCGTATCGCAGATCGGGCGAGTACCGGTGCCACCCCAGCATCGAGGCGCGCCAGTCTCTTGTGGCCGTCAGGTCCGCCGCGACCCGAGGGATCGACCACAACCAGGGAGGCGGAGGCCGCATCGAAATAGGCGAGCGCATCATCGAGTCCCAAAGGACCTGTGGCGGAAAAGGGCTCGACGGCCGGCTCATCACCGCAAGCAACGGAAAAGAGCATGGTTGTCAAAATCATTGTTCGCATGGCTACTCCACCTCCAGGGCAAAACCGGTGACGTGACGCAGCTCCTCGCCGCTCGGGTCAACAAAGGTGATCCGCCCCCAAGGATGGCTCTGGGTGATATAGGTGCGTCGGGTCTCTGATAGGTATCCCATGCGTTCGGGTTCTGCGGCGAGAGCGATGCGCCTGTCATCGAAGCCCGGTCGGTGTGAAACACGCAAGACCTCGGGTTTCTTGTCATCGAGGATGGCCTGAAAGGTGACGCCCAGACTCGATCCCAGTGCCGGTACGAAGACAAAGGGGCCAAAGGGTTGATCGGACACCTCGAGCCGATGGGCGTTCGTCAACACATTGAGCCACGAGACGCCATAGGATTTGTCGACCGAGACCTCAGGATCTTCGACCATCGGATCCCATGCTGGCGCGCCTGGCATCTTCATGTGCGAGAGGTGCGCGTGCTCACCGTCACCAACCCAAGCGACAGCCAGCACCGCTTTCTCGAGTCGAACGGAGTGGACCTCGCGGGTTTGTAGGTCGACGACCCAGATCGTCTCCGCCTCGAGCGCTGGCTCATAGGCGAGTGCAACAGCAGCACTCGGATCCAGGGACAACCGAGAGACTGCGCCAATGTCGATCTCAGTGGCCAACGGAGCACACACGACAGCAGCATCGACGATGTCGACGACACCGATAGTCTGGGAGACATCGGAGGTAACGCTGACAACCAGCTCACCACTTTGGGTGAAGGACATATCTGTCACCACCCCGTTGGCAGTGAGGCAGGTGGCCACTCCGCTTTCGAGGTCGATGACGTCAATCTGTGGATTCTCCGCGTAACGGAGCACCGCATGATGGGCGTCAGCGTCAATGAGAATCTCGTTGGCTGAACCATCAAAAGCCACCTCACTTCGCGGCTCGGCAACGCCTCCCTCCATGCTCGTGAGCGTGATCGGTGTGAGGGTGTCGCGGGAGATGACGATGGCTCGAGACCCGTCCTCTGAGAAACGCACATCCCTCGGGAGGAAACCGACCGCCACGTTCACCAGGCGAGGGTCGTCATCGGACAACGCACTTGGACCATCGGCCAATGACAATACTGAGATCTGATTGATGTTGCCCGGCTCACTCTGGCGATCCTGAGCGCGGTGATCGTCCCAATCGTAATAGGCGATGGCGTGATCACCCGTGGGCGACACCGCCAGATGCGACAACGAGCGCGCCGTCGACCAGGCGGCGTTGACCGGCGGCTCGGTGCGATGATCGAGCACCTCGATGATGTCGAGACCATCAAGAAGCACCGAAAGCTCACGACTGCCGACAACCGCGACAACCATCGGCGCGAGTCCCGCGGCGAATGCCTCCACCTCCAGAGTCAAACTGTCGATGCGCACCAGCCGCCGGGCTTCGGTATCCAGAGTGAACACGTAACGTTTGGATGCCAACGGATCCCGCACGGCGCTCGACGGCGGCGTTGGCGGCTCGTCGATCACACACTGGTCAAACTCACAGTGAAATCCCACCGGGCACTCAGCCCCACCACAGGGGCCCTCATACTGATCCCCCGACCCAGCTTCCAAGCTGCTCCTCTCAGCGGCCTTCATGTCGCTGCCGCAACCACTGACCACCATAGCCGCTGCCCAAATAGCTCGTTGCATAGACGACCTCCTGGAAAGGGATGTGAAGCAACTTGCGTGCCACGATGTGAGCTGCCATTTTTCAAAGACTTCCATTGGCCCCACAGAACAGGTGCACGCCATTTCAAACGATCTCGATGCTGGTGTCTCGGATGAGAGACATAGCAGGTCAATCACAAATGCCGGGGTTCGGCGAGACGACGGCGTTGCACGGTTTCCACAGTCGCCCAAGCTGGTTGGGGGACAGTGTCTCTGTTGGGTCTGACCAGTTGGCAATGTTGCCGCACGCATCCCACGCATTGAATCCCACACCCGTACATTCGTTGCTGACCAAATAGCTTTCGATGAGAGCAATCGTATCGCCGCTGTTGATTCTGTCTGTTTGCGAGTAGGCACCCGTGCCGATGCGCAAAATGCCACCGGGTGAATTCAAGAACCATCCATTTGCCAGCTCTTCGCTCGGTTCCATTTGCAGCACCGATAAGTTGAGACCGTAGAGACCTGGGTCGTCAGCGGCAAAGAATGGGTAGGCGCAGGCCGATGCCGACTGGTTACGAATGGCCACGTACACTCCACGAGGAGGCACGACGGCGGTGCCATCGAAATCCATCCAACGAAAAGTTGTGTGGGCGGCATTGGCGTAGCCAAAGTGGGTGCCTTCCAAGGTCACCGGACAATGGGAGAGATTGGTAATCTCGAATGCTTCCCCCGCTTCGCAATCGTTTCCCGGACAGTCCCCGTCTCCGTTGATGACATATTCGCTGAACATGACGTTGTTCGCCGTGACCGCAACGGGCGCGGTGCACTCTTCGATGAGACTCACTTCGACGCTTTCACTCGCAGCACAGCATTGCATGCCGGTGCCCGCACAGGAAAGAATCGAGATCGACGTGCTAACACCCGGCGGTGGACCACCGGCGGCAATGGCGTTGGCAGGACGATGGAAGTTTTGTCCTTCCGTGGTGACCGTCGCATAGGGAACCGCATCGCCATCCTTATACAGTGCGTAGGTGTAACCGGCAGGCAGCGGGTCGAACTCGACAATAGGACGTCGGTCCCAGCTCAGAGGGCAAACGCTGATATGGGGTGCGAACAATTCATCGCTACCGTCAGCCGTATTGGGGTTGCAGTCGTTGTCTATGCCGTCACAGATCTCGAGGTTCTCAGAGTTTGCGTCGTTACAAACCAGGCCAGGTCCACCTTCGCAGATGTACACGCCTTCTTCGCAGGCGTCGGCATCCCCCAGTCCATCGCAAGCAACGCCGAACCCTGGCTCGTCCTTGCCATCAGCGGTGTCGGGGTTGCAGTCGTTGTCGATGCCATCACAGAGGTCGAGCTGGCCTGTGGTGGCGTCATTGCAAATCAGGCCGTCGAAGCCCGCACAAGAGATGACGCCTTCTTCGCAAAGGTCACTGTCAGGGCCGTCACACTGTTGCCCGAGTGTCGGCTCGTCGCTTCCGTCCGCCGTATTGGGGTTACAGTCATTGTCGATGCCGTCACAAATCTCGATGTTGCCAGAGTTGACGTCGTTACAGACCAGGCCAGGTCCACCCTCGCAGATGTACACGTTTTCTTCGCAGGCGTCGGCACCCCCCAGGCCATCGCAAGCAACGCCGAACCCTGGCTCGTCCTTGCCATCCGTGGTATCGGGGTTGCAGTCGTTGTCGATGCCATCACAAAGATCAAGCTCGTCTGGGGTGGCGTCACTGCAAATCAGGCCGTCCAAGCCCGCACAAAAAATGACGCCTTCTTCGCAAAGGTCACTGTCCGGGCCATCACACCGGTGCCCGAGTGTCGGCTCGTCGCTCCCGTCCGCCGTACTGGGGTTACAGTCATTGTCGATGCCGTCACAGATCTCCATTTTTTCCATGTTTGCTTCATCGCAACGCAGTACTTGGTTGTCGCAGATCCACACCCCATAGGAACACAGGTCGTTGTCAGGACCGTCGCACGGCTCCCCGAGCAGGGTGGCATCTTCTTTACACGGCACGACGGGAATCAATGGAGAGGTGTCGCAACCGGCGGCAAAAAGCGGAGTCGAAACCAACAGTGCGAAGACAATTCGATTGCGTGGAACTCCAAATCTCATTGCCATTTCCCTTTCACTGCTCTGGGGTCGACTCCGTCGCGCGGCCAACCATGCCAGCATCGCAGGCTACCAAGCAAGATACCGGTGGGGTAAACGAGCAAGATACCGGTAGGGTTACCAAGCATGATGCAGATGGGGTCAACGAGCAGGATGCCGGTAAGTTCGCCATGGCCTACTCAAACTAGCTCAGCCTCTTACCAGGACCGTGCGCCACAGACCGCGCGACACAGACCGCGCGACACAGACCGCGTGCCACAGACCGCGCGACACAGACCGCGCGCCACAGACCGCACGCCACACTTTGACAGCGCGACAGCGGTCGCTCTATGGTCGTTGCCTCACAGAAATCGGGGGTCACATGATGTTGTTACGCTTCCCGCGGTGGCTTGTGGCCACGCTGCTCGCCATGACTCTCAGTTGCCGCTTGGATACAGATATCCCTGCAACTGCTGTGATCATTTGCGACTCCAATGCGCACTGCCCGACCGGCTACCAATGCAGCACCACAATAGACCGCTGTGTTCCCAATGACGTGAGCCGTGATCCACCAGCCATCGTCGATGGCTCCGTGGTGCTGACGCCCACCTCGGGCCGCGTCAAGGCGGACACCACAGTCACCATCCAGTTCATGGTTGACCGGCAGTTGGCGCGCAAACCGGAGGTCGTGTTGGGAACGACAACCCGTCAGCCGTTTGCGTTCACCAGCCAAGATGAGCTCACCTATACCTTCGAGCTCTTTTCTTCGCTCGGCACAGTCGGGCAGTGGCCGATCCTCGTGACGCTGGTCGACACCCTCGGGAACGTTGCTCCGGACCTGCAACCGGCGTTCATTTGGATCGACTTTCAAGCGCCACAACTGGTCGGTGCGCTCGGAGCCACTCCATCGCTAATCCGCGTCGGCCAAACCTCCACCATCCCGATCGCGGCAACCGAAGATCTCCTTTCACCGCCAGTCGTGGAGCTGCAATGGCCGTCCTCCAGTTTCCCGCCACGGCCTCTCACCCTGGAGCAGACGACGGACGCCCGGACCTACCATTTTTCCTACACAGCGGTTGGCGACGAGCCCGAGGAATATGCCGATGTGGTCGTTGCACTGACCGATCTCGCCGACAACTCGGGCAGTGCCAAACAGTCCTCGGTCATCGGCTTCGACTTCACAGGCCCACAGGTTCTTCGAGGAACCGAGAGCCTGCGATTGATCCCCGCCGAATCAAACCTGCTCCGCAACGTGTCCAAGGCGACCTTTGGTACGAACATCGAGCTGTTTCTCGCTTTTGACGAGCCCAATGAAGCAGATCCGGTCGGCGACAATTATCCAATCGTCGAGACAATCTCGCCGGAGATGTTTCCGTTTGCCGAGAGCCTGGCAGTGGGAAATACGTATCGATTCGATCTCACGGTCACCGGTGGAGGCTCGCCGCCAGCGCAAGGGGACTACACAATCCGTGTCACCTCTCGTGATCTGCTGGGTAACATCGCCGTCGTTGACTTGACCGAAGACACTCTGCGCTTCGAGCTCGACACCGAGGCACCCCAGGCCCCAGGCACCACCGTTGCAAACCTCATCCTGTATCGCCGGATCCCTTGGGGCAACAAAGATGAACCCCGGCCACACGGATTGCTCGAAGGTGGCGCGAGTGCCGTCGAAGCATGTGTGGATGGCAACGCGACCGAGGGGTGCACGTGGGTGACCGCCTACGATGCCCCTGGTGCCGACGTTCGGGTGGAGCTTGGGCGAACGTTCGCCGCCCCGGACGGAAGCTTCGGGCAACCACGAAGTCTCTTTCGGCTGTCCGGAGATCGCGCGTTGGTCTACCTCTCTGCTGTCGATGGTGCGGGCAATCAGAGCGATGCGGTGCGAGTCAACGACGCCGAGTGGACTGTGACACTCGGCAAAAAAGTCGCAGGTAGCCAAATAGAAAACCCGCACAACATCGAGCACGTTACGGCGGTTGATCACACGTTGAGCGGCCAGCTGCGTTCGGCGACAACCTCCGCGGAGCTCTACGCGATCGCGGGTGACGACGGGAATACGATGCATAGTCATGGCTCCCCGATCTTGCGCAAGCTCAACCAGGGCACAGATCTAGTGGAGCGCGCGGTTGCGTACAATGGCCACGTCGGAGAGCTGTTCTCCTATGCCTCGGATCCGTGGGCCACACTGACAACCCTCAACGCCGTTTGGGACGGCTTTCGGTGGAAGTTCAACGAGCCGGAGCTCGTCCCAGGCACTCTGCTGCTCGCCGAGATGGCCTACGATCTGCAGCGCAACACGATAGTGTTGGTCAGCGGCTACCAAATCCCGAGTGGGATGAGCGACGAAACCTGGGAATGGAACGGAGTGGATTGGCTCGGTTTTGAGGCATCGGATGTCGGGTCCGCTGGGCGCGGTGCCTGGATGGCGGTCGCTCACGATGCCGCGCATGGGAAAACTGTTGCATTTGGTGGTCTGAAGGTGGCTTCAACGTCGCCTTGTCCAAACGGTGACGAGCCCGACGCCACGAACTCGGCTTGTTTGTCCAACGAAACCTGGCTCTGGAATGGGGAAGAGTGGCAACCGTTCGAGGGGACCTCGCCGAGCGCCCGCGTCACCCGCATGGCGTACGATCCAACACGCCAGCGCATCGTCTTGTTTGGCGGCTGCTCGTCGATCGACGACACCACTGCTTGTCGTGCCTGGGAGAATGACACCTGGGAGTGGACCGGCGCAGCCTGGGAGTCGAAGACCCCGCAAACGACTGCACCCACGGCTCGCGCCGCAAACACCGTGGCGTATGACGCGTGGAGTGGCGGCGTCTTCATGTTCGGCGGCGATACGGTGGATTGTGCCAATGCGGGCCGTGGCATCTGTGACGACGCATGGGTCTGGGATGGCTACGACTGGCAAGCGGTCGCCAAAACAATACCGTGGCCGTCCTCGCGGGCCGGCGGGTTTGCCGCCTCAGATCCAAACCAAGGAGGTTTTTTCCTGTATGGCGGCGACGCTGCCAACTGTGCCCGCGATTTTTGCGGGGAGCTCTGGCACTGGCGCGATGGCCGTTGGGACTTGCGGTCTAGTCGTGCTCATCCCGTTGCACGAGTGTATGGAGCTGCTGCTTTCGATGAGGCCCGCAGCGTGTGGGTCATGTTCGGCGGCAATGGTATGGACGTGTCCAATAATTGCGAGGGCAGCGGAAACGTTCGTTGCCGCGCAACCTGGGAACGCCACGGCGGCGGGTGGCAAGAAAGATGCAAAGGGTCCGCGGGCGAACCTGACTATTGCGCTGAGGAGCCGCTCGCACGTTCACAACACGCTATGGCCTATGACAGCAAGGCTGGACTCGTATACATGTTCGGCGGCAAAAGCTTCGTCAACTGCGACGACGGAGCCTCAAGTGATTGCACAGGCACTTGGTCTTGGGATGGTGCGACGTGGAAGATGCACTGTGGCCCGGGAACCTCTTGTCCAGAAGGCCCCACAGCCGCGCAAAATGGGCGCATGGTCTTCGATCCGGATAACAACCGCCTCGTCTATTTTGGTGGATCGATCGCAGGCGGTTGCGGGTCAGGGCTCAATGAATGCAATGACACCTGGGAGTTCGGTCTTTGGGGAGCTGATTGCCCCAACAACCCTGGGCCGTGTTGGCGCAAAGCGCCGATCACGGGGGGATCTCCGCAACCACGTCAGCTGCACCAAATGGTCTACGAGACGGCTCGCCAGCGCGTTTTTCTCTTCGGCGGCCGCCAGGAGAACTCGCCTGTCACCTGTCATGAGGATGCCGACCAACAGCCGGCGGGGGGCCAGTACGATTGCACCTTCTTTGATGCCTGGGAGTTGAGCAACCACACTTGGACAAAGGTCATGCCGTCAGTGAGCATCAATCCGACACCCGACTCGCGATGGGCGGGCCAGCTCACCTACGACAACGAGCGGGGGCGCGCTATCTTGTGGGGAGGGTGGACGAACCAGAGCTTGGTCGGTGCCTCAGATATTTGGGAATGGTCTGGCCAAAGCTGGCGTAAGCTCGCACCAACGGGCGCTGCGGTTGAGGCGCGTTACTGGAACGTTGCTGGTTATGACTCGAGCCGCAGCGAGACTGTTTTATTTGGCGGCTTGTTGACCGGAGACGCGGACGAAGTGTGGTCATTGAACCAACGCGCAAGCCAAAAACCGGCGATCCGCATGACTGTGAATTGGAACAGCTCGGGGGTCGCAGACCTACCATTGACCATGCTCGAAACCCAGATCGAGGCACGCGGTCGTGGAATCGGCGCGACGTTGGATTTGGATCTATCCGACGACGGCAACATCATCGGCGAACCAGCGTACGGCATGAGCATTGCCGCTTGGAATGGATTGAGGCAGAGATGGGAAACCGCTCAGGGCGCAAACTGGACCTCTGCACCACAAACCCTGACTCACATTCAGACTGATTCAGTCGACGAGTTGCTCGTTCCTCACGAGAGGCAATTCTACTACCGTGTGACGCCATTCAATCCAAATGGGAATGGCACGACCGATGCTTCGATCGAGCTCGACTACCTGGAAGCGCGAGTGGGGTATCGGTTGCAGTAGATGTGTTCGGTGGATCATAGGAACTGTACCGCGGGCATGGTGTTCAATATCAAGGTAGCTGGGCGTCGGGATTGACGGGGTTCGATTGGGCAAATAGACCTCTCTTTCATGGTCAAGTGCGCA
>MGST01000030.1 GCA_001798605.1 Deltaproteobacteria bacterium RIFOXYA12_FULL_58_15 | reverse complement strand
CCTTGCCTCGGCCGCATGTGATGGATCTCAATACCTGGGAACCTGCACCGGCATCGCCCAAATCTCCGAAGCCATTTCCTGCCAGCAACTTTGTTCCCGGCTGGGGATGAGCCTGGATTATGAAGATGTTTGTGAAAATGACGGCTGGGATGAATATGGCTGTGTTTATTACGTCGGTGGTTACGTGGACAGATTGAATTCCGACGACGAGATTCCGTTAGTCGGCGAAGGCGATTGGGCCTTATCCTATATCCAGTGCGCCTGCCAGGATCGTTTGTAAGGTCCCATCGGGAGGTGAATCCTCATGAGTACTGACAAAAAAAAAAGGTCGATCAACCGAAAGGACTTTGCGCCGGCGCGAGTCCAAGTTGAGGTGTCGCCTGGCGAGATGCTGCGGACATTGAGAGAGCTTCAGGGGTTGAGCCAACAGGCGTTGGCCGAGATGAGTGGTATCTCTCAATCCAACGTATCTGCTCTAGAAAGCGGAGCGCGGATGATGGGCCGTGAGAGGGCGCTCGCTCTGGCCCGAGCCCTTCGAGTACATCCAGCGGTCCTGCTATTTCCTGGTTTTGACATCGGTATGGTCGCGTGACCGCGTCTTTGGCAGAGACCCGATGGACCGCCGATGGCGTGCCTGCGAAACGAGACATCCGCGCCATCCTGTCTACGTCTGTATCCGCCGCTGGACTGGCGGGCCTCGTTCAGAACGTAGCATCGTCAAGGTGCTGACGTCGACAACAGTCTGGCACCAAACTTGCTTATCGAGAGTGCAGGAGGAGTTCAGAAATGATGCGACTTGCGGCGAGAGCGTTGGTGGTCCTCTTTTCGATGACAATAACCGGTTGCGGCGACCGCCCAGATACATCGACGGCAGGCATAGGGCAAACCTGCCCTGCATCCGGATGCGCCGAAGGCCAAGACTGCGTGACAGCCGCTGGGCCCGGCGGAGATACGTCTACTTGCGAGATCAAATGCGATGCGGACGAGGATTGCCCAGCGAATTGGAAATGCAACCTTCCGCCAGTCATTCCAGGTTCGATCCCGAACGTTTGCATCGAAGAGTAGCCTCCTCATCTCGTCTGCTCTGTTTTACTGGTGCTAGAGTTCATCCATGCGAACGCCTGAGCAATGGGGAAGGGGACTGCGCGAGATCGATCCCATGGTGGTCAAACCGTCACTTCAGGGACCGGGGCGGTGGTTTCAGAACGCCGGTGACCGGTGTGACCTCCTTCTTTGGTATGCCGGTAACGAGCTGGTTTCGGTGCAGCTCTTTTTTCCCGGTGTCGCCACAGGTAGTGGCCGGGGGTCCGATCGGGTGGTGGAATGGCGTCGTGGGTGTGGTTTGAAGACCGGGTTGGTTTCGAAGGAACAATCGGGCCATTCGGCGTCGCTCTTCAATCTCGGGACGACGCTCGATAGCGACTCGATAGCCACCGCGCGGCAAGTGCTCGCCGCCGCTCCTGTTCCAGACGAGGTTCGCGAGCTATTTCGAGCCAGCCCAAGCATGAGCGTGTGATTGCGAAACGCGATCACTGTTTCCGCTTCGCCAGCGTCAAGCAACGCGCCTTTCACGGCTGTCGGTTGACAGCGGCGTTGGCAGGCTATTTTCAGGTTTGCATGATCTCGACGAGCGAATCGAGCGCACTGTCCGCTTGGGAGGAAACTATGCGATCGCTCATGTTTCTCGTTGTGGCAGCAACGGTGTTTGTCGGTTGTCAGCGGTCGGAGTCGTCCCCGGCGAGCCCTGAGGGCAAGGTCATCCGCGTGCTCACCGATCGGACCTCGAGCCATCTCAACAACATCTTTGCGTACTACGAGAAAGAAACAGGCGTGAAGGTCGAGACCAATTACACTGGCGATAACCAGCTTGCTCGGTTGGCGCAACGCCCGAAAGAAGCAGATCTCATTGTCACCAAGAATGCAGATTTGACGCATCAGCAGGCGGTCTTAACCAAAAGGATTGTCATGGCCATCCAGCACGCGGGCTACGGCCTTACTTGTCGCTGGGCCCAAAACACCGTGTTGACAGGTCTAGATTGTATGTGCAAAATAGTACATACAAAAACGTATGTCGCTCTTCAAGTGGGACGAGGACAAAAGCCGTGCAAACAAAGCCAAACACGGAGTCAGTTTTGAAGTGGCCACACTGATCTTCCAGGACCCCCAACATCCTCAGCGTCTTGGATGACCGGTTTGAGTATGACGAGGAGCGGTGGATCAGCATTGGCGAGGTGGGCGGTTTGGTTGTGTTGATGGTGGCGCACACACAAAGAGAGGACGACGATGGCGAAGAAATCATCCGGATCATCTCAGCGCGGAAAGCAACAAAAGCGGAGTCGGACACCTACTTCCGAGGTGTCGGCTGACATGCGTCGGGAGCTTGAAGACCTCGCCAACCAGACCGGCGAACCGGTGGTTGATGAAGACGTACCGGACATTGCCCAGTGGAATGGATTTGTCCGTGGGAAGTTCTATCGGCCGGTGAAGAAGCCCGTGACGATCCGTATCGACGCTGACGTGCTGGCCTGGTTCAAGTCGCGCGGTAGAAAGTACCAAACACGCATCAATCAAATACTCCGAAAGCACATGCTAGACCGCCTCGGATAGGCAAAAACCAGTAACCCAATAAAAGTATTCAAATATTAGGTTTTGTCGAAAACGCCCTACCCTGGCGGCTTTGTGCAACCTGGGTTTGCCCCGAGACCTCAAACACCTAATGTTTTGTTCAAAAGCGTGACGAAAAATTGGGTTTGGGCTGTTTTTCAGGCCGCCGATGTGGTCTGACAAAAACCATGGCTGGACGACCCAACGGCACCGGTGGCAAAGCCGAGGAGGTCACCGCCGACGAAATCAAACGCAGCGACAAGTGCCTCAAGAACACTCGTCACGAGCACCGCGCCCTGCTTTGCTTCGGCCTCGGCTCCGGCGGAACCTTTGGCGCGCCCCTGGTCACCCGAACCGTGCGAGAGGACGCCCTCTGTTGTTGGACACCCGAGGGTGGCATCCCTCCGCCGGTTACTCTCGGCACCGCTGGCGGCGAGGTGACCTCGGGGGCAGTCCTTTTGTCCGTTCCCAGTGGCGCCTTGTCATCTGATGTCGAGATAGCCATCGTTGCGATTGGGGTCAATGAGCTTTCGGGCAGCCTGCCAAAGAGGACGAGTGCAGCCATGCGACGCCGCTGCAGTCGGCTGGCGGCGGCTCGGTGGCCCATCAAATCAGGATGTGGCCTACAGGATGGCTGAATCCGTTTGATTTTTCCGAACGTCTGGAGACAATCCATGAGCCCCGAAAGCTACGAGCGCAAATTCAGAGTCGAGCGTGGAAGCTTGACCGATGGAAATGAAGACATTCTCGTCAACGCCTCCAACACCAATGGCAATCTTGGCAGCGGTGTTTCCGGTGCCATCCGCGTCGCCTGCGGTCCAGACTTCCAACAACAGGTCCACGATACGCTCAACTCGACCTTTGGTGGGCCCATGCAGCCAGGCCAAGTTCTCATCACCCACGCCGGCAGTCATCCCCGCGCTACCCATGTTGCACACGTTGCTGTCATGGACTACCGGCACGGCTTTCAAGGCTCGTCGTTTCCCACACTCGATTTGATTCGCACCTGTACGACCAACCTTTGGCGAGCCATCGAGGGTCTCGAGTCCTCTTCTCGCTATTCAGTTGCCATGGTGGCCCTCGGAGCCGGAACCGGCAATCTCGGTCTTCGCGGTACCACTGAGATTGCCTGCCACACTTTGCTCCAACATTTGCGCGAGAAACCCAACAGCCGCATCGGTGACGTGACCTTCTACGGGTTTCAACTGCACGAGTATCTCGTGACGGCGGAGATGGTCGTGGACCTGCTAGGACTCGACGAGCAATCGTTTCCCGAGGATGTTCAGGACTACCTGAAAACAAAACGTCAGCAAGACGGACGTTGAGGCCCAGGGTTTGTTCGAAAACCTAACCACACCCTCTGCATCAACGGCGAAATCTCCTGGGTCGACAGCTGCGGCCAGAATCAGGAACAAGCCGGCAGCTGCGAGTGCGGCTGCAACCAGGAGTTCACCGCCTGCAAAGAACCCTGCAATTGCGAAGTGCAAAATCCAAATGCCAGCGTCATCTGCGCCAACGACACCGAGTATTGGGTGGACAACTGCGGTGACCAGGGCGCAAAAAAGGCTGATTGTGTGTGCGGTTGCAATGACCAGGCGGGCCACAAAACCAGCCAGAACGTCGAAGTCAGCCTGATTTGCAACACCAACACATCCTTTGCGGTCTGCAACGGTCAATGCGCCGATCTCAATAGCGACCAGAATCACTGCGGCGCCTGCGACACTCCAGTGGTGGATCCACTTGATCCCTACGCCTATTGCGCAGACCGCCAAAAGGCCTGCAGTTACTACTTCGACCTGTGTGATGGCAACACCGACTGCCTCGACGTTATCAGTGACCCATACAATTGTGGGCAGTGTAACCGCAACTGCTTTGACTACAGTGCAGACGGCGCGGGCCTTGCCTCGGCCGCATGTGATGGATCTCAATACCTGGGAACCTGCACCGGCATCGCCCAAATCTCCGAAGCCATTTCCTGCCAGCAACTTTGTTCTCGGCTGGGGATGAGCGTGGATTTCGAGGAGGTTTGTGTAAATGACGACTGGAGTGAATATGGCTGTGTTTATTACGTCGGTGGTTACGTGGACAGATTGATTTCTTCCGACGAGATCCCGTCAGTCGGCGAAGGCGATTGGGCCTTGTCGTTTATCCAGTGCGCCTGCCAGGATCGTTTGTGATCTTGCCAGAGGAAGCTGTCGCCACATACCTGAATGCCGAACCGAAACCACAAGTGATCCCTACGGACAGTTGAGGATTCCCCGCTTCCGCAGGCTGTCGGCCCAGAAGCCCGAGCTGCTCGGGGCCAATTCCGCTGCCACCTCGATCAAACCGGCGGCAAAAGCACTCCTGGTCAGGTCCGCCTTGTCCCTGACACCACGTGCCCACCTCTCTGTGGCTCGAAAAAACACCCGCCCCACGGCGTCACGCGCCGTCGCGACTACGGTGAAGAAATCGAGACCTTCATTCAATCCCTTCTCGACGAGAGAGACCAAAACATCGTACGTCGCGCTCGAGATGGGCAAGCTGGCCGGATGAGGGTCCTTTTCACCAGGCTGGGTCTTCGTGATCCAAGGAGCGACATCGTCTACATGGTTGAGCCGGTCGAACCGTCGAGGAAGCCCACCGCCGTTCTGGCGCGCCTCTTTGGTCACGAAGTAGCGGATGAAATCGTCGTACTTCTCTTGCAGGGCACTGGGACTCTCGTCTGTCAGTCCCGCGCCAAGACGTTTCAGCGCCGTTTCAATGGCATCACGCGTCTCCCGGTAAGGGTAGCTGTCCTTATTGTCGCCCAGGTTGTCCCGAGCGTGACCCCAAAGCCAGGGACTGTCGAGGAGTCTTGCCCCTCTTTGTTGCTCTACGAACTCAGGAAGCCCACTCTCGATGGCAGCCAATAGCGCATCGACATCCTTGTCCGACAGCCTTCCTGTCGAGTCCACGCTTGTCAGCTCTTCGCGGAGCAGACGTCCAAACCAACCGAGATGTTCGGGCAGTCGCTCCAGCGCCACCCACTTGCCGAGATGTTCTGCGGTCTCAGCATCGAGTGGCCATCGGCTGCGGAACAGCCTGTCCGTGTATGCGGCCTGTGTCTCCATGACGGCGCTGGCACAATTGGGCTTGCGCATATCTCCGCCGGTCTCGTCCATCACCGCACGCAAGACCTCGTTTTGTCCCAAGCCGTGCAAAATCGCAGCAACGTCAGCGACAGCCTCGTGAATGGTGTCCGAAAGAAAAACGGTTTCTTTGCTCGACCCGATGAGTCTATCGGTGTCGTGGCCCATCAGGCCACAGAGAATCGCGTGCCCGGTCTCGTGGGCTACGATTTTTGGATCTCGGGCGTTGGCGGGGTGTCGCCCCGCCCCGTCTTGTAAGCTGGTGTCGCGCTCGAGAATCAGGATCGGCTCGTGCACGTTCCCGTCGCCGTCGAGGTCATGCACATCAGGCCCGGCGGCAGCGTTGAGAAACGTCTTGTCCGGCTTTTTTTCAACGAGCGGGTACACCTCCAACTTGTCACCGTCCAACCAATCAATCCGATGCTCGACCCACCGCTCCACCATCTCCTTCACTTCGTTGCAGACCACAAAGGCGGTCATGACATCTGCCGCGTTGCCGGCAGCGAATTCTCGCGCCCAATCCTCCCCGCCTCCCGCCAAGCGTGCGCGGACCGCCGGTCCATCAGGAATCGGGAACTCTCCATCGATCGGTGGTTGGACGAAATAGCGGCCGGGCACGCCTTCTTCGACCGGTCCCGAAAGATCCGGGGAACAACGCTGCACGAAAACCCGAACCAGCTGTTCACTGTTCGCCTTCTGTTCCTTCGTGGTGGGAGCGACCTGATGACCCCGCCCGTCCAACCCCGGTACCCCGACCGAGTCGAAATAATCCACGGAGGTGTCGACCCGTTTGTGTTTCGTGACCCGTTTGCGTTGCGTGACGCTCGACCCGAATGCGGAATCAAAGGCGGCCTTCGATGGGTCCACCAAACCGGTAACACGCGACTTTGATTTCCCGACCATCGCTTTATTCAATCCCCGACCACGCGAGCCCCACAAACGCGTCGTTCCACCATTGTCAACTATCCCTATTTCCCGCCACCTAGATCAAGTGGAATCGAATCGCGCGAACCGGGTCATCTTTCCAAACGTCGTGACGACTGCGGGGACAAGCCCGATTGGCTGCGACTGAGCGACTCGCTATGTGGTGAGATGGTCTGTCCGGTAGATGGAGGGTGGCATCATGGAGATATGGAGTTGACCCGATTTGGTGGACACCTAACGTCTTCATGCCCACTTTGACGCTGGGAGAAGATGGGATGGTAGGCACACAGGTTTGGTTTCCGCCAGAACCCACACTTCCGGGCGGGGTTTGCAGCAGGTGCTTGGGATCGCGGGGCTCAATCGTCACAGGCGACGACTATTCCTGCGTTACCACCTCGTCCGGTGGAGTGAAATGTTGGGGACTCAATGCTCTTGGTAGCCTTGGGGATGGGACAACGACCTTTCGGCCGAATCCTGTCGATGTTTGCGCCAGCGGCTCCGGTGCCGGGTGTGGCGGCGGATCAATTCTCGGCAGTATCGTAGCGATTGCCACCGTTGGCGAAGTCTATCTGATCCAGATGCAACTTATGAGCATCCGGCTGCGGGCAACCGTTGGTCAAAACGGCCGATAACCAAGATGAGGTTGCAAGAGAAGAAGACCTTGAGTGAACAACAATTAGGGAAGGGTCGTATTGGGCCCACTGGCTGAGAAACGAGAAGGACGAAGAGCTTCCTCGCGAAAATGGGTCGGGGAAGATGACATTGGGTAGTGATACCGACTTTTTGTCACACTTTGTTGGAGCGGCTCCTCAACACGGAGGCAATGGATGACTAATATGGGCGTAAGCTGGCTGGACAAATTCCTGACAAGGATGACGGGAACCGAAAAGGCTCTCAGCAACGAAGCGACGGTACAAAAGACCGACGGAGCAACGACCGAGGATTGCAAGTTGGAGGTGGACGTACGGAAAAAGGGATCCGAAAACCAAACCGGCAATGTCGATCTCGCGGTTACGACGGATCATCCAAACCAGCCCAAGGCGGTCGCGGACCCCCCACAGGAATTGAGCGTTCCCCCTCATATTGCACACCGTTTGCGGGCCATTGAAGTCGTGCGCAAAGGCTTTGAAAACAAGCCCCACCTTTCAACTCATTATCCATTGGAACTCGTCGGCTTTGCGGAGGCAATGTCTGGCGAGATGTATGTTACTTTCAGCACCAAAGAATTCCGCCAGGAGACGTATGAGAACGATCACTGGGGGTACTGTTCCTACAGCCGTTGGATAGGAGCCGGCAAGGTCACTGCCGAAGGGGAACTCGTGTATCTCAAAAAAGGGAGAGACCGTTTCCATGAGGAGCATGACCATGTTGGTGAGCTGAAGGAAAGCAACGTCAAGCTGCCCAAGCCTTATCTCAACTCCCCTCCAATCAAAGAGCTCGATTCCTACGATCGGGCCGTTGCAGTCGCCAAAGCTGCGGTTATGGCGAAGGTCAACAAATCAGAAGATGAACTTCCTCTCATGAATCTGGTGCGTGGCAGGGTTACTCGGTGCAAAGTTCCCACCGAAGACAATCCCCATAGTGCCTATGGTTTCATACTGAAAGAAGAGTGCGCGAGGAATACGGCATTTAAGGACCGCCCCAGTTGTGGTGGATCATTCCCCGGAAGGTCCTCTACCCAGCGGTGTTTCGATGTTGAAGTTGTCGACGGGAAGGTTGTAACGATAAGACCCTATACGAGCGAAAGCCGGGGTCCCAGCCAGTGGCCCTGATCCGTCACGAATCGAACCAAAGGGCTATTCATTTGCCCATCTCTGGCCAAGGCGCTGCTGGACCACCGGGACGAGGGCGGGATGCAAGAGGCGACCGCACCAACCAACAAGATTCAAGCACGCACATCCTCGGACTCTGCGACGGTGGTTCTTCAACACGCCCGCCGACATCTTCCTTGGCAAAGACACCCTGATCGTCCTGCTCAAACCGAAGCGCCTGAGGGACGTCTGGAAAACTCTTGTCGACCATGCGAACCGAAGGCCCGTTCACATTCCTTGGATGGAGAATAGGAAGCCTATCCTCTCTCTGGAGCCATCGCGGGTGCCTATGTTGGTGGAAAAACCAACTGATCCAACGCCGGCCAATTCAGGCGTTTGGTGCTAGCTCGTCGGCAAAGGGTTCCGCCCGGTCCCTGAGAGCGTCACACCGCCTTCCACCTTCAACCTGCAGTTGAAATCAGCGATGAGTGGGCGGGAGCCACTTGTAGAGGTCCGCATGCGGGGCGAAGCGGAATTTCTGCTCGCCCGCAAGAGTCCCTTGGTATATGAAGCGCTTGCGCGGAAACTGGTGCTGGCGCCGGCAGCGTAGTCAACCTGCATGGGACTTTCCGAGGGGAACATTGATGAACAAACCGATTCTCACCGCCATGTTGGCAGTGTCACTCCATGTGTCATCCTCGGCGCAGGCGCAGGACAAGCCGTCGGTTGCCGTCATGCCGGTTCAACCACAGCGCATTCCCGCGGAGATTGCCGCCATCCTCGACGAGTTGCTGGTGACGGAGATGCACGAGCGCTCCGGCATGAGGGTGATCGGCTCCTCGGACATCAACGCCATGATCGGCCTCGAGAAGATGAAATCTGCGCTTGGCTGTGACGACGTGAGCTGTGCGGCCGAGATTGGCGGCGCATTGGGTGTGGACCTCATGCTTTCAGGCGCGGTCTCCCGTCTCGGCAACGAGCTGATTATTACCCTCAAGCTTGTCGACATCGGCAAGACCGAAATCCGTGAGCGACTCTCGTTACGCGTGCCGAATGACGAGACCAATTATGCCAAAGGGATTGGCGATGCGGTCACCCGGTTGCTCCATCTCGACGCGAAGCCAACCGCACCAGCAGCCGAAGCGAGCGCGAAAGTGCCGAGTGAACCGGTTGAATCGATGCAGACCGACAAACCCGCCATAGAGAGTGGACCGACCACCGCCGAGACCGAACCGCCGACACCGGAAGAGAAGACGGGCGAGCCGACAAACGCGGGCGAGCTGGATTGGCTCAACAACGGCATCGCGATTGGGTTTGCAATGCGTATCGCCGGTTGGGATGTTCCCCAAGAACGTGTGAATCTCGATCCCAATGGGGAAACATGGGTCTCCTTCAGCGGCATGGGGGCCGCAATTCAATACCGCCGCCGCCACGGTTCCTTCTTCGCGACCACCGCCCAGGTCTACCTGCTTCAACTTGTGTCAGAAGCAGACAATCTCGACGCCGATCTCGATCTTGGTGAAGAGGGTATCCAGTCGAAAGAAGAAGGATTCAGCGCCGGCCTGGGTATTCATGAGGAGTTTGGTTTCAGCCTGTGGCGTGCCCAACGCCCGTGGTTCGGAACCAACCCGTCATTCGATCTGTATCTTCTCGTTGGTGTTGACGCCATCTTCTCCCCGGGCGACGCCTTGGTGCCGACGCTCATCATTCCCGGAGGCGGATTCGGAGTGCGATTCGGTTGGCTGAGCTCCGAAATGTTTTTCGGTGAGCCCATTGCTGACAACGCTCCCTATCTTGAGGGCGCATCTCCCGGCCCCGCCGTGGGCAACGTTACGTCGTTCACTTTGTCTTTCTAGCGTAACTGGTTACCCCACAACATCGTCATGGCCGTGGGCCTTGGGGGCCTTGGGAACCCCGAGTTGACGCGCAGGAACGCGGTAGTATATTAGTAGGATGAAGGTCAAAACATCCATCACACTCTCCCCGGACGTCATCTTGGAGCTCGACAACTTGGCCGAAACCGCGGGAAATCGATCTGCTGTGGTTGAGACTGCTCTCAGGGCTTACTTCGCTGCAAGAAAGCGAGAGCACCGTGACAGAGAGGATCTCGCATTGATCAACGCGAATGCGGATGACCTCAATCATGAAGCACTTGATGTCTTGGGTTATCAGGTGGAGCTGTGACACGAGGGGACCTATTCCGGGTTTGCAAGGGTGCTCGGGAAGATCCAAAGTCACACCGAGTCTTTGTCGTCGTTAACCGACAACCTGCGATCGACTCGCAGTACTCAACGGTGATCTGCGCTCCGGTTTACTCCGCATTTCACGGATTGGCGACTCAGGTAGAGGTCGGTGAACGCAACGGCCTCAAGCGAACGAGCAGTATACACTGTGACGGCCTCATCAGTATCCCCAAGTCGAAGCTGACAGACTTCATTGGACACCTGGACCCAGAAACCTTGAACCGTTTGAAAGAGGCACTCGCAATCGCTCTCGGCTTGAAATAACACAACGGTACTAAGAACCCGCGATTTCACAGGCGCCAAAGAGGCCCGAGATCGAGGATGGCGACCAAACCTCGGCCGGGCCCGTTCACACTCGATCCGTGATACCGATAGACGGCGTCTGTGACATTCTCGAGGGCAATCGAGAGGAGCAGGAGGTTGCTGATCCTGTATGCGACCCGGAGGTCAAGTACCGCAAAGCCCGGTGTGCCACCTTGGGGGATGCGCTCATCCGACACATCAGCCAGAGCCAATCGGTCTTGAAGCAGCGCCCAACGAAATCCAGCACTGGCCGACACTCCGGATGGGTGACGCCACAGGAGCTCCGCCGAACCATTGAGTGGCGGAATTCGCGAGAGCGGCACCCGCTCTTCGTATGCCATCGCGTTGTCGGCCAGGCCGTCACCGACGTTGGGGCCCTCACCTCGGGTCCACGAAGAATTCGCTCGTCCCTCGAATCCTCCTGGCAACAGTGCAAAGATGGACGCCTCAATACCCAGGATCTCTGAAGCCGATGCCGCGTTCACCAATTGGAACCTCGTCCAGGACGCCTGGCATCGCGGTGTTGCGGGGGGACAAGCGCTGTCGGGCCTTGGGCTCTTCACCACCCCATCCGCAAGCTGTGTGCGAAACGCCCATAACTCGACCCGAACCGGCCCTACAATTCGCCCGCCAAGCTCCAAAGTGGCGGCGCGCTCGGGAGTTAGACTGGGGTTTTCGAATTGAAAGCCCGGGCCAGTCTGCTGCCTCGAAGTTAGGTCGTCGAGATTGGGCGCTCGAAATGACAAGTCCGCGTTGGCCAACAGATAGAGCCAAGAGTTCATTCGCCACTCGAGACCCACATTACCAACCCATGGATACCAAGCACGGTCGATGGCCACAGATCCCGAATCGACATCCGCGGGCGCTTGCGCTGCTATCCAGGAGAAACGCGCGCCTGCGCGCAGCCGCACCCGAGAGTACAGTCTTGCCGTACCGTCAACGAATGCCCCACCATACACATAAGTCGAATCGTCGAGGTACTGTCCGCGACTCAGCCTCTGGGTCACACCGATATCGGCAAAGCCAATCCACGCCGCAGAGCGCAGCCGATCGACATAGGTATCCACACCAAAATCCAACGTCACATCCAGCCAGGAAGACGGCTCGAACCGTCGAGATCTTGCCTGCCACGTCGCGCCCAAAGTGTCGACGGTGTCGCGGCCGGTGTTTTCAACATAGGCTCCGGGTCGCCTCAAGGATCGCCGTTCATGTTGTTGTTGCCACGACAGAGTCGCGCGAAATCTCTTGAGCAAGGTGTACCCCGGATCGCCGCGCCAGACACCGTACACGAGAGACCGGAATTGCTCCTCATAGGTGAGACATTCATCAAAGGGAGCGTAGGCGGCAGGACATTGATCGGTGCGAGGCGCGTCAAACTGCCGGTACGCATACGCCGCAAGCTTGAGGACATGATCGGGAGCGACCTGGTAAATCAATCGTCCATCTGCGGTCAATTCGTCGAACCCCGTCCCGAGTTGCGTCCTGCCGTTGCCAGCAAAACGGGGGACACGACTGGGCTCGTCGCCAAGTGGCCCCAAGACGGCGCCGGCCGCATCGAGAAGGCCCGCATGGCGCCCGCCGATGCCACCCAAAAAGCCGAGATCGGGCGATACGATCTCCAACTGCGCGCGACCACCAGCCTCACCATCGACAGTGCCACCTTTGAAACGCACTTGGGGACCGTACGCAAGACCGCCATGTTCGACTGGCACCGATCTTGGCTCGATGGGCGAAGCGAGAATGACGCCGCCAAGCGCATCTGAGCCAAACTCCGTCGAGGCACCGCCCCGCAAGATCTGAAGAGACTCGATGGTTTGCGTATCGAGGGTAAAGAGATACTGGTTTGGGCCCTGTCGGAAAGTGCTGTTGTTCAAGCGAATGCCATCAAAGAGAATGAGAGTCTGCTGCCCCGTGAGACCACGGATGAACGCCGACCCCTGACCGTGTGCGGTCTGCTGCACGAAAACGCCGGGCTCATAATGAAGCGCGTCCGGTGCCGAACGTGGCATACGCCGCTCCATATCCTCACGGGTCACCACCGCCTTCGCTCGATGCCCGGAGAGAATTGGCGTCAATTGCCGTTCACCATGAACGACGGTTTCATAGTCCGCGTCGTCCCCGTCGTCTGCGTCGTCTGGGTAGTCCGCGTCGCCCGCGTCATCCGCGCTTGCGCTCGCAACCGTCGGGATGGCCAGGTACGCGGCCCCCACAATCACGATCAGCAATTGGGTTGCCGTACGCGACCGCGAGCACTCAAGGGCAAGGATATGTCGTATCGATCGCATCGAGCACCGTGCTGATGTCGGCGGCGTCAGCACTGCCGTTGATTTCGCGCAGGAGCAGATCTGCGACCACCGCATCTCTCGCCCGAGATTCACGGTCTAACAACGGCACGAGCAGGCGCAGAGCCTGCAAATGGGCCTGTTGGTAATCCCAAGTCGAACACTCCAACAATTGAAAGTGCCGGCGGATCAGCACCGCCATTCCACGAAGCAGTGCGACATCGAGTTGCGCGATCGCCTGAACACGCATGGTCGCATTGTTGGCAACTTCGCCGTTGTCGAGATCGCGCCAACAACGCACGGCCAGCAAACCATCATAGGCGCGATTGTGGGCCTCAGTCGCCAACGATTCAATGTCAGACGCGAGTCCAATCGGGTGTTCACGGGCGGCTCCCCCTGAGTAATATGCCCACGCGCTGTCGCAGTCCTTGGCCGTCTCGGTGCAGGTGGTAGCCTCTTTGATCGCCGAGACATATAAAAACCAACGTATCGCATCCTCAATCACGGTGGCATTGACAATGCGATTGTGTCCTTCGGCCCCGTCAGCAAATGCAGCGACGATTGAAGGCTGCAACACCGCGGGGCCGACACAATAATCGGGGTTCGCCGCGGCCACGCCCTCATCCTCGCACTCGCCCAGCGTCGGCGCGGCAAAGTGAGGGTCGAATCGCCTGGCCACGCGGGATCCAAGGCCCTGCTCCTCTTCGAAGACCACCCGCGCAACAACGAAGTCCTGATGTGATGGCGGACCATTTTGCCAAAGAACACGAACGATCTCGTCGTACGCAGCAACTCGGGCAATACTCGAAACACTCTCCTCAATGCGATGGTAGAGATTGTCGTCACTGATGCACGCGGGCCAACCGTCCAGTGCGGAGTTGTTCTGTCGCGGCCGATAATCGCTGGCCAAAGGTGCACAGCCAGCAACATCCTCGACAAAAGCTGGTGGTTGGGCGCACGGCTCACCCACAATGGGATCGTCGTCAATATCGCTACCCCCAACGACGGGATCGCTCTCGGCGCAATTTGCAAAACCCACCAGAAAGGCAAGAAGAGATAGAGTCCGTGCCATTTGCATCTGCATCTGCATTGCGATCAATCATAGGGGTCGACGACTGGTGATGTAAATGAACCGAAGCGCTCGCAGATAGTTGCATCGCACCGCACTGGGAGAGCAATATTGCGCACCATGAGCACAGAAGAGCTGCGCCAACACATCGAGTCCGCCTATGGGAAGACCGAGGCGCTCACCATGACAGAGCGTCAGGCCGTCTACGAGGCCATTGACCTCCTCGACCGCGGGAAGTTGCGGGTCGCTGAGCCCGTGGGCGATTCGTGGACAGTCCATGCCTGGCTCAAGGAGGCCATTCTCCTCTATTTCAACATTGCCGAAATGCAGGTGATGGAGGTGGGCCCATTCGAGTACTATGACAAGATTCCCCTGAAGAAGGGCCTCAAAGAACAGGGCGTCCGCGTCGTACCGCCGGGCACTATCCGTTATGGCGCTTTTGTGGACCGGGGCGTCGTCGTCATGCCTGGTTATATCAACATCGGTGCCCACGTCGGCAGCGGAACCATGGTTGACACCTGGGCGACTGTTGGCTCATGCGCGCAAATCGGTCGCGATGTGCACCTCTCCGGCGGAGTTGGCATTGGCGGCGTTCTCGAGCCGTTGCAGGCGGCTCCAGTCATCGTTGAGGATGGTGCCTTCGTCGGCTCCCGCTGCATCGTCGTGGAAGGCGTTCACATTGGGAAAGAGGCGGTCTTGGGAGCCGGAGTCGTACTCACGTCATCAACACCGATCGTCGACGTCACCGGGACCCAGGAAAAGATTCATCGTGGCGCAATACCACCAAGAAGCGTTGTCATACCCGGCGCTCGTAGCAAACAATTCCCCGCCGGCACTTACGACGTGCCGTGTGCGTTGATCATTGGACAGCGCCAGGCGACAACTGATCGCAAGACCTCACTCACCGACGTCCTGCGGAAGTTTGCAGTTCAAGTCTGATCTCGCGTTTTGTATCTCGACGTCTCACCGGACTTGACGTATTGGAGTCGGTGCGACGTAGAACGTCGGGTGCTATGTCCTGCCGATGGTTATGAGGAGTGTGATGACGAATCGCTTGCGTGAACGCCTGATCGAGACAACACTCGCGTTGGTCAAAATTCCTAGCGTCACCGGCGAAGAGAGAGAGATCGCCCATCACATCGAGCGCTGGGCGCTGTCACTGCCAAATATTCCTCGAGATGACGTTGTCCGTCACGGCAACAATATCGTCATTGGCCAACCAGATGGTAATCGCCCGTGTCTGGCCCTCGTCGGCCATCTCGACACGGTGCCCCCCCACCCGAGCGACGGACCCACACGCGTAGAAGGCAACCGGATTTATGGTCGCGGCGGCTCTGACATGAAAGCCGGCATTGCTGTCATGCAAGTCCTGATGGAGGATCTCGTACCCGCACAACTTCCGTTCACCCTCATGCTGATCTTCTACGATCGGGAGGAAGGTAATTACGCGGAGAGCGGACTCGGAGTCCTACTCGAAAAACTCGACATTCTCAGTGGCATCGATCTCGCGATTATCCTGGAACCGACCAACAATGATTTGCATCTTGGTTGCCTCGGTGCCGCTCATGCCCGTGTTGTCTTCCATGGTCGACCAGCCCACTCCGCCCGACCATGGGAGGGCGAGAACGCCATCCACAAAGCAGGTGCCCTCTTGAGTCGATTGCACGCTCTGGCACCACGAGAGGTCCTGGCGGGAGGCCTGACGTTCTGGGAGTCGATGAGCGCGACCTTGGCAAAAGGAGGTGCCACGCGCAACGTGATTCCCGACCGTTTTGAGCTCAACCTTAATTACCGTTTTGCCCCGACGGGCAACCCACAGGATGACATGGCACGGGCAGCCGACCTCTTGCGGCAGATGGCTCCCGACGCTGAAGTAGACGTTTATGACAACTCGCCTCCTGCCCCGGTACCTTCCGAGAATCCCATCATCAACCATCTGCTTGCCCTCAATCGACTGGCCGTGGCACCTAAGCTTGCTTGGACAGATGTTGGCCGACTCGCATTGGTCAACATCGACGCCATCAACTTCGGCCCGGGTTTGACAAGTCAGGCGCACCAACCCAACGAGTGGGTGGAATGTGACGCCTTGGTAAGATCATACGAAGTATTGCATCGCACATTGACCAACCCCCTCGCAGAGGGGGCGCTATCCGCCTAAACCGTCCCCCGCACCACCGGGGAGCTCAATCGGTGGTCATGGTCGAGCGCAGGATGCTTGCGCCCTTGGGAATTTCAAAATCGAACTTAGAGTCTGCAATCTTGCTGCCAAACTTGAGCTCCGTGAAATGGTACTCGTTGCGATTCCCCAATGGATCGAAGACGATTGAGCGTCGAACCCGAAAGGAGGCGGGGTCGACCACCAGCAGCGTGTATCTCACGGTCGGAATTTCCTGTTTGGGCCAGAGCTCGAGGACGATGTCGCCCGCTTCTCCGCGGTCGCAGTTGGTACCCGTGCACGGCTTCACATCAAATGCCTCGGTGATGTTCCCTTGTCCCCAGAGAAAACGCACCGCACTTGCGAGTGGGCTGTCGTCGAAACGGTCGAACACCGTAACCTGCGCATTCTGTGGCTCGTAGAAATAGGCTGTCTTGCCATCGTAGATAAAATCCTTGCGGACCGGTGAAAGATACGACCATCGCACCCGACCATCTTTCTTGGCCCAGAGCTGCCCGGTCTCCACGCGCTGTTTGCCACGCATCTTGTTGACAAACACTTGGGAGAAGCTGCCGGTTACATCGGTGGCGTAGGTCGATTTCACCCGCTGCAAGACCTGCTCTGGCGGCAGGACCGTCACGCCCACGGCAAACACCAACGATAATAACATAGCCATTACCAATCAGAGGCAGAGCCTCAATCAGGGTTGAGAACCCCTTGGGAGTGGACGGCCGAGGACGCCGTCCAATTCAATCGGGCGTTGCATCCTCTTTTTTTTGCGGCAACACGATCTTTGGTTTCTCGGGGTGCGCTCGATATAGGATTGCCGTGTGTCCCACGAGCCCGCACAACTCGGCACCCGCTCGAAGAGCGACAGCGTTTGCCGTACCGCGTTTGTCATCAGGTCGCATGAGCCTGACCTTGATGAGTTCGTGCGCCAACAGGGCCGCATTTACCGCCTCGATGACCTGATCGGTGACGCCACCCTGCCCTACTTGAACAACTTGCTTGAGAGGATGCGCGCGACCCCGAAGCCAGGTGCGTTGAAAACCTTTCAACCCGGCGGAGTGCTTCGGATCTGTTGACATGTTGCAGTTATTTCTTCGGCTTCTCGCCGAGCGTTACCGTGATGGTCTCTTCTTTTCGCTGTCGCCACACGGTGAAGACGGCTTTGCGCCCTGCATTCATCTTGCCCGTAATGCGCTTGAGATCATCGGAGCTACCAATCACCATGCCGTTGACCTTAAGAAGAATGTCCCCGGACTTGATTCCTGCAGCACCAGCAGGACCATCGGGCTGCACGCGAGTGACCTTGACGCCGGTGGTCCGCTCCAACGCGTGGGCGCTGGCTGTCGCATCATCCACGGTTTCGTGGCTCATCGCCATGTAGCCAGGTTCTGACTTTGCGGCTGGTTGGGTCGACGTGGGCGCTGGCGTCGTCGACGCCGACGCTGACTGGGTCGACGCGGGCTTACTCGGCGCTGACTTGCTCGGCCCTGGATCAATCGTGGCGGTTTCCTTCGGTGCCTTGCCAGAGCCTTTCAACTCGCCGGGCACCTTGTCGCGAATTTGCGCGAGGACGACTTTGACGTCGTTTAGGTAGGTGAGAATGTCGTTCTTGATTGGCTGCTGATACCTCACATCGATTCTCTTCTGCGCAACATCGATCCACTTCAAAGAAAGAAGCACTGCCTGATCCGCGGGGGTGGCTGTTATGGCAAGAACGTGGGTCGCCTCGACCGCAGTGCCAAACCGCGACCAACAAAAAACATTGTCACAGGCGGCGGCCTGTCGTTCTTGGTTGGGAGGCAACAACTCCCGCACCTCGGCAGCGCCTAACACCCGCAAGGCGAACAGGTCGGCGCTCGCTGTGGCAAGGGCGTCCTCAAGCATGTTGATGTTGTCTTTCGACAACTCGATACTGACAACTGGGAAGATGGCAAGCTGCCCAGCTTGAACAGTCGCCGAAATCAGAAGAACACAGAGAAGACCGGACACGGTCATTGAGGAGCGAATCACATTGTCCTCCTTCATTTGGAGTTTGAGCTGCGGGATCCAATCACAGGCTCGAATTCATGTCGAGTATGATAATCGGTGTTGATCATCAGTCTGACCAAAGAAGTTTCGTCGCAGCGCGTGTTGCGATAGGTTTGACCGCTAAAACCATTTTATCTGGAGGTGAAATCATGTTAGTGCGCAGCGCCCTTGTCGCCGTTGTAGCGCTCGTTGCACCGGTGGCGGCTTCAGCGCAAACCCCAGTACTCGCCAAAGTCTTCGAGGACGTGACGGCAGCCTACAACAAACAACAACGCCCCATGGTCATCTTTGACCTCGATGGGGCTCTCTTGGACAACCGACCGAGGATCCTTCAGATTCTGCAGGAGTTCTCAAAAGAGAAAAAGTACATCACCCCGGCAGCGGCACAACAGTTGTCGACGTTGACGGAACCCATGGTGCAGTACCGACTCCCGGATACGATGGCCGGGATTGGCGTTGTTGACCAGGCTGTGGTGCAAAACGCGGCCGCCTTCTGGGCGGAGCGATTCTTCACCGACGATTACCTCAAGTTCGACAAACCCACACCGGGTTCCGTTAACTTCGTGCGCACCCTCTACTCCAATGGTGCGCGCATCGTCTATCTCACTGGCCGCGACGCCCCCAGGCAGCTATTGGGCACAGTGAAGAGCCTGCGCGACCATGGCTTCCCTATTGGTATCCAGGGCACCGAGCTCATCATGAAGCCGACCATGCAGACCCAAGACGCGATCTTCAAACAACAGGTAACCAATTACCTGCGGCACTACGGAACCGTTATTGCCACCTTCGACAACGAGCCAGCAAACACCAATGTGTTCCGGCGCGCCTTCCCGAATGCCACGGTTGTTCTGTTCCAGGCCCCGCACACCCCCAACCCTCCGCCGCTGTTGCCCAACATTGAGAGCCTCCTCAGCTTCCAGTAGTTCAGGATTCGGGCATCCCCTTGGTGCCGGTTGCGCTCAACTCCTACCAAGCCGAAATGACCACAGCCAGCGAGCCCCAACACTGAACGCTGCCATTGCTCAGAAGTCCGCAGCTGAGGTTGCCCCCGCCGCTGACCTGGGAAAACACTCCGATGGGCGCTGTCGCTTGGCCATACCGGTCGTCACCCCAACACACTACGCTGCCGTTGATCCACGCCGCACACGCATGCTCATCACCGGCGCTAACCTGCATGAACGCACCGTCGGGAGGCTCTGCCTGATCTTTGGAGTTGTCCCCCCAACACGCGAGAGTCGCGTCGCTCTTGAGGCCGCAGTTGAAACGGCCGCCAGCGTCAATTTGCGTGTAGCTGCCGGCTGCCGGGGTCAACTGATCCTCGTAGTTCCGCCCCCAGCAGGTGACAGCGCCTCCGGCCTGCAATGCACACGCATGCCCAATCCCGCTGCTGACGCCCACGTAGGTGCCACTCGGCGGCACGGTCTGATTGTAGGTGGTGTCGGAGCCCCAGCAGCCGATCGCCGCATCCGTTCTCAACCCGCAGGTGAACTGCTCACCGGCGCTGATTTGTTGGTAGGATCCCGTATCAGGACTCGCCTGATGTCCCCAGCAGTCCACGCTACCGTTGTCATCAACCGCACAGCTGTGCTCATAACCTGCAGAAACCTGCGCGTACTCTCCGAGCGGCGCGGTGGCTCGATTGTACTCGTTATCACCCCAACAAACGACGCGACCATCGGCATAGAGACCACACGCGTGCAACGCGCCAGCGTCGACGTGCACCAACCGGCCTCGCGCCACAGTCGTTTGACCGGCGGCGGTGCTCCCCCAACACGAAACATTGCCATTGGTTGCCAATGCGCAGGTGTGATGAACGCCTGCAGTGACACCAACAAAGCTCCCCTCGGGTGCCGACGCCTGATGATAGGAATCCGATCCCCAACAAACCACGCTCTGGTCGGTCTTGATACCGCAGGTATGTAGGTCCCCAGCGCTCACCTGCGTGAACACGCCCGCCGGAACGGCAAGCTGGTTGAACATCGAGAAACCCCAGCATAGCACGCTGCCGTTGCTCTGAACCCCACAGCTGTGCAGGCCACCAGCGCTGATCTGGGTGAACGTGCCGCTTGCGGGAATGGCCTGCCCATAGTTGTTTCTTCCCCAGCAGGCCACCGCGCCGTCGGTAAGAATGCCGCAACTGTGTCCACCTCCGGAGCTGATCTGCGTGAACGTCCCCGCCGGCGGCGCGATCACGCCATTCGCATCACTGCCCCAACAGACGACCGTCCCGTTGCCGCGCAATCCACACGAGTGATCGTAACCACATGCGAGTTGGTCAAAAGCCCCGGAGGCAGGGATGGTCGCACCGTCTGTATCATCACCCCAACACAGCGTCGTACCGTCATCTTCGCGTCCGCAGGCGTGCTTCTCTCCAACCGTAAGCTCGACAAAAACACCTGGGGTGGGGATGGCTTGTCCCATATCGTTGAGGCCCCAGCACAAAACCTGACCGACGCTCGAAAGGGTACAAGTGGTAAATCCACCGGCCACAACTTTCGTGACGACCGACGGACAGTCCACGTCACAACCGCACGATGTGCTGCAGGTCGCCGACGTATTGCAGGCGCAGACCGTGCAGTCGGGGTCGCAGGCACAAGCGCTGTCACAATAGTCGTACGAGTCGCAATTACAGACAACCGGGCAATCCGGGTCCACCGGCGTGCAGCTCTCCTTGCACCCATCGCCACTCTCACAGGTCGGACAATCAGCATCGCAAACACAACCAGCCTGACAGGCAGCGGCCGTATCGCACGCACACACAACACAATCCGGATCACATGAACAGCTGCCATCACAATAGTCGTCCGCATCACATTCACAGTCAGTCGAGCAGTCTGGATCGACCGGAACACAACCCTCCATGCACCCATCGCCACTCTCGCAGGACGGACAATCAGCATCGCAAACACAACCGGCCTGACAGGCAGCGGCCGTATCGCACGCACACGCAGCACAATCGCTGTCGCAAGGACAATTCAGACTGCAGACGGCATCGACGTCGCAGGTACATGCCGCCACTTGAGTCACGCAGGTGAAATTACTTGTAGCCCCGGGATCGGCCCAAGTGTAACCGTCGTCACAGACACAGCCACCGGTCGCATTGCTACGGCTGTGGGTGCCCGCCTCGCCGCAATTCCCCGATTCCGACGACCCACAACCAGAAGTCTGCAGCCCTGCCAAAACAATCACCACCACCGCGAATCTCGTGACATAGCGATTCTGTCGCATGATGCACTTCCCCGACGGGTTGCCCATCAAGCTGCCACAACCGATTTGCCGTCCAAGTACGCCGTGGCAGAACTGGGCGTCAGCGAACGACGGATCCCCAGCAGGTGAGGATACCTGTATCTTGGATACCGCAACTGAAACCTCTGGCACCGCTGATGGCCACGAACCCGCCGGCTGGTGGCTCGATCCTACCGTACGCCTCATCTCCCCAACAGGTGACGGTGTCGTCGGTCTCGAGGCCGCAGGTGTGATTGTCGCCCACGCCAACGGCCGAGAAGCTGCCCGCTGGAGGGGTCGATTGCCAAGAGACGTTGTTGCCCAAACACACAACCGAATTGTTGCTGTGAACCCAGCAGGTGTGACTGCCCAGGGTGTCGACCGCAATGAAGAAGCCCTCCGGCGGCGTTGCCTGACCAGAGCCGTTATAGCCCCAGCAGGCTGCGGTGTTGTCCGCTTTGATAGCGCAGGCATGATAGGAACCGACCGCCAAGAAGACGAAGCTCCCGGCCGGGTGGTCAAGTTGGCCGTATTCGTTGTCGCCCCAACAGACAATGGTGTTGTCGGCTTTGATGGCGCAGGAATGATAGCTGCCGACCCCCACGGAGATGAAGCTCCCTGCTGGGGGCGTAGCCTGGCCATCTAAGTTGTAACCCCAACAGGCGATCGTGTTGTCAGTCCTCAAACCACAGCCGTGCGAGTCTCCGACGGCGACCGTCACAAAGCTTCCGGACGGAATAGAATCGTGAGCGTAGTATCCCCAGCACCCCAGGGTATTGTCAGTCTTGACCCCACACCCGCCTTCGAATTCGGCGCTGACAGTCAGGAACCCACCGGATGGCGGGGTTGCCTGGGATATGTCATTCGCGCCGAAACACGTCACGGTATCGGCCGTCGTGATGCCGCAGGCATGGTACGAGCCGAAGCTGAGGCTGACAAAGCTATCGGAGCTCTGCGCGATTTCGTCAGCATAGGCCAAATCATTCCCCCAGCAAGTGATGCTGTTGTCGCTCTTGATCCCACAGCTGGTGAGACTGCTTTTCACCGCGGTGACGTCGATGAAGGCCCCCAAGGGAGGTGTCGACTGACCCACTGTGTTCAATCCCCAACATACCACGGTGTCATCGGTCTTGATGCCGCAGCTGTGTTGATTGCCCGCGCTGATGGCGACGAAGCTCCCGGACGGTGCGGTGGCTTGGCCATCATCATTTTGGCCCCAACACACGACAGTGTCGTCGGTCTTGATGCCGCAAGTGTGGCCGCTACCCGTGCTGACGGCGACGAAGCTTTCAGCCGGTGGTGTGCATTGTCCGGACGAGCAGCTCCCCCAGCAGGCCACCGCCCCGTCGGTCTTGATACCACAGGCATGGTTCCCACCGGTACTAACCGCGATGAAGCTACCGGACGGCGGGGTCACATCGCCAAACCAGAATCGCCCCAAGCATGTCACGGTGTGGTCCGTGTGGACGAAGCAGGTCGCTTCCGCGGCCGCGCTGATGTCGACAAGGGTGCCATTGGGGCGTGTCGCCCATCCAAGTGCATTGTCTCCCCAGCACGCTACGGTGCCGTCCGTCTTGATACCGCAAGTGTAGTCAGAACCAGTTGTGACTTTGGTGAATGACGGCTCAACCACACCCGGGATGGTCCTGACTACGACCTCCGCAGTATCTGCCCCCGCGGAATTGCTGCAGGTGAGCGTGAAGAGCGTGTCCGTGCCCAGCGAAAGACTGCTGACTTGGCCATGGGTTGCGCTGCCCACTGTTTGATCGATGGTACAGGTTGGAGTGGGTGTCGGCGCGTTTGCATAGACCCAGGACCACATGACGCTCGTCGCGGTGTCAACCTGAACGATCGCAGGTGAGACCGAAAAACCGGAAAGAACGGGAGCGTCTCCCATCGCCTCCACATCAATGGTCAACTCTGCGGTATCTTCTCCCGAACTGTTCGAGCACAGGAGTGTGTAGGACGTGTTGTCCGTGATGGAGATGGTGGTCGTGCTACCGTTTGTCAGCATGCCGACGATTCCATAGATGAGACACTCTGGCGTGGGTGTGGGGTTGTTCGCGTAAGTCCAGGTCCAAGTGACGTTGGTTGCATGACCTGCAATGACCGAATTCGGAGTCGCGATGAATGTAGCAAGGATGGGCGCATTCGTTTGTGCCGTGGTGGTGATCGTCGTTTGCATCTGATAACTGCCCGCACTGTTGGTGCAGGTTAACCTATAGACCGTGGAGTCGGTGATCGAGATACTGGTTGTACTTCCAGTTGTCAGAGATCCCACGCCGCGGTCGATGACACAGGTTGGCGTCGGTGCGGGGCTGTTCGCATACGTCCAGGCCCACGTCACGTTGGTGGCAGTGCCTGTGAGGACCGAACTCGGAGTGGCGGTGAATGTAGCG
>MGST01000029.1:13179-20665 GCA_001798605.1 Deltaproteobacteria bacterium RIFOXYA12_FULL_58_15 | reverse complement strand
CGCAAGCCGTCGGCGTAACCCTCGACGGTGGCCTCGAGTCGGAACGGGCCGCGCGCATTGAGAACGCCAATGGTGAGACGCGTATCCGCGGCACCCTCGGCGAGGACAAAGACTTCGCCGACCCCGATGTCCACGTCGATCTCGACTGGGCGTATCGGCACGAGGATCCCCCTGCCCTGGGATTGCTCGACCGCCTGCCCTCGCGGGCGGCGCAGGGCATTCCCCTAGATACGACAATCGCCATGACGTTTACGGACGGCATCGAGCGCGCTCTCATCGACATCGACGGCACGCCCGATGCCGGTGCGGTGCGCGTGGAGTACACCGACACCTGCACCCCAGCTCTGTACCCCGACAACTGCACGGGGTTCACAGTGTTGCCGGGAACCTTCAGCTTCGAAACCGTGGCCGGCGACACCCCCAATGAGAGTGAGCCCCCGGACAACGCCGACATCGAAGGGGACGACTGGCGTTTGGTGTTTACGCCGACGGAGCCGTTGATCGAATCGCGCGTGGTGCGCGTTTCGGCGTTGGCGTCCCTGGCATCCGATCGCGCTACCGTCATTATCAACGAGGTAACGGCGACGCGCGTGCGTGGGACTCTTGGCAACGACCACGATTTTGAGGGGACCGCGCCCGGTGCGGATCAAGTTTGGACCTTTCGGGCCCTCGATCCCCCGGTGCTCACGGTGGTGAGCTCGACCCCCGGCAACGGAGCCAAGGGAGTCCCCACCGACACCAATGTCCAGGTGAATTTCAGTGAGGACCTCGAGTGCGCCTCGGTGACGAGCTCGACGTTCCAGGTCTTCGACACCACCAATGCCGTGAGCACCGATTTGTGTGTCATCGTCTCCGACCTGTGTGCCACCTCGGCGCCGACGATTACTGTGGGCGGCGATCGCGTGCAGCTCATCGATACCGACAGCAGTGGTGGCTATGATGCCATCCTGTGTGATCCGCAACCGTCCTTGATTGGCGGGGGCCTCGATACCGACTTTGCCCATTCGGCCACTGTGGTCGTCGAGCTCGACGCCGGACTCGGCGGCATTCAATCAGCGCGTGCCTCCGCCTTTGGCGGGCAACTGCCAACACCGCCCGATCCCAATACGATTGCCTTTGAAGTCGTTGATCGGCCCCCATTGCTCGTGCTCGCGGCAACCCCATCCGATGGACAGCAAGGGGTGGACCCGGCGACCCCGGTCGTTGTGCGCTTCGATCGGAGCGTCAACGCCAGTACGGTGACCAACGCTGCTCATTTCTTCCTGCAGGAGATCGACGGCTTCGGCGGCTCGGTGCTCGGCTCGGTGGCCGGCACCTATGCGGTCTCTTCGAGCGTCGCCACGCAGGACACCGTTACCTTCACGCCAAGCGCTGAGCTCGAATACGAGAAGACCTTCCGCTACACCCTGACGACCGATGTGTGTGAGCCGAAGCTGGCCTCCGAGTCCGGCGGGTGCCTCGTCGTCGACTATCTGGCCGAGTTTCAGGTGCGCTCGGCCTTTGACCTCGCGGTGATCGCCTTTGCACCGCTCAACGATGAGACCGGCGTTCCCATGGACCAGGCGATGCACGTCACCTTCAGTCGCGGGATCGATCCCACTTCGATTGGCGACAACGGTACGACCAACCCCAACGAGTGGAACCTCTTCCTCGCCTTTGGGCGCACCGTGGACAGCGAGAAGGCCATGGATCTCGCCGTCCTTGCCGACTGCAGCGCCGTTGGCGGCGGCGTGCTCACCGTGGGCGGCCACTTCTGCGTCGATGGCGCCACGGTGTCTTTTGCTCCCGATACTACAGCCGATCACTTTGACAACAGCACGGGCATCGCAGGCGCCGACGGTACCATGGATTGGCGTTTTCTCACCGACTACTCGCTGGTGGCCGCTCCAGGGGTTCTCGACTTGCTCACTCCGCCGACGACCCTGCCGACCGTCTTTGCTGCATTCTTCGAGACCCAGCTTTCGGGATTGGTGCAGCGCATCTACCTGGATCCTCCCGGCAGTGTTCTCGGTGACTTTGTTTTCGAGTTTGCCGAGCCGTTTGCGAGCACACTCAACAACGGCTCGAACTTGACAGACCTCGCGGTGCGTGACTCGGCCTTCTGGGTGGAGTTTGTCGACCGCTTCGGCAACTCGAGTCCTGTTCCCACCTCTATCAGCTTCACCGATATTAACGGCAATGCCTGTGCGGTCGGCACCGATTGTCAGGTGATACGCTTGAGTCCGGAACCCACGACTTCCGATTGTGCTGAGGTGGCGAGTTCCTTGCATTACGATACCGAGTACTTGGTCTACAGCTCGGCCCTGTTGCACGCGGCGGACAACGATCCCGCCAACAACGCCAATGCCACAACCTCCCCCGTATCGATCAGCACGGGGGCTGCGCCGAGCATCACCTCGGTAGGCACGGATAATGGAGTGACCACCTGCACCCTCACGGGAACCGACACCAACTGCAACCGCTGGGAGGACGATGGCCAGCGCGTTCCGGTCAATAGCCGCCTGTTGATGGCGTTTGCCGCTGACATGTTGCCGGCGTCCTTCGTGGGTGACGCGTCGCCGGCTCTGCCGAGCACCAATGATACCGACACCGTACTTTTGCACCAGCTCGATGACGATTGCACCGTTGCCCTCGACTTGAGCTACGACGTGGGAACCCGCACCCTCAGCGCGACACCGGTGGCCGGTGGCACCTGTTCCAATGGCATCATCGATTCGGGCTGCGGCTTTGATGCCTCGGGACTGTTTGCTTTGCAGTTTGACAAGAACTACGCCCTCCTCATTCGTGGCCGCTCCTCAGACAATCCAGCGGCGGGGGTCGATCCCTGCGATCCCGCAGTCACGCCGTCCAACGATGGAAGCTACCTCGAAGCCTGCACCAGTGACGGCCGCTATCTCCTCGGCAATCGAACGTTCGCGTTTCGCACCAGTGCGGCGAACAATGTCGTCCTGTCGCCGTCGCCGAACGGCGAGGCGCAGGCGTGCAACTCCTACATCGTCGGCCAGTTTGACCGACCGGTGGCGCTCGACAGCCTCGATACGTCTTCGTTCCTCGTCGAGAAGCTCGCGGGTGAGACAGGCACCTCCTCGGTGTGGGACGGCGCCTTTACGATCTCGGAAAAGAACGTCCTCTACATCAGTCTGCCGGCATTTTGTGATTCCAACAGTGCCAACGACACGATCACGCAAACGGTGACGCCGTTGGTCACCGATCTGTTGGGCAATCCGTTTCCGACGGACACCTGCCGCTCCTGGGGGACCGCCAATCGCGGCAACTCGGAGCCGCAAACTACGGGTGCCGCTCCAACGTCTGGAGCGACCATCTTCGGCCATCAGCGCGTCGGTCTTTGTTGGGGCAATGGCCTCCAAGACCGTATCTTGCCGCAATCGGTCAATTCATTGACGCTGCCCATCGAAGATGTGGCGGCCGGGGATCTGTGGGCTGTGGCCTATGAGACTTTCAAGGTCAATACCGACCCCACCCATGGGGACTACACTTTTGCGACGCCCATGCTGGTCAATGGCGCTCCGGACGCCGTCCATTACTTCTTGGCCGGTCGCACCTATGAGATGACCGCCGTCACCTTTGGCATCGCGAGCGTGTTCAACTTTGCCGTCGATAATACGCCGGGACCGGTGTGCGGCAGCGGCTGCACCTACACGGTGGAAACCACCCGGCCCAACGTCATCGCGGCGAGTCGCGATCCGGTTCCAGACGCAACCGATGTCTCACCGCGTGCGAGTGTGACCGTTCAATTCGACGAGCCGATCGATCCGTCGAGTGTGGTTGTGGGCGAATGGCAATATGTGAACATGAGCGTCGGCGGCATCAACGATCCGGTGCTCGCTATCGCCAACGGCGCACCAACGGGATTCTTCATCTTCCAGGACGGCGCGGGAAATCCGGTCGTTGGTCGCTACTACTTTGGCAACAGCACCACGGGCACCAAGAACGAAAACACCATGCCAACGTGCGGCGGCGGCGCTGCATCCTCCGTCAACGCACTCGCCTTTGACATCTTGCACTTCGAGCCCGAGGCACCCCTCAAAGGCGGAACCTACTCCATCAGTCTCGTGGACACGACTGACGGCGGATGTGCAGACTACGGCGTCACCCCCCGGGATCCCAGCGCCGCACTCGAGACGGTGGCGGACACCGCCGGCAACTGTCTGGCTGCTTCCACCAACAACGATTGGAGCTTCACCGTCGATACAACGCCGCCGTCGTTGGTCTCGACCCTCCCGGCCGATCTTTCGGGCTCGCCGGACATCACCCATGATGAGTCGGTGGCCTATCAATTCGATGAAGCCATGGACGTGAGCTTGCCGCTTCCGGCGGTCACCATGACCACCTTCACGGCGCGGGCACCGGCCGCATGCGCCGACGGCAGTGACTATACGATTGGCGGTTGCGTGCGTTTCGGTACGGGCGGATCTCTCAACGGCGGGTGTGAGGGAGACTACTCCTGCGACACTGCCTTCTTCCAGGCGGTCGAGCCCTTTGCGTTTCCGACGCGACCCGACATCGAGCTCGATCTCCTAGGCGATGAGACAGCCGATATTGCCCAGAACACACCGTTTGCCGATGGCTCCGATCTCGACCCGTTGACCAACATCGAGGTGGGCGACACGGTGGGGCCGCAGGTCATTTGTGTCACACCTGCGGTCGATCTCGAATGTGGTACGCCCATCGCCATACCGACGACGATCGAGACCACGTTCGATGACAACGTCTCTGTTGCCGCTGCCGATGTGCGTCTCGAAGATGCTCTAACGGGAATGCCGGTGGATCTGTCGGGCCACGTGAGTGTGGCTGGACGTGTGCTCACCTTGGACGTCACGGGCATTTTGGCGGCGGGCACCTGCTACCGGGGTGCCGTTCTCACCTCGGTGACGGATGACGATCCGGCGGCACTGTTGCGTACCTTCCATTTTGGCTTTGTCACGGCACCCTAGTAGTCCAACTCAGGTTCTTCTTGTTCTTCTTCTTGCCACTGGCGGCGTCTTGGGTCTGGATGTATCCTCCCTATCCAGAATGCCTGACGATCTCATTCTTACCGTCCCCCCGATTTGGGAAGAAATTGAAGGAGTCCGCGAGGCCGTCCGTGCCCATCTGCAAAGGCAGGGGATCGGTGACGGCTCGGTGGACGCCTTGTCGATGGTCGCCACCGAGCTCATGGAGAATGCCAACAAGTACGGTGCCTTTGGAGTCGGCGACAAGATCACCATGACTTTGGAACAGGGCAGTGCAGCGATTACGGTGGGTGTGCGCCATGCCATCGGTGCCGCCGACGACAGCAACCTCGTACGGCTGGACCGCACCGTGCAGTGGATACGTGGATTTCAAGATCCCTTCGAAGCCTACGTGGCTCGCCTCGAAGAAGTGTCAGCGCAGAGCCTCTACAGCGAAGAGAGCGGGCTCGGACTCGTTCGCATTGCCTACGAAGGTCGCGCCATCCTCGATTTCTGCCTGGAGGCGGACGGCACCGTCACCGTCTCAGCGGTTTACCCACTTTAGACCGAGGACATATGGAGACGAACACATTCACCCAGGGAGCTCTGACCATCGAAGTCGACGGCACCCAAGAACGGATCAACGTCAACCTGCTCGGTAAGAGCACCGCCCGCGATCCTGCTGCGTTCATCCTGCCGATTCTTGAACAGGCACTGCAAATGAGCACCGATCAACGTAAGCCCTTTCATCTCGACTTCTGTAAGACTGAGTACTTGAACTCTTCGAGCATTACCCCCGTCGTTCGGATCCTCGAACGTGCCCGGAAGGGATCCAATCGAGTGACCGTGCACTACGACAAGAGCCTGCGTTGGCAACACTTGAGCTTCACGGCTCTCGAAGTCTTTCAGACTGTGGACGACCGTATTCGTATCGAGGGGGTTTAGGTGGCGCCGCGCTCCCAAAATTCTGTCGTCGAGGGCATCCTTGTTGAAACCAGCGGCATCGAGCGGCCATTTACAGTGACCAAGACCATGCCCCACTCGCTCATCGTCAGCTTTGAACAGTCAAAGGAGCCCAACGACGCGAGCGCGTTTGCAAACTGCCGTATCAGTCTTGGCGACAAATCCCTCGAGCTTGGCGCTGGCGAGTATCACAAGCACCCCGCCCTTCCCCGTCGCCGCAAGGACGATCCGCCGCCGGAGCCAGGGCATGGCCGCTTGGTCTTTTCTGAGAACATTTGGAAATTCAGCTCGCTGCGGCACACCGGCAGAGTTACGAGCCTGCAACAACGAGTTCAACAACTTCCCCTGCTGTGGAAACGCAAGGAGCTCGTTTGCGCGCCATTTCGTCAGTACACCCTAGAGCTTCTCTACGATTTGCAGGTTTATCGGGCTCAATTCGACTCCGTAGACCGGGGCCTTGCGCGGGAGACCGAGGCCGTCAGGGAGCGTGTCAGCCAGACCATCGTGGACACCCAGTATGGTGCCTTCAGCAAGTTCCTCGACAGGAAGCTCGACGAGTTGGCTCTCGTCACCCGTCACTTCGACCGCTACGAGCACGAGTGCCATGGCTTCTTCTTTCGCAAACAACTCTGGGACATCATCTTGAGTGCAGCATTCATGGCTCGCACCAACCTCAAACCCCGCGGCTACGCTGGCGACTCGACGATGATGGACATGATCTACAAGAACGCGTTCATCGGTTCCAGTAGCTTTGCCCGCTTCATGCACTACCATCCTCTGCAGCACCCCGGCTCTTGCGCAGTGCGCAACCGACGCAAGATCGTCGTCGAGCGAATGCGGGAGATGTCGGCAGGGCGGGACAAGCCCCTGCGAATCATTTCCATCGCCTGTGGTCCGGCCCGTGAGCTCCTCGATCTCTTCGCCGAGCCAGAGGATCTCGACCGTTATCACTTGGTGCTTTTGGATCAGGATCCCGAGGCCATTGCAGAGGCGAAAGAATCGACAAACGCTGTGCAGGAGAAGTTGGGGCGAGCTCCCACCATCGAGTTCATTCATGGGTCAGTGCGAACGCTGTCCCAGGCTCTTGCGAAGTGTCAGGTGGAAAAGGCTGACTTTCTCTACACCATGGGGTTGTTTGACTATTTGACCCCACCGGTGGCGAGGTCGGTCTTGGGGCAATTGGCCACCCTTCTGCAGCCCAATGGTTCCATCCTGCTCGGCAACTTCCACCCAGAAAATCCCAGTCGGACTTATATGGAGTATTGGCTCGATTGGGTTCTCTTCTATCGAAATGAAGAGGATCTCATTTCTTTGACACGAGGTTTGCCTGTGCGAGAATCAAGGGTGTTCCTGGAGCCTGACAAGGCTCAGCTCTTCATGGAAATGAAACTTTGAAGCATGTGAATTGGGTGAACGTGACGACTTCAAAACCAGTGGACGTTGGCGCGACTGAGAGCGATGCCCTTCGTGTCTATCTCGATGAGCTCGTCCATTCTTGGTCGCTCACCCTCACCAAACTAGGGTTCACTCTCGTTCCCCTGTTCTTCATTCTCGACTATTTCATGATGCCC
>MGST01000029.1:0-13102 GCA_001798605.1 Deltaproteobacteria bacterium RIFOXYA12_FULL_58_15 | reverse complement strand
TGCCACCAAGCCGAGTCGATTCTCTGCCTTTCACGGCTATTTCATCACCATCATGCTTGGTGGGACCATCGCCCTGATGACCACCGATTTGGGTGGCTTCAATTCCACCTACTACGCCGGTTTGTTGCTGGTGCTTACCGCTGTCACCATCCTGCTTCCCTGGAGCCTGCGCCAATCCGCCCTCAACGCGGCGTTGGTCGTTGTCATGTACATCGGCTTCAATCTTCTTTTCCCGAGCAATGAGCCAGTAGACACACTCTCCGTGGCCAATAACATGTTCTTCCTCATGGGCACGGCAATTGTCGCCGTGAGTGTGAGTTACGTGAAGCAGCGCTTGGTCACGCAGGAGTTTCATGCGCGCTCCGATCTCAAGAAGACCCGAGATGCCCTGTGGGGCGAGATGGAAGTCGCCAAGAGGATTCAAACATCGCTGCTGCCCGAGGTAAGTAGATTGGGAGGATTCGAGGTCGCAGCAACCATGCGTCCGGCGGAAGAGGTCGGTGGCGACTACTACGACCTCATTCGCACGCAACGCAACGAAGACTGGGTGGCGATCGGCGATGTTTCTGGACATGGTGTGGAGTCAGGACTCATCATGATGATGACCCAGACGAGTATCGCTTCAGTCACCAATCAAGGGGTCAATCTCAGCCCGGCGCATGCTTTGGCGCATGTGAATTTTGTTGTCAAAGAGAACATCCGTCGCCTGGGTGCCGACCGTTACATGACCCTGACGCTGATGCGCCTAGAATCGAATCGCCTGGTCTTCGCGGGCAAACACCAAGACATCCTGATTTACCGCAGTGGCACCAAAACCGTGGAGGTTGTCCCAACAACGGGGACCTGGATTGGTCTGGTGGATGACTTAGGTGCATTTGTTTCTGACAGCGAGACCCCTCTGAACACGGGTGATGTCGTACTCCTGTTCACTGACGGCGTCACCGAGGCCACCGAGGGGGCGGGCGAGATGTTCGGTCAAGAACGGTTGGTGCAATCCCTGCAATCCTACGCCCTTCTGCCCATCCAAGAGATCGTCAGCAACACAGTGCGAGATGTCAAAGACTTCTCTCGCAGCCAGGACGACGATGTCACCCTCTTGGCGATCCGCAAATTGCAGTAGCGTCAAATTGTTCTCATATTCTCATCAGTGCTCTGGCCAAGCATCACGAATTCGTGCGATGCTGCGCGCGGAGGCTGGCCCAACATGAAGGACCTGGAGTCGGGTGATCTGCACATCAGAGTTTCCGCGTCTGAAGGGAAGCTGTTGAGGCTCGACTGGATTGGCAAGAGCAATGCCAGGCAACCGGGCTCCGTTCTGGGGCCTTTTCTCAGTGGCGCCGCCAACGCGGCGTTGACCCAACAAGCCACCCTGGAAATGCACTTCGAACGGCTCGAGTACTTCAACTCATCGACGATGACCGCACTGATTCAGTTCATCCACTCGCTTCCCGACTTGAAGCTCAAGACAAAGATCGTCTTCGACGAGAGTCTAAGTTGGCAGCGTAGCAGCTTCGAGGCCTTGCGGGTGTTTGAGCAACTCGATGGATTTTTGTCCCTCGAGTCGGCGTAAGTTGCACATCCAGGTTTGAAGCAGCGATTGGCCTTGAGTAATTCGTCGCATTATGGTGCCGAAATGTTTCGCCCGATTTCTGTTATGCTCCCTCGCCTTTTTCGGCGCCAGTTGTGGTCGGGGCTGCCGCTACTCGCCAAGATCTTGCTTGTGGTCAACCTCCTCATTCTGGTGGCGATAACCGCCTCGGGTATGTTGAGCTACAGGGTTGCGAGAGATGCGTTGCGCCAAGAGATCATTTCATCTGGAAGTCGCAGCGTTGCCGTCTTTGCCCAGACGAACACACTCGATTTCTTGGACGAGCAGCAGGGTCCACTCAACCTCGAATTGCGACTCGACAAGATTCTACAGAGCGAAACCAAGAAACGTGTCCTCAGCGCGTTTGCCCTCAACCGCAAAGGACAGGTGATCGCTGCGGCCGGTGATCGAGCGACTTTGCCGCATTTGAGTGAGGCAACATTGCGGGCAAGCGACATGGTGCCCCGCGTGTTGTCTCAAACGGGCGAGAGGACAGCCATCTCCGCGGCGGTCGTCTACGACAAGGTGCTTCTTGGTTATGTCCTCTTCAGTTTTGACGACGCGCCAGTTTCCGAGGCTGGTGCGCGCATTCTCCACCAGTCGGTGGCCATCACCGGAACCTTTCTCCTTCTGAACTTTATTCTTCTGTTCATGCTGCTGCGAGTCGTTCTGCGACCCGTGGTCCAACTCGGGGCGGCAGCGGAGCAACTCACCCGTGGCAACTATCGCCATCGAATCGCTACGGCATTATCCGATGACGAGATCGGAAAAGCGGCCCGAAGCTTCAATACTCTGTGTGACACAATCGAGCTACATATGCGCTTTAGCAACGCGGCGCTGGTCGATCGCATTCGGACGGGTGGCGCTGTCGATGATGTTCGCGAGCACCAACTGTCGATCGTCTTTGGCGATGCGGTCGGATATACGCGTTGGTCTCATCAGCACAGCCCTACTGACATCTTCGGGACGTTGACGCGGTACTACACGTGCATGGGGCGCCTCCTCGTCTCCAAATTCCAGGGCATTATCGACAAGTTCATGGGCGATGGCATCCTGGCCCATTTCGGCTTGCTGACAAATTCGACGCCGGCTGAAGGGCAACCGATCGCTCACGTTCAGAATGCCTTGCGAGCCGTGATCTACGCGCAAGTGGTGCTGCGTGTCTTGAGCCAGACGATCCGTGTCTTCGAACAACGTGATCCACTCGTCTATCGCTTCAGCATCGCGAGCGGTCGTTGCTTGGTCGGAGCCATGGGAGCCCAAGAGATCATGCTGGACTATAGTCTCATCGGCGATGTGGTGAATCTCGCGGCGCGATTAGAGGCAATCGCCAAGCCGGGTGGACTGGTCATCGATCGTTTCACCTTCTTGGACAGCGGAGAAGGTTTCCTCGACGTGGTCGACAGTGGTAGCCAGCATATCAAGGGCGTAGACACTCCGATTCAGGTCTACTCTGTGCGTGGTCTAAAGTCGCGACCGGAGATTGAGGCCATGCGCAACTATCTCGTTGAGGAGTTCTTCGACGATGCCGTGATAGAGAGCCTGCTTTGTGTGAGCCGTTCAGAGCAGGATAAGCGAACAACGTTGCGGGAAATCATTGCGCGTGAGATCGAGCAGAACCCGCACCTGCCGACACCTTGAGCACCTATTCTTGCGTGTCTCGAAGCTTTTGCAGAGTATCGAGCTTGTTCAGGCGGCCTTTCGCAACCTCGTGTTGGGGCTCGATCTCGAGGATGAGGGAGTACCACCGCCGAGCAGATGCGGCGTCCTCCTGCCGGAGCGCCTTTTCGCCGTTTGCCAGATATTGGTCGACGAGCTTTTGCCTATCGTCTTGCCAGGCCTTCTGTTGGCGCGCGATCGATTCTCGAGATTCTGGTTGTAGCTCGGCATTGACGCTTGCATTCAATGTGGTGAAAGCGCTGTGGGTATCACCCTGTTCGAAAAGCCGGCGGGCTGTCTTCAACGCATCCTGTCCTGGGTCGGGTTCCGAAGGCGCGGTGGTGGGCTCTGGTGCACGCCTGCGCGTCTTGGTGCGTGACCCGCGAGGACGCTCTTTCAGTGGTTGTGGTTGTTCCTCTTCGATTGTCACTGGGGGCTCAATGCGTGACTGCGCCAAAGCCCATCGTGCCTCCGCAATCAGGGGAAGCTCTTCAGATGGCAGGCGGATCTCATCGGCCAGCTTACTGAGCGCGACGACACGAACATAATCTTCCGCGACGAAGCAGTGTTGGGCGACCGTGAGTAGCGGCTGCACGAATGAATCACGTCGATTCAGAGCTTCGCGGAGCTTTGCCAATCGGTGTGCCCGCTGCTCGATGTCTGCAGAGTTGCAGGTCGGCGACGTGCTTTCAATCTGAAGGGGATAGAGTTTTTCGTATTCCTTCTCGAGCTTTCCTCGTTCGCGTTGGAGTCTGTCCACCTTTTCTTGAATAGAAGCATCGGGAGAATCTCCAGATGAGAGCAGGTCTTGGGCAGCACGGTAGTAGCGCAGCGCCATCCGGCTGGCGGTCTCGGGGTCGCGCTGCTCTATCTGCGTTGCTTGGGACAGCCACAGCTTAACGAGCGCATTCTTGTCCGCATGGACTCGTTCCAAAAGCGCGCGCGCGTCCTCGGATTCAGAAGCATCCTCTGTGAGGGCCTGTTCTGCCTCTCGGAGCCGACCCTCCGCGTAAGCTTTTCGGCCAAGCGCGAGGGGGGAAGCACATGCAAACAACGTAGCCAGTAGGACCCAGGTCGTAACCACCGTGATGACAGCACGGGCCATGCCGCGCCAGCCCCATACCCAGAGAGCCCAAAGAGATGAAAGACCTGTGATCGGGTTTTCTGATGCGCTGCGCTCTCTCAAGGATTTCCCCTTTCTACCGCTTGCTCTTCACCCTGGGCAAGACAGCGTATTTCAGTGCCGAAGCGGCGTGTCAAGGCGCTTAGCTGGTTTGGCGGAACGATTGCGCCATTTGCGTCTCCCAGTCCGGACGAGCGTCGGCTTCCCTGGGCGCCTTCCATTTCTCTTAGGAAGGCGTGACCTGAGCTAAGAGAACAGAAGCGCCTGGCTGCCAGTGCACAGGTCACGGCCTTCAGTGCCTCCATTGTCGTTGCCTCCATTGTCGTTGCCTCCAGTGTCGTTGCCTCCAGTGTCGTTGCCTCCAGTGTCGTTGCTTGACAGAGGGGGGGCAATGTACCAATGCTTGTCTGCTTGTCTGGGAGCGATTGGATCGTAGGATGCGTGACGAGAAGAAGGCCTGTCGTAATCTCTACCGTTTCATCAGGATGCGCCTCGGCAACGAGATGTCCGATCGCGAGATCGCGCGACGGTGGGAGATGGATTGGAAGAGCTTCGGTCTTCTCAAGAGTGGGAAGCGTCAGATCCCGCGCGTCAATGAGCTCATGACCCTTTCGAGTCTGATCGGTGTTGATCCCGCGGTCGTTTTCGAAGTTGCGCGTGGCGTTTCGGCGACCAAGATCCACAAGCTGTTGCTTGCCAAAGACTGGGCCGAGCTGTCGCGGCTATTGATGACTGGCATCTACGAGACACATACCGAGGTCGAAAGTCGAAGTCGCCAGTTTCGGGCGGTACTTGATCGCGTCAATGACGCTGTCTTCACTGTGGACCCTCAAGGCCGCTTTCAGGATGTGAACCAAAGGCTCTGTCAACTCACAGGCTACACCGTCGAAGAGCTGCTCCACCGCAGTCTTTTCGACTTGTTGCCGCCGAGTCAAACGCCGTTGGTCATGGAGGCCTTCGCGTCGGTGTACACCACCGGGGAGACTCGCGGGGTTGAGTTGACCGCCCTTGCAAACGACGGCTCGGCTCTCGCCTTAGAGCTGAACGCTTCTCGTATCGAGGACGACTACGGCAACGGCATTGGTGTTCAAGGCATCGCGCGGGATATCACTGCCAGAAGGCAAGCGGAAGATCTGTCGAGAAAACTGGCCGACTTTGTCCAGGATTCGGTTGATGCAATCTTCACTGTCGATCTCGACGGTACCGTGCTTCATTGCAACCACTCCGCCGAAAGAATGTTTGCGTGCGAGCGTGGTGAGATGATTGGACAACAGGTTTCCAGGTTTGTGCCGTCGGAGTCCTTGCGAGAGAAGAAAGACGATTTCGAACAACTCTCTCAAGGAAAATCGCAGCTGCGTGTGACACCTTTTGAGCGAGAGGCACTCACGAAGGATGGGAGGCGTATCCATGTGTCCGTATCATTGACTCCAGTGCGAGACACATCTGGAAAAGTGACAGCGGTAACCTCGATCCTACGCGACATCACTTTACGCAAGGAGTTAGAACAAGCGCTCAAAGAAAACGAAGAGCGGTACAGCGCGTTGTTCGACCGCTCTCTCGATGGCGTATATTTACATGACTTTGAAGGAAATTTCATTGATGCAAATCCGTCCGCATTACGACTTCTCGGATACACGCATGACGAGATTCCAACATTGAGCTTCGCGTCGCTCTTAAGTGAAGATCAACTTTCTCTAGGTATGCGTACCCTCGCGGAATTGCGGGAAAAAGGATACCAAGCGAAACCAACCGAATTCATCCTACGCGCCAAGAGCGGCGACATGGTGCATGTGGAAACCACCGCATCAGTGATTCTCCGGCAAGACCGCCCGTGGGCAATCTTGGGGATCGCACGGGACATTTCGGCACGAGCTGAGGAGCATCATCGCCTGCGGGCAATGTTCGACGCTATGCCGGCGCTTTGTATGCTCATCGACAAAGAAGGAACCGTGTTGCGCGCCAGTCGGTTGTTGTTCGAGATTTGTGGGCGACCGCCGCAAGAGGTGATCGGACGTCCTGTTGCAGAAGTTTTCTCCTCCCAAAAGGATTTCGACAAGATCCCCAGCAAGCGTGCATTTTCCACCGGAGCTCTCGAACAAAATGTGGTCGAGTTGACCGACCGGAAAGGCAAAAAGAAATACATCCACATGGTGGCGCAACCCGTGATTGGGGACGGGGGAGAGGTCAAGGAGGTTGTACACCTGTCATTGGATGTTACCGAACAGCTGCGCCAAGGAGACCCGCGGCTTCTGGCGCTTTGGCAAGGACCGTCGGCCAAAGCGGCGGCGGTCCGCGTCGACGACGCCGAAAAACGGCGTTTCGTTCGGGCACAAATGGAAGCAAATGTGCGCTGGGCCTCGGATGACAAACAAGGCGTAGCGATGATGCAGAACATAGGGCGATCCGGCATGTTTTTCGAGACAGAAGAGCTCCTTCCGGCAGGAACCATGCTGAAGCTTGATTGGGACCTACCAGATGACTCCATGACGGTGCAGGCCACGGCGATTGTGGTATGGACCACGCACCAAACCGCACGTTCGCCAAGCGGCTTGGGCGTGCAGTTCAAAGACGTGACACCACGCCATCAAGAGGCGATTGTCGATTCTGTGCTTCGAAAGATGAAGGGTGCCGAAGGGAATCCTGTCACGACGTCATGATTGGCGTTGGCCACGACGTCATGATTGGCGTTGGCCACGACGTCATGATTGGCGTTGGCCACGACGACACCCGTGGCGTTGTCGGGACTGCAACACAGAACCAGGTGAAGACGCCCGAATCCACGTGTCGCTGAAAGATGGAAAGGATTTGGCCATGAGTCAACGCAAAGGCGGCAATCGATTGAGATGTCTGGTTATCGCCGACCCGTCAAGAACGACGGCGGATCATATTGCTGCACAAACTCACCGTTTGGCAGAGACAGCCTTGTGCACTACCAGCGGCGACGAGACCGTGCTTTTTGTGTCGCAGCACGCACCCGAGATGGTGATCTTATCTGTGGATGTCCAGTGGCCCACCCCTGCGGAGCTCATCTCGAGTTTGCGGCGGCTCAAGAAAGATGTGTTTGTCGTCGCGGTTTATCGGGAGATGTCGCTAGCCGGGCTGCGGCGGTTGAAGATGGACGGGGCGGACGAGATCATCTCACAGCCGATCGATTTCGCAATGCTGTATGGCTTGGTGTCAAAACGCTTCGGCATTCCGGTCAGGTGTCACAGGCGCTTTTCTGTGGCTCTCGTGGTTCTGCGCGCCGATGGTGTGTTGGTCGGCAAGACACGCAACCTTTCCGAGGGCGGGATGTTACTCGATTGTGACATTCCTGTGCAGGAGCAACAATCTATGCTGGTCGACATCCGGTTGAAGCGCGAAACGAGCGTCCGAGTGCGCGGCGAGGTGCTTGCATTTGATTCGCAAAGCAAGACGGCGCGCATGCGATTCTCGAATTTGCGAGGCAACGAGCATCAGAATCTGACAGCCTTCTTGCTCGAGTTGGAGCAACGGGGATCGGGGGCAGACGATGAATCAGAGCCTCCGGAAGAACCGTTGCATGAGTAAGCCGTCCTGCCCCAAGTGTGGAAGCACGAATGTTCGCTGGGCACACCGCCGTGGGTGGGAACGGTTGGTAAGCACCGTACGACACGTCTTACGGCTGGTTCTGAGGGGGATGTTGCATGACTGCCACGTGAAGCACCGTCCTTCTCATCTCGTCCAGGTCAAAGGGTTTGCGCAGGCAGATGTTTGTGACTCTCTCCACGAATTCTCGAGCCCGGAAGCGCAATATCGGCCCACACGACAGACTATGCCGATACCTGGATACGACGTGTGGCCCTCAATCAACATGGCGACTCGAAATAGACTTTTTTCATCCATCCAAAGTATTCGCGGAAGTTGACGTTGGCTTGAACGAACTGTCGGATGGATTGCTCGGTTTCTTCTCCAAGCTTGAAGAACGCCGCCCCAACGAGGCTCTCGGAGGCTTCTGGCTCTCTCGCAGCTCGGACTACAGTCGCGCGGCAAACGATACTGGGTGTTTCTGGTAGCTCAAATGCCAGTTGTACCGTTGTGCCGACGGACAATTCGGTCGAGCACGAAAAGAGCATCCCACCACAGCTGATATTGATCATCTGTGCCCTGAAGTGACTGCCTGGCAGCGTCACGTGCACAGGACTCCTGTGGGCGACCCGAGGACTCTGTCTCATGCGGATGCCGACCCTGTTGCCCACCTCGTTGACCAGATGGGCCATGGTAACAGTCGGGTCAATCAACGCGTGGCAAAGGCCCTTCTCGACAAGCGACGAGAGGTCACGCGTTGTGCTCTGCACGATCAATTGTTCTACGTTCGGGGGAGAGACCCTTCGCAAACGTGAGAGTGCTTCTTCAGCACCAAGCGTCATGAGAAGGCTCTCGGCCAACACAACGACAGATGCTCCGCAATCGGTGATGAATCTCTCAGCTGAAGGGATGTCTTGAAACTCGGCAACCTCGATGCCGTTACGACGGAGAAAGTTGCAGTGTTGCAACATCGGATCTCGAGGTAGACCGATAAGCACGATCCAATTCCGGTCAGGCGATGCCTCGCGCGCCGCGTCTTGGGAGGTCTTCTCGCTAAGCTCCTCCACTAGTTTCGCCAGCGATCTACGATCTTCTTTGGAGAGATCAACAAATTCGACACCGAAGCCGGCGTGACCACCGGTCACCCGGGCTTGCTCCGGCAAGACGAGATGGACAACACGGGCCTTGATCTTCAGCTTCGCTTGTCCTGGGATCAGAAGATTGATTTGGATCACGTCGTCTTGCAGCGGCAGCTTTTCGGTCTTGACGAAGAGCCCACCATTGGAGATGTTGTGCGTGTATTCGGTCACAAAATCGGTGAGGTTTTGAAACTCGACACTGTATTCCTGTTGCACCCGGATGGCTCGCCGCGGTCCAGAGCTTGCTTTGGCGACCTCTCGCTCGAATTCCCGCGTCTTTTGTTGCGCCTCAGCCGCAGCATGAACTCCAACGCGCCGGTTCTCGTCAACGGAATGTGAAACTCGAGTGTCTCGTTTGAGTTTCATTGGCGGGCCAATCGCGATCTCGATTGCCGACAAGTACTCTTTGGCGAGGGATCCTTTTGCAAGGAACCTCGCTTTGAATCGGCACTTCACGAGCGTTGGTAGATCAACCGCACCCCATGAAATCCCTGACATGCAGAGTATGGGCAGATCATCGTAGCACAGCTCCGAACGAATGGACTGGCAGAGCTCAAAGCCATCCATGCCGGGAAGCAAGAGCTCGACCACCACCATGCCCGGAATGGTCTTTCTCAGCTCTTCCAGGGCAAGGCGTCCATCGTGGAAGCCGCAGGCTGAATAGCCACAAGCCCTGGTCACGAGCTTGAGCTCTTCGCGTGTCTCAGGGTCAGAGTCGACGATGAACACGTCCCAGGATTCGAGTTCCTTGGATTGGCCAGATTTGCCCATGTTTGCTTACCTCTCTCCTGTTCTGTCCTGACAATCGGCTCTGAGCCACTGCCGAGTGGCAGCCTCGGTCGTCCAGAGTCCTCATGGTCGGCAGTAGCACTGCCACCATCCGCGCCGAGATGTGTGTGATTCCCCTTCGCAATCAGTCCGGCTGTACGTGGCTCGCGTTCGTGCTTTGGGCATAATATCCCCCGGGCTCCGGATCAAGACTGATACAGGATGACAGCGGTATCGATCACGTATTGGGTCGGCAACCTACCTGGAGGAACGGCACCGTCGTTGGATCGCGGTATTCCTCGACCCCAGGGTCAACGGAACCCCTGCTCATACACCAGCTTGGTCAGAATCCTTTGGTAAGCGGCCGATATTGCGTGAATCCCAGACGGCCCATTCTTTGCATTACTGTCAGACAATCGCGAGCGAGGTGCGTCATGACAGAGAGAAAGAACAACAACCGATTGCGCCGGATCGCGCCGTCCAAAACAGAGATTATGAGGGCGGGTTTGGACCAAAAGCACAAGGAGAAGGCCATGCAGGCAAACAGATGGGCCTCTGAACGCCGGAAACATGCACGATCTAGGATCGGAGCAACCGCCATGGTGCTTCGAGACGGTGTCGTCCAAGGAGAATATCTCGTGGAAAACCTCTGCGCGGGTGGTGCATTGCTGGCGTGTGGCGGACGTGTTCCAACTCTCGACCAACATCTCCAAATAGTCCTACGAATGCCTCGACGGCCCGCCTTGACACTCAAGGCACAGGTTGTACGGCAAGAATCTCGCCGGACAGGCGAGACCTTCATCGCACTGGAGTTTGTGCACGTACCCATGTGGATGGAGGACGTGATCCAAAAAGCGGTGGTCTATTCACTCGAGCGCAAAGAGCTCGTAGGAGGGCCCTCTGTCCTCGTCGTTGACGATTGTCAGAACGTTCGCAAGACGCTGGCGCGCCAGCTCAGCGAACTTGGGCTGCGGTCTATTCTGGCAGCGGCCGCACTGGATGCTATGCGCATACTCGACGAGATGCTCGTGGCTCCTGACACGGCACTTGTTGACCTGTTCCTGGGGACGGCTGATGGTCTGGAGATTTGCGACTACCTGATAGAAGAGCATCCCGGGATCCGGCGCGTGTTGATGTCAGGCCACGTCCGGCCAACGCAGCTCGAGCTTGCCATTGCGTCTGGGAGGGCACACGCCGTGCTGCATAAGCCATGGGACCGAGAGGAGCTATGCGAGGTCCTGGCGGCATGATGGATGGGCGGCTTCAATCTCACAAGGAGAATAGGGCCATGGGATCGAGAGCCTACACCGTGTTGTTTGTCGATGATGACCAGAGCGTCTTGAGAGCCGTGGAGCGGACGCTGAGACACTCTCACTACAGAGTCCTGCTCGCGAGCTCCCCTCAAGAGGCTCTATGCGCCTTGGGGACTCAAGCCGTCGACATTGTGGTCAGCGACGAGCGCATGCCAATGATGACCGGTATCGAACTGCTCGGCAAAGTGAGGCAACGCTTCCCGCACACTGTGCGAATCCTGTTTACGGCCCATGTGGACCAAAGGACCCTGTTGCGCGCGATCAATGAAGGAGAAGTCTTCCGCTTCATACCCAAGCCGTATCACCCTCTCGAGCTGTTGGATGCACTCAAGGCAGCCTCGGCGAAGGTCGGACCTAACCCGCCAAGGGCAGAGAACGCCCTCGGAAGAGCGTCTTGGCCCGTCACAATCGCCAGTGGTCTGCGAGAAAGCGCCACTGCAACAACAGCAGCGGGCTCGGCCTTGAGCGACCAACCTGGTCGGGAGGAGTTCGAGCCAAACGGGACCGCTGTCCTTCAATCTGAGTCAAGCAACGACGAACAGCAGATCTCCATTTTGGAGGCGGATTTTTCTGCGGCCTGGGAGCAGAACATCTTGGGCCTCAAGGCCGCCATCCGCGAGCCGAGCGATTTCCGAAGGAACAGACCGTCAAAAGCACAAGCCAAAGACAAGTCAACTGGCGGATGCGAGCCGCCAAATGGCTGATGCCGTTTAGAAACTTCTTGATCGAGACGACATGTTGGCGTCATATTGGATTTCGGCACGGGGGGTGACGATGGAGACAAACGCCATTCGTAGTGAGCGCTTGAGTGTGCTCGTCGTCGACGACGAGAAGGAAAACCTGGACCTTCTTCGCCGAGTTCTGCACCGCCAGTACGACGTCTTCGCGGCGGACTCCGGCGAGGAGGGTCTCGAGGTGTTGCGCTCCAACCCGCAGGTAGCGGTGGTCGTCACCGACCAGCGCATGCCCGGCCTCTCGGGGGTAGAGCTTCTTTGCGAAGCGGTGCAGGTGGTCCCCAAGGCCGTTCGTATCATCGTCAGCGCCTTCACGGAAACCGAAGACATTCTCGAAGCGATCAATCTAGGCCGCGTTGACCGTTTCGTCGTCAAACCCATCCAATCCGATCGGCTGGCCAACACGGTCAAAGACGCACTCGAGGTATACTACCTGTCTCGCGAGCTGGAAGAGAAGAATCGACGGCTGCAGGAACACCAGCACGAACTTGAGGAGAAGAACCAGCGTCTGAAGACAAACGAGCGCGAGCTCGAGGACATCGTTGCCAAAAGGACGGCTGAGCTCGAAGCGGCCAACGCCCGACTGGTTGAGCTGGCCTTGCGCGACGGGCTGACGGGCTTGTACAACCATCGCTATTTCCACGAGCGCCTGCAGGCTGAGGTCTCTCGTGCCCGCAGGCACGGTCATGAAATCGGTTTGCTGTTCATCGACATCGATCACTTCAAGAATTACAACGACACCCACGGGCATCCAGAAGGGGACAACGTCTTGAGAGAAATCGGGAAGCTCCTTCTTGAAGGGGCTTGTCATGAGGATGTAGTGGCGCGCGTGAGAAGCTCGGATGTCGTAGCCCGTTACGGCGGCGAGGAGTTTGCCATTATTCTCCCGCAGACCCCCAAGCAAGGAGCGGAGGTCACGGCAGAGCGGATTCGAAGGTGCATTGCGGCTCACACTTTTGCCGGTGGGGACACCCAACCGCTCGGCGGGATCACAGTGAGTATCGGAGTTGCCGCGTTTCCTGCCTGTGCGCCGGATGCCGGAGAGCTGATTCGAGCTGCGGATCGAGCGATGTACGACGCCAAGCATCAAGGCCGAAATCATGTCTGTGTCGCTCCGAACGTGTGCTCGTTTCGTGTGGAGTCGACATGAATGAAGGTCGCATGTGGTTGAGCCTGGTTCTTCATGGTGAGGTAATTGCTGATGGCCAATAACCCTAGTCGTTCGCATCCGA
>MGST01000028.1 GCA_001798605.1 Deltaproteobacteria bacterium RIFOXYA12_FULL_58_15 | reverse complement strand
GATAAGAAGGCATTACGGCACGCAACAACAATCGAGTCGTGCCGATAATGAAAATAGATGGAGGATTGCCATGAATATAGGACTTGCTTTCAACCCGGCCGCCTTTGCACAGATGTTGATGACCCAGAACAACCCGGCCAAGGCCGCCCAGGCCGCAGCGATTGCTGGCGGAACTGAGTTCGCTCGGGACAAAATGGTCAAGAGCAGCCAAAGGCGTCGATCCATGAATCTCGTGGGCGCCCAGATTGGACGAAAGTGTATGCAGAAAGAGGCGATGAAGCCTGCCAAGGCCAAACGTGCCTGATCCACGGCCTCTGGGCCCTGTCGCCTGAAGCGAAGCGCCGTGCCCCACATATCACATGCGGGTGCGGACGATGGTGCGTGGGCCGTCTCGAATATTCCCTAGGATCGCGCTTGACACTGGCCCGACGAAGGGGGGAAGAGACGTCCCCATGTCGCATCATCGATCTACCTGCCTTTTGTCGCTTGTTGCTCTCCTCGCTGCTTGTGACACCGGTGAACCGCCACCTCCAGGGTTTCGTCCCACCAAGACGGAGAACACTCAAGAAGTGTGCCAGAACGGCGTCGACGACGACGGGGATGGCTACGTTGACTGCCATGATACGGAGTGTGTGCAAACCTTCGAGGTGACTGTTTGCCGTGGTAGCGAAGACACTTGGTTTCTCTGTCACGATGGGCAGGACAATGACAACGATGGATGGGTGGATTGCGCCGATTGCGGTTGCGAGGATCTCGGGTGTCTGGAGCGTACCGATGAGTTCTGCTCGGACGGTATGGACAACGACGGCGACAACTTCGCCGACTGCGAAGACTTTGGTTGCAAGTATGGTTGTCTCGTCACGGTTTGTGGCGTGCAAGAAAACTCCTCCAGCGCCTGCGGCGACAACATTGATAATGATGGCGACAGATACATGGATTGTGACGACCGCGGTTGTCAGGACTGTGTGCCTGCTTGTGGTGGCTCGTCGTTGGGTGAAGACACCCGCTGTCTTTGTACCGATGGCATTGACAACGACGGGGATGGCGTCGCCGATTGTCGCGATTCCGACTGTTACCGCCTTGAGGAGAAGCTCATCGGTTGCGATACCGGTGTGGAGGCGACTTTGGAGGCTTGCAGCGACGGGGAAGACAACGACAACGACCCCTGGATCGACTGTGAGGATCCCAACTGTCAGGATGTCGCCGATTGCACCGAGAACACCGCTTTGCGTTGTGCCGATGGCATCGACAACGACGGCGACACCCATGTCGATTGCGTCGACTTCGACTGCTCGCGACTCGACGTCTGTGGGGAAGGGAATGATGTCGAATGTTCCGACAACGTTGACAATGACGGCAATGGATACATCGACTGTTTGGACTTCGGCTGCCGTTTTGGCTGCAATGTGACTGTGTGCCCAGGCGCGGAGAAGACCAGGGCGCAGTGTGTCGACGGCATCGACAACGACAATGACCGTCACACAGACTGTGACGACGAGGGCTGCCAGGAGTGTATTCCCGAATGCGCCGTGGGTGAGAACACTCTGGAGTTCTGCACCAATAGCATTGACGACGACGGCGATGAGGCTGTCGACTGCCGCGATATCGAGTGCCTCAGCGTCACCGGTGCCGGCTGCAATGTCGGTGACGAGATTTGTGACGACGAGATAGACAACGACAATGACCCGTGGATCGACTGCGCGGACGTGGATTGTTGGGGTGCCGAACCGTGTGTCGAAGAGGGCAATGTGCGTTGTTCTGACCTGATCGACAACGATGGTGACAGTTTCCTCGACTGCGCGGACAACGATTGTCTGCTCGATCCCGATGTTACCATTTGCGACATATTGCCGGAGAACACGGACGCACGCTGCTCCGACGTCCTCGACAACGATCATGATGGTGCTAAGGATTGTGACGACTCCGATTGTTGGGCCAACGCCGCACTTGAGGTCTGTCCCGCTGCGGTGACGACCAGCATTGCCGCAATTCAAGACCCAAACCATCCGGAACACATCACCATTCTCGATGGTGAGAGCCGTGTGCGCGTCAGGGTCCAGTGTGTGACGGTGACGTCGGCGGTAAAAACTGATCGCTGGGGGACACCAACGTTTTTTGCCCAGGCCACGTTCCCCCCGAACGACGTGCGATACCAAGGGATCGAGATGCTCGTGATCGGTGCGACGCCATCGGTTTTTGTCGGCGACCGCATCAATGTGGTGGGCTTCTACAGCGAAAACGCGGGGGCATCCGTGATCCAAGTTGGCAAGGTCGAAATCGCTGGTGGCGGCGACTGCGGTGGCGAACCCGTGGAGGTCGTGACCCCAGCGCCCCGGTTGACGCAAGATTTGGTAAACCCCATCTATGCTGAGCCCTACGAAGGTGTCCTGGTGCAGCTTGCGGCTGTTGTGGTGACTGACGTCAATGTCGAAAGCCGACCAGGGGTCGACCCGGAGCTCGATGATTTCGCTGTGCTCGAGCTCTCGGCACCCACGACCCTGGTGTCGCTCATCGTCGACACTCGTTTCGCAGCCCAGACGCCAGAAGAGGGCCAAGTGTTTGGCTACCTCACCGGTCAAGTCACCTACTCATGGGGCCGTTTCCGCGTGGCGCCGCGGGCCGCCATTGACTATGGGCCGCCCGAGGCAAACCTCGACGACGATGACGATGATGGTCTCACCAACATCCAGGAGATGTTGCTTGGCACCAGCGCCACTCGGCGAGACACGGACGGCGACGGTGACGACGACCTCACCGAAGTCATTGATCCAACCACGCCGCCCGACAGTGATTGCGACGGCGTTATTGACGCATTGGAGAGCTCCATTGGGGACGGCGACGGCGATGGCATCAACGATGAGGCTGATCGCGACAATAACGACGGCCCCAATGGCGATGTTGACAACGACGGGGATCCCAACAGCTCGGATCCCAACGATGATGGTGACAACGTCTGTGACCCTGGTGTGTTTGCAGCCATCGCCAGCGAATGTAGTGAGCTTGCCGATAATTGTCCGGCCATTGTCAATGATGACCAAGTCGATAGCGATCTCGATGGACTGGGCGACCTCTGTGACCCAGACAAGGATGGCGACAGCAGCTGCAACCCTGAAATTTGTGTGCCAGTTCCAGGCCAGTGCGGCGTGCTCGGTGACAATTGCCCAGCGGACCACAACGTCGACCAGCTCGATACCGATGAGGACGGTGCCGGCGATGCTTGCGATCCCGATGATGACAATGATTCTGTCTGCGACCCGGGTGAGACGGTCGAAGGAGTGTGCGTGACCCCAGGCGGCGATGGCGACAACTGTCCGCTGGTGCCAAACTCTGGGCAGAATGATGCCGACGACGATGGCCGTGGCGACGTCTGCGACCCCGACGATGACAATGACAGCGTTTGTGATCCTGGTGAACAAGATGGTACCGAAGGGTGCATCTACGTGGGTAGCCGCCCCGACAACTGTCCGACCGTCCAAAACACTGATCAACTAGACACCGACGGCGACGGCGTAGGGGACGCCTGTGAGGATCTGGCCATTGCTCCCACACCAGGTGACATGGTTGTCAACGAAGTGCTCTCCGACCCCAGTCCCGGCGACGATGGCGACGCCAACGGCGACGGATCGCGGGATTCCGCCGACGATGAGTTTGTCGAACTCGTCAATGTGAGCGGCTCGAATATCGACCTGGCGGGCTGCGACATTGTCGTTAACGGCACCGTCCGGCACCGATTCGTCTCTGGTGCCGATCCCTTGGCGCACGTGGTGGCCGACAAGACAGGCTTGGTTGTCTTTGGCGGTGGCGCACCGGTTGGAACCTTTGGTGGCGCCATTGTGGTCAAAGCCTCCACCGGTTCTCTGACCATCAGCAACAGCAGCGGTGATGTAGAGCTCCGTTGTGCCGTTCTGACCATCGACACGGCACACTACACCGGTGGCAACGTCGACCAGTCCTATACCCGACGAGTTGAAGGCGACAACAGCACGGATCTGGTTCCCCATACGAATCTGGCCGCGGGTGTCTTCTTTTCGCCGGGTACCTGCACCACCGGCCAGGTATTTGCCGATTGCCTGTAGTCGATCCACACCTCCGCAATCCGCCAAAATTCGTGCAGGTGCAAACGTGTTGAACCTCAGCTTAGACCATCACAGCCATTGACCCATGGCCTTGCCGTCCCTTAATTACGCCCATCAGGAGGAATGCGATGGGGCTCAATCGAATCATCTTGGTGGCAAGCGGCAAGGGTGGTGTTGGCAAATCGACAGTGGCCACGAACGTTGCTTTGGCGTTGGCTAAGTCTGGCCACAAGACGGGATTGCTCGACGCCGATGTCTACGGTCCGTCGATCCCGACCATGCTTGGTGATGCTGAGGTGCAGACGAGTGGCGAGGACAAGCTGCTTCCGGTAGAGAAGTACGGCATCAAGGCCATGTCGATGGGGTATCTCGTCGACAGTGGACAGGCCATGATCTGGCGGGGACCGATGCTCGCGAACGCTGTGACCCAGCTTATCGATCAGGTCGAGTGGGGCGATCTCGATTACCTGGTGTTTGATCTGCCCCCGGGAACTGGAGACATTCAATTGACGCTGGCGCAGAAGCTCAAGGTCACGGGTGCGGTGTTGGTCACCACTCCGCAGACGGTGGCGTTGGCCGACGTCATGCGCGCCAAGGCCATGTTCGACAAAGTGCGCGTTCAGACCCTCGGACTGGTCGAAAACATGAGCTACTTCATTTGTCCGTCGTGTAGCGATCGTCACGAGATCTTCTCCCACGGGGGTGGCGAGCGGGCGGCCGAGGACCTCGGGGTGCCCTTTCTTGGTCGTGTGCCCATCGAGACTGCCGTCCGAACCGGTGGGGATAAGGGTGAGCCGGTACTGATAGGTGCCCCACAAAGTGCCAGCGCGGAGGCTTTCACGGCAATCGCAAATGCGCTACACGAACGCGCAGATGTCGCGTGTGCCAAAATGGAGAAGGAAGAGCGCCAACGCAACTCGCTTCGCATCATCAATCATTGAGAGGGGCTGCGTGCCCCGGAAGGGTAGCACCGTGAGCCCCAAACCGACCCGCGCCTCACGTTCTGGATCGAAGCTCCAATCGATGGCGATGGCCACGTCTGTCACAGCGTTGTTGTTTGTGGTCGGTTGCGTGCGGACAGTGCCGTTGCGCGAAGGCCTGCAGCGCCTGCGCGGTGTCGACCCAGCCCAATCATCACAACGAAAGTTGGTCGAGCTCGACGTCTCTGGGGATGGGGTGCTCGACAGCGCTGACGCGGCATTCTTCGCCGCGCTCGCGGGTCACGCCGTGATCGAGCTCAACAAACGCCATGAATCCATTGAACCGCTGCATGGGTTGTATCAAGGACCTCAGGAGGGCTCGGTGTTCGAGTTGCTGGCCGCCGGTGAGACGGTCGACCTCACGGGATTAGAGACTTCGCGTTTGCGAGAGATCGCCATCGAGGCTCGCTGGATGGGGATGCAGGTGCGAATGGCAGAACTGCAACCGGGAATCTTGGATGATCGCCTCTTCGGCGGCGTGCTCTTGTCCACGATTCCAAGTTACAACCCTGACACGATGGCCGGGACCGCCGCCTGCACCGGTGTCGATGAAATCGATCTCGACGCCATCAGAAAGGCTGGGATCACCCCAACGGCCGTCATGGACCTCGACAGCACGGTGTGGGACGGCAATGTCATGGACCCCTTTCTTGCGGGTCTGGCGGAGAGTGACGGTCTCACCGAACAAGGCAACACCGAGTTGCGGATCTATTTGAAGACGCTGCCAGAGGTGGACGCGGCGGCCGTTGATGCTGCCAGCGTCAAAGAAAACGCCGCTCTTTTGTTGCAGCGCTGGACGAGTCCGGATGTGCCAGAGGAGCTGCGACCATCTGCAAAAGATATGTTCTATAACATCGTCACGATGATGAACGGCATGACGGTAACCGACGCCCAGAAAGTTGCGCGCCAGGTCTATGAAAAGGGTGCTGGCCCCTTTGGCCCATGGAAACTGCGCACCTTCGCCAACAAAGGTGGCTGCGGCATGCGTGACATTATCGCCCGCATGGAAGATCGCGGCATCGAGGTCTATTTGCTTTCCGCAACCCTCGATGTCCTCGCTGTTGAGGGGGCAAAGGGTTACTCCATACCGGAGGCTCGGGCGTTGGGCAGCGTTCTCGAGGTTGTCGACGGCAAGTACACCGGAAAGGTCAAAGACAGTGCGTATTACGCCAAGGGTGCCATTACCCGTCAGTGGCTGCCCGCGCCGCCTTTGGTGGCCTTTGGCGACAGCCCGAGCTCTGATTTCACGATGCTGCAGGAATCTGCAGGGCTGGGTTTTCTTGTCAATCCTCGCGAGAAGCTCCTCGCTCAGGACCAGAATGATGCGGGTGGGCGTTTGGTTGCCCTGCCATTTGATGGTACCGAGGCTGATATTGGCGGTGAGTGACGTTACCGAGGTGCGACAGAATCACCGCTCAACCTGCCAATGGACAGATTTGGTGGTATAGCTTGGATATGCTTAGACCTCTGATTTTGGTGCTCGCGGCGGCGAATCTTGCGGCAAGTGGCTGCAGCTCCACGCGGTGTGGCGACCTTGAGGTCAGCGACGAAACCAACGCACCGAAGTTGGTCGCTTTCTACGTTCTGCCCGACGAAAAGCAGATGCCTGGTGATCCGTGGACGGTACTCTTTGGCGTCGAGAGCAAGGATGCCAACGGCGACCTCGGAGGGGGCCAAGCGGAATTTTTCCTCAACTCTGAGACTGAAGCGACGAAACAGGATCTCGATACGGTGTTTAGGCAAAGTGGCGTCGAGCTCGATGCGACTCGGGCGGAGGTCTACATGACACTTCGCTTTGCCGAGAACACTGTTGATGACGGTGCGCAGGTGCGCCTCGGACTCCAGCTCGTCGATGCCCAAGGCCTGCGCAGCAATTGCTTCACTCTCGAGCTCGAGTTCGATGTATTTCCCGCGGCCGAAGCACGGTTGGCGCCGATTGGGTCAGTCGCTCTGGCTTGCAGACCAGGAAACGAAGGAGGCCTTGTCAGATGATCGACGACGATTTTGGGGACCTCGATCACGAAGACGAGGTGGGACAAGAAGAACAGGGCAAGGGAAAGGTCCTCGGTGACTCCTTACGCAAGGCGCTGGTCACCGGGATGTCCGCACTGTTTATGACAGAGGAGGGCATCCGCGGAGCGCTTTCTGAGATGCGCCTGCCCAAAGATGCGCTTGCCTATCTTGCGCAACAGACAGACAAAACACGGCGGGAGTTGTTCCGCGCGGTCTCCGATGAGATCAAAGGTTTTCTCAAAAGCATCGACCTCACGGGCGAAATCCGCAAAGCGTTGGTGGGTCTCAAGGTCGAAGTGAAGGCCGAGGTTCGTTTTTCCGAGGAGGGCGCTCCCGATACGACGATCTCCGCCCGCATTGAAGAAGTCGATCCAAGGCCCGATACCGATGGTGCCGACAAACCGAAGAGCCATGATTGACGCATGCTGCAAGATCGCCTTCTCTGTTGCATTGTTCGTGACGAGTGCCTGTGGGGGAGGGCGCATTCATGCAGGGCCCACGACTGCCAAAGAGGGCATTCGGGTTGAGCTCCTCAATGCACGGGTTACCAACGAGAGGGTTGTTCTCGAGCTTAGGGTCACGAGCCCCGCGGAGGCTGACCTCACCATAGTTCCGGCGCGGTTCGTGCTCGTGGGACCTGATGGTGATGAGCTGTCCAATAGTTGGACGGCAGACGGGGTGATGACGGTGCCCAAAGGCAACACGCAGTGCGTTGATTTCGAGTATGACCATGCCGTCGCCGATCTCGAGCGCGCACCGGGTTTCTGGCTGCGCTTGGACGGCTTCACTCTCGGGCATCAGAGTGTCGAGATGTCGCCCATGCCCATCGGACACCCATTGGTCCCCGAACCCAGCGAGTCATAGGAGTACAGCGTGAATTGGTTAGCCTGTTGGGTAACCCAGAAATCAACGGCGTGGATTGTGGTGGTGGGGGTCTTCGTGGTGGCCGCTGTCAGCCTCTATCAGACGACCCGCTTGCAACACGAAGACGACCTGTTGGCGTTCTTGCCCCACGACAACCCTGATGTCGCTCTGTTTGACTCCATCAATCGAGAGTTTGGCACGACGGATCTCGCCCTCGTCGGCATTGAGGTGGCCAACCCATTTGACCCCGCTTTCCTGCGTACCCTGCAGAAGGTCACGCGCGATCTCGACCAAATGGCTGAGCTCAACCACGTGCAATCCTTGACCAATGTCATCGACTTCACGCCCGACCCGGTGTTTGGCGGTATCGTCACTGCACCGCTCGTGGATCAGATCCCCGAGGACCTTGCGGCACAAGAAGCGCTGCGGACCAAGGTGATGTCCCGTGACGCCATCGTCGGCAACCTCATCTCGGGCAAGGCCGATGCTGTACTCATCTATTGCTACTTGGCGCACAACACCGATCCGCGGTTCGTCGCGAACCAAATCCGCGCGGCTGTCAATGAAGGTTTTCCTACATTGCCGAAATACTGGGGTGGCGGACCATTCGTCTCCACGTACATATATGACACCACGAGCCACGACTTGCGCCGCCTGACGCCGTGGGCGGTGTTGGTGATTGTCTTCATTATGATGCTGGTGTTTCGCGATTTGATTGGCACGGGTGTCGTGTTGTTCTCTACTGCAATTGGGACTCTTGTGTCTCTCGGCATCATGGCGACGGCAGGTGTGAAGTTCAACATCGTCCTGAGCGCCATGCCCGTGGTGCTCTTTGCCATTGGCAGTGCGTACGGTGTGCACGTGCTGGCCCGGTACTACGCACTCGCCAAAGAACTCGACCCGTCAATAGCCTTGTCCCGGGCGGTGGAAGAGACGGGTCCCGTGGTCATCGCTGCCGGCCTAACCACAGCGGCCAGCCTTGCGTCGTTCATGCTCATGGACATCGAGCCCTTGCGCACCTTCGGCCTGTTCTCTGCAATCGGTATCATCGCGAGCTTGCTTTTGGCCCTTACGTTCGTCCCAGCGGTGATCGCCCTTACGCGGCTGCGCCGTGCTCCTGCACGCTCACGGCTGATGCGTGAGCCTCTGGCTCGACTGACGGTTTTTGCCGCCAACCATCGCGTCCGCGTCGGGTTAGCCTTGATCTTGGTGGCGCTGATCGGTGCCGGATTCGTCGGCCGGGTCGATACGCGTGTTGACCAGTCGACGTTCTTTTCTCGAGGAAGTCCACCCGATCGAGCTGAACGCTTCTTGAGTGAGCACTTTGGCGGCAGCCAATTCGTGCAGATATTTCTGACCGGTGACATGGGCGCGCCACACGTGTTGCGCGAGGTTCGCCGCCTCGCGGACCAGCTCTCTCTTCTCGAGCACGTGTCTTCGGTCATACACATTGGCGACATTCTGGCGCAATCGAACGACGCCATGAACGGCCAAGCGCGAATTCCCGATACTGCGGAACAAGTGGGATCTCTGTTGGCATTTCTCGACGACCCCTCTGTGGGGCAGATGATGACCCGTGACCGCTCCCGCGGTGTGTTGCATGTAAAACTTGGCGTTGCGCGCGCAGATGCTGTCGAGAAGGTCCTCGGGGAGATTGAACAGGTGGTCGCACAGAGCCTCGTGACCGAGTTCGTTGTTGCTTTCTCTGGAACTCCCGAAGTGGAAAACCGTTTGCGCGACGTGGTCGCCTGGCGCGTATTGGCCCTGGTCAGTGCCTTCGCCGAGCCGCTGTCGACCGAGCTTGAATTGAAACTACGACGGGAGATCCCATGGTCGCCAGAAAAGCTCGACAATCGTGTGATCGAGGAGCATCTTGCACGATTTTTGCTCTCGCAGGAGAACCCAGTTCCCCTGGGTGACGACGACGTCCAGCTTGCCGCAACAGTGGCGCAGGCCGTGACACGGTTGGGACGAGCGGTCGCGGAGCCGCGTCTGGCGGCCGCCCTCGAAGAGGTAGGGCTGTCGAAGGTCGACGCCGCAGATCTCGGATTCGCCCTGCTGGGACCGTTGGAATCAATGTGGGCGATGCAGAAGGCCCGGCAGAGGGCGGAACACCTGATCGCCGCGGTGGGGATACCCGTTCCAGAGGGCGGTGCGGGCTCGCGCCTGGTGGCTGCCCTGACTCAGGCGATGCTCGATCTCGAGTGCCCCACCGCGATGATCCCGTCGGTCACGCCCGCGGGCACTCTGACCGCACAGGTCAACGGCCTGCCGGTGATGCATCGCGGCCTGTCTGAGAGTGTCACCAAGAACCAAATCTATAGCCTCGTGGCCGCGCTGGGGTTGGTGTGGCTTATCATGTCTTTGATGTTTCGCTCCTTTGTCACCGGTCTGTTGGCGATTGCACCAACGGTGCTGACCCTGTGTGTCGTGTACGGTGGCATGGGATTGGTGGGTGTTCATCTCGATATCGGTACTTCGATGCTCGCATGCATTGTGCTTGGTTCCGGGGTGGACTACGCCATTCACCTGGTGTCCGCCTGGCGGGCACCAGCCGATGGGAACCGTGCGGATGCTGCCCGCGCGGCAGCGTCCACGACCGGTCCAGCCATTTGGACCAACGCCATCATGGTGACCGCCGGATTTGCGGTGTTGGCATTGGGAGAAGCCAAGCCGCTGCAGAACGTGGGTAGCCTGACAGCGGTCTCGATGATTGCCGCGGCACTCGCCACCTTCCTCGCCATACCCGTCTTGGCTCGCCGGACGTCGTATCGAGGACTTGGGGAACCGCTTGCTGAGGCATCGAAGGTTGCTGTGGAAGGCGAGGCCGCACGACTCGACCCGACTCGACGTCGTTCCAGTGAACAACCGTAACGGTGGCGCTGATGACCCAAATACACCATCAAATGCTAATCGCTGATGGTGATTCGGGGATGACTGGTGTTTCAGTTTCCGAGTGCGCTATTGATTGCCGACATATTGAGCAATGGGAGTGACGATCATGTTTCGTGTATTTGCGGCGTCTGTGTTTGGCGTCGCCATTTTGATTTCCTTCGCGAGTGTGGCCTGCGCACAGAGTGCTGATGACGTGCTCAAAGCACTCGATGCAGAGCTCAAACGCAGTAACAACCAGTTCGCCATGTTTAGGATGATAACCCTCGAGTCAGGCAAGTCCGAGCGGCAGATCGATTTCCAGGCCACCGTGAAGGGGACAGCACGACGCATCGAGTTCACCGCGCCCGCTGACCTCAAGGGAACCAAGCTCCTCTTCCTTTCGGCGACACAAATGTACATCTATCTGCCGGCATTCAAGAAGGTTCGGCGAGTCGCCAGTCACGTGCAAGAACAGGGATTCATGGGTACGGCATTCGATTACGCCGAGACATCACTTGCGGTTTTCGGTGAGGTGTTTGCCGCGGAATCTGTGGACGTCAAAGGTGATTCATTGACGCTCAAGCTCCGTCGTCGTCCGGATGTCGACTTCGCCCATGCTCGCATCGAGATCGATATGAGCGCCGAGAGACACCAACCCCTCGAGATTCGCTATTTCAACGACAAAGGCATGCGCGTCAAAACTGAGACACGAAGAGATCTGGTTTGCCAAGGAGACTTCTGCATGCCCCGCGAGGTTGTCATGATTGATCACACCCGCAGCGATCTGCAAACCACCATGAAGCTCGTGAAAGCCAAAACCGACCCGGGTGTGCCCGAATCCTATTTTACCGTGCGGGCGTTGCAACGCGGCAATTGAATCCGGGTTTGTCGCTTCAACCGCACGTGGATATCCAATAACCGAGGAACATGATGCATACTCGATACCCATGGGTGGCAACTCGTTTTTGGCTGGTCGCCACGACGCTCCTTGAGCCCGCCGCCGCGTTGGCCCAATCGCGCAACGACGTTGTTGTGCCCGAGACTCCCCAAGCTCCGTTGCCTGCAGCCGAGGACAAATGGGCCGTTCTGGACGCTCCCGCGGGCGACAATCTGTGGATGGATGATCATGAGGCTCTACCTTGGGAGACAGGCGCGGCGACAGACGACAAAGGGGGAATTGAGCTGCAGTGGAGCGGATCCGTGCTGACGGAGGTTCACTACCGTACGGCCGAGATGGTGATGGGTGCGCATTACGACCGTCGGGTGCTACCTCAACAATTTTCCCGCAATGAGAACAGTCTCAACCTGCGACTGCGCGCTGGCAGTGACAGCATCCACGGTGTGGCGGATCTCGACTTCGATTGGATGGGTTTTGCTGAGAACCTCAGCGACCTGACGCATCTCGGTGCCCCCGAGATTGTGTCCCCGTACCGACTGCAGGCCCACGAGCTCTACGTGCAAGGCACGGACTTGTTCGTCAGCGGCCTCGACCTGCGTTTGGGGCAACAGACCGTCGCATGGGGTGTGGGTGACCAATTCAATCCGACCAACAACCTCAACTCGAGTGATCTCGAGAATGTCCTGCTTTTTGGCCGTCAGGTAGCGAACCTCATGGCCAGGGTCGACTATGCCATCACCGACATCTGGAGTGTGAGCGCCGTCGCGGTGCCGATATTCAAACCAGCATTGTTACCCGCCACGGGCCCTCTGGCGCTCACGGCGGTAGATCGGTTGCCCTTTCTCTCGGAGGACTTGCGCTGGCGCCTTCACTCGGAGCGTGAGCTCGGCCGTAGGGTGAGCACCAGCAATCCGGGTGATGATTACCCGACCGTGGTGACGAAGATCACTCCGGTATTGCCCGAGTCGACTCCCGAGAACGCACAGTGGGCGCTGCGAATCGTTGGGACCATGGCCAATCAAGATGTCGCGCTCAGTTATTACCGTGGTCGGACGGACTTCCCTGTTGCGGTGCAGAACCGTGTTAGCCAAACCAACCGGGCGGTTTGCGATCCCGAGTTCCCCGAGCAATGCACTCTCGGTTTTCTCGAGACAGAGGTCACATTGCGTTATCCGAAGATGCAAGTCGTGGGTCTCAATCTCGCCGGCGAAGTCAATCCGTTCGGTTGGCTCGCCGATGTGTTTGAGCCGATTGGCTACCGTCTCGAGGTTGGTCTCTACATTCCCAGCGAACGGCGCTTCACCATCATGCAAGACAACATTGAGCTGCTCGGTGTCACCTATGATGGGGAGTATGATTACGACTACGACGGCGTCGCCGGTGGCGCCCGACCTTTGGTGGTCGATTCGACTCCCTTTGCCAAGTGGGTGCTCGGTCTCGATTACAGCTTTGGTCGATACGTCTATGCGAACGTCATGTGGGTTCACGGTATGGTCGACGAATTCGGCGCTGGCGATTTCTTATCGGGCGACAACGACGGTGGTGGCTGGTCCGTCCGCGAGGGCAGCGTCGAGGGCAGCGCGGGCTCTTGCGTTCTTGAGGGAAGTGGCGAGAAGTGCGCCACGGAGACGTTACGCCGTCGTCTGGGCGACTACCTGGTGGTCGGCGTCGATGTCAGCCTTCTCGACAAGAAAGCGTTGGTGCGCCTGTTCACCATCTGGGACCTCGGCGGCATCTATTTCGAAGAGTGGAACAAGGATCAGAACAAGCGAGTCCGTACCCACAAAGCCTTCTACACCGACGAGGGCCTCTCCGCAGTCATCTACCCCGAAGTACAATATGACTTCGGCCAGGGTTTTCGTCTCTCCCTCGGCGCTTTCCTGCAACTCGGCAAGGACTACACCAAGTTTGGCGAAGCCGCCGCCGGCGGTTCCTCCGTATGGACGCGCGGTACGTTTGCGTTCTGAACTTTCTCACTCTCCAATGATCAGGGTGAGGGAGAAGGATCGCGGTTGGGATTTGTCCTCTATTTCGGGGGGGCGCCGCTCGATGAGGCGCAGGGTTGCCCGACCCGGGCGAATCATGGCGGCGGATATGGACGCGGTGGGTTTGCCGTCCGTCCCGCTGGCGGTGTGCCCGATTCGTGTGACGCTGAAAGATTGCGGGTGGCCTTTGACTTCCCAGCGGTACCCGGCGGCGGTGTTCTCTGTCAAGCTAAGCTCGAGAACCGCGCCCACGGTGGTGCGGACTGACTTCCCATTGTCTGCAAGGGTGATCGGGCGTTGGCCCAATTGCTGCTCGGCGGCCATGCGTGCAGCACAGGATGAAAGGAACTCGGCGAGCACCGCTCGCGCGCCATGGGTGGCGTTGTCCGCGTCGTGCAGGGCCACCAACTCACCAAGGACTTGATCGTCGAGATCGCTAAGGCGACTGGCGTATCGGACGACGACCATCGCATCATAAAAAGACACAGGATCGGTGGTATTGAGAAGATCCTCGAGTGTTCGAGAAACCAGGTGGATGTCGCACATCGCCCCAGAGGTTAGCGCACTCTGTGCGTTGTCACCACATTGCATCGCGTAGTTCGCGTAGTTCAGGGGCTCCGCCCCTGGGCCGGGGTCGATCATTGTCATATACAAGGTGATCCATGACGCGAAGGTCGAGATCGTGGACTACCACGGCTGATCGAAGGAGTGACCATGACGACCCTACCGAAGAATCGGCCACCTACCCATCCTGTCTGGCTGAACGGCCAGCGCAACTGGGATCTTTGGCAGGCGATGCGCTCACCCGAAGCGCGAGAGATTCAGCGGATTAAGCCAGTAGCCGCGTGAATAACATGGACCGTTGGCTGGATCAGTTTCTCGATCACCTACGGGTGGAACGCAACTTGGCGGCGAATACCGTGGAGGCCTACGCCCGCGACTTGCAGGAGCTGGCTCGCCACCTCGACAGTCAGAATGTAGGTTCGCCGAAAAAGGTAGCCACAGTCCATCTCGCCCGCTGGCTGCGCAGCCTTGCCGAGCGTGGTCAGTGCGCTGCGAGTCAAGCCCGTGCTCTGAGCGCCGTAAGACAGTTCTTCGTCTTTCTCTTGCGCGAGGGCAAAATCGACGCGAATCCTGTCGATGGCCTGAAGGGACCCAAGCATCGTCGCCCGCTGCCTGTGGTTCTTTCCCGGGGGCAGATGCTCGCCATGGTGGAGGCACCGGACGCGAAAAGCCCACGTGGCGCGCGCGACCGTGCCATGCTCGAGCTTCTTTATGGGTCCGGCCTGCGCGCCAGTGAGCTGGTGGGGCTGCGGCTCGACGATTTGCATCTCAACCTCGGGGTGGTTCGCCCCAAGGGCAAGGGCTCGAAGGAGAGGGTGGTGCCCTTGGGCAAACAGAGTATCGCCGCCATCGATCACTACCTCAGTCATGGTCGCAAGAATCTGCTCAAGGGCCGGCCGAGCGTTTTTGTCTTTATCGGCAACCGCGCCAAACCACTTACCCGCATGGGTCTATTCAAGATTGTCCGGCGCTATGCCACCGTGGCTGGCATTCCCCGATCCATCTCCCCGCACAAGCTCCGCCATGCCTTTGCCACCCATTTGCTTCAGGGGGGTGCCGATCTACGGGCGGTGCAAGAGATGCTCGGCCATGCCGATATATCGACCACGGAGATCTACACCCACGTGGATCGGGAGGATCTCCAGAAGGTGGTGGATGAGCACCATCCTCTGGGTCGCGAATAACGAATTATCGCAACACTTGGTTGACCGTAGCGGGTGACCACCGTAAGAAGCACCGCTTGGCTGGACCCCAAAAGGAGTATCGACGTGGGATCGGGTGACAACATCATTATGGAGATCATCCTCGTCTTGGTGCCGATGATTCTCTCCTTGTCGGTGCACGAGTTTGCCCACGCATGGTCAGCGCGGCTTTTGGGTGACACCACGGCGCAGGCCGAGGGACGCCTGACCCTCAATCCCTTGGCCCATATTGATCCCATCGGCACTCTATTGTTGCCGGTGATCCTCATCGTCTCTGCCAGTGGCTTCTTCTTTGGTTGGGCAAAGCCCGTACCGGTCAACCCCACCCGCTTCACCCGCAAGATCTCGATGCGCAAGGGAATGTTGCTGACCGCAGCGGCAGGTCCCGCGTCCAATCTGGTTTTGGCCGTTGTTTCTGCGGCGATACTCGCAGTCTTCTGGCACGGTGATCTGGTGGCAACCGATTCGGCCTTTGTCGGCCTTCTGATCAGAATGCTCAGCATCAACATTGCCCTCGCGGTGTTCAACTTGATTCCCATTGGGCCTCTCGACGGTCAGAAGGTTCTGGTCGGTCTGTTGCCCTACGAGAGCGCCACGAAGTTCGAGCGGTTCAACTATCAGTATGGCTCTTGGGCGATGCTCGCGGTGATCATTTTTGGTGCCCGCCTCATTGCAATTCCCTACAGCGCAATTATTACGGCGCTGCTCACGGTATTTCAGCTGCGCTGAGCGGTCTTTGGAGGTTTTCATGCCCAAATATTTGCCCCGAGTTCTGTCGGGAATGCGTCCCACGGGGCCATTGCATCTAGGACACTATTTTGGTGCTCTGGAGAACTGGGTACGACTGCAGAACAGTGGTGAGTATGCCTGCTGGTTCTTCTCCGCAGACTGGCACGCCCTGACCACCGGGTATCGCGATACCAGTCACATCGCGGAGTATCGTCGGGATATGTTCGCCACTTGGATGGCCGTGGGGCTCGACCCGGACAAGGCGACCTTCTTCGCCCAGGCGGCCCTTCCAGAGCACGGTGAGCTTGCGACCCTGTTCGGCATGATTACTCCGATTCCGTGGCTCGAGCGGGTGCCGTCCTACAAAGAAGTGCGGCAGGAGCTCTCGGATCGGGATCTGTCGACCATTGGTTTTCTCAATTATCCCCTGTTGCAAACCGCCGACATCACCATGTATCTGGCAACCCACGTGCCTGTTGGCGAAGACCAACTTGCCCACGTCGAGTTGTCCCGGGAGGTGGTGCGGCGTTTCAATTCCTATTACGGCGAGGTGTTTCCCGAGCCCAAAGGACTTGTGACGAAGGTCAAGAGACTGCCGGGCCTCGACAATCGCAAGATGTCCAAGTCGTACGGCAACGCCATCTATCTGACGGAGTCTCCCGACGAGGTGAAAAAGAAGGTGATGCCGGCGCCGACGGATCCTGCGCGGATTCGCCGCAGCGATCCCGGAACCCCGGAGAAGTGCACTATTTATGCATATCAGGCGATTGTCCAGGAGGAGGGGACTCTGGCTGAGATTGCCGAGGGTTGTCGGACAGCAGCGATAGGGTGCGTCGACTGTAAGAAGAAGCTTTTGGCTGGTTTGGAAGGGTTTCGCGAGCCCATTCGAGCCAAACATGCCGACATTCTCGCATCGGGTGACCTCGACGACATCATCGTCGAGGGTAACCGCAAGGCGCGGGCGGAGGCGCAATTGACCATGCATCGAGTGCGCGAGGTGATGGGTCTGTAGATGCCGCTTTTTGGCTTCTGGCGCCGTTTCAAGACGGCTGTGCAGCGTTTCTGGCTGCGGCTTTTCGGCCGCAAACGGCAACCTGCGGCCCAGATGAACAGCGCCATTGAGGGCAAACTCCTTCCCCCCGCGAGCATCCCGGGTGGACCGCCAATCGTCGATGCGGAGTTTGAGGTACTGCCAAACGATCCGCCTCCGGTGGCTGCCCGCGGTAGAAGCAAACCGGCAGGGGAAAGATCTCGGAGATCATGGTTTCTGAGGTCCGCGAAAAAAGCAGAGCAGCAGGCCGAAGAGGAGGCCAAACGCACGGCTGAAGCCCAGGCCGCCCAGCGTAAGGCCGAAGAACAAGCTCTAACCAAACGCAAGGCCGAAGAGGAAGCCGAAGCCAGACGCAAGGCCGAAGAGGAAGCCGAAGCCAGACGCAAGGCGGAAGAAGAAGCTCTAACCAAACGCAAGGCCGCAGAAGAAGCCGAAGCCAAACGCAAGGCGGAAGAAGAAGCTCTAACCAAACGCAAGGCCGCAGAAGAAGCCGAAGCCAAACGCAGGGCCGCAGAGGAAGCCGAAGCCAAACGCAGGGCCGAAGAGGAAGCCAGAGCCGAGGCCAAGCGCAAGGCCGAAGAGGAAGCCAAAGCCGAAGGCGAACGCCAGGCCGAAGAGGAAGCCAGAGCCGAAGCCAAGCGCAAGGCCGAAGAGGAAGCCAGAGCCGAAGCCAAGCGCAAGGCCGAGGAAGTGGCCAAAGTCGAGAAGCTTCGGGCCAGGGAACGGCAAAAAGACCTTCACGCTATGTTGCGACGCATGGCGGTCGAGGCCAATGTGGCGCTGCGGGCATTTCAGCAGCTTCGCAGTTGGCGGGAACAGGAAGAGAGTCGGGCGCAGCGCGAGTCCAATCGACGTGCGCGGTTGCGCATGTATGAAGCAGAGGTCGCGGCCAAGGCCTTCGCTCAGCTCGTCGCCCAACGTGCCCTGGAAGCCGAACAGGCTCTCGAGCGAGAGGCTGGGGAAGAAGAGGCTGCGCGTATCGCTGCTGTCGTGGAAGCCGAACGCCGTCGCCGCCGCCGGGCTTGGGAACAGGTGGTCGTCCCCAAGGACTATATGCCCGCCCCCGAATCCAACGAGATCATCTATCAGCTCGATCTCGATGCCTTCGAAGGCCCCCTGGATTTGTTGCTCTTCCTCATTCGACGGCACCAGATCGACATCTTCGATATCCCGATGTCGTTCATCTGTGAGCGGTACCTCGAGTACATGGATCGGATGAAAGATCTCAACATCGACGTCGCAGCCGAGTTCATGTTCATGGCCGCCGAGTTGCTGCACATCAAGTCGAAGATGCTGTTGCCGCAACCGGAAGAGTTGGAGGACGACGAGGAAACCGACCCCCGTGCTGATTTGGTGCGGAGATTGCTCGAATACCAGAAGTACAAAGAGGCCGCGGAGGCCATAGCCCGTTTCGAATGGCTCGGCCGTGATACTTTCGGTCGCGAACCGGAGAAGATCCCCATCGACCGGGGTGCACTGCCCCTGCGAGAGGTGGGCGTTTTCGCCCTGATCGAAGCCTTCGATACGATCCTGCAAAAGAAACGGCCGGAGCTGCTGCACCAAGTCATGATGGAAGAGGTGTCGATCGCAGAGAGATTGCGCAGCTTTGTGCAGAAACTTGCGGGCAAGGATCAGGTTCGCTTCGAGGAGATGCTCGGGGTGGTGCACACGCGGATCGATATCGTCGTCAGCTTTCTGGCGATGCTTGAGATGACCAAGATGCGGATGTTGAGCATCTATCAATCCTTGGAGGGGGCATTGTATCTGTCACCAAGATTCAAGGATGTAGAGACGGCAATGCAGCAGATCGCAGGGTTGGATGAATCCCAATATGCAGGATGAGTCATGGAGCGGGCTGAGATAGTTGGAGCCATCGAGGCGATGTTGTTTGCCGCCGGTGATCCGTTGAGTAAGAAGGACCTGAAGATAATCTTCGAGCGCCTGTGGACGGAGGTGCCCGAGGAACAGAAACAGGACCACTTCGCAGAGCTGGACGATGCCATCGCCGAGCTCGAGGAGCACTGGAAAAACGAGACCGGCCGCGGTTTCTGTCTGGTCGCGGTGGCCGAAGGATTCGCCTTCCGCACCAATCCGCGCTTCGCCGATGCCCTCAAGGCCATGCGCGAACAGCGGCCCGTGCGACTATCGCGCGCAGCCCTTGAGACCATGGCGATTGTCGCCTACCGGCAACCGGCCACCAAACCGGAGATCGACCACATCCGTGGCGTCGACTGCGGCGGCACCATTCGGTTGTTGCTCGACCGCGGCCTCATTCGCATCGTCGGCAAAAAGGAGGAGCCGGGGTTGCCGCTGTTATATGGCACCACCCGAGAATTCTTGAGCTTCTTCAACATCTCCGATCTCAGTCAACTGCCGTCGTTGCGCGAGTACCACGAGCTCAATGAAGACTCGCAG
>MGST01000027.1 GCA_001798605.1 Deltaproteobacteria bacterium RIFOXYA12_FULL_58_15 | reverse complement strand
TTGGAGATCAGCAGTGAGCCCACGTCTCCTCCTCGGATCTCCCAACTAACGTCCCCGCGCTTCGGCGCGTGCCGGGTTCTCCTCGTCCAGAACCCACCTCAGCGGGTTGTTAGCAATGTACTCACGAATCGCATTCAGGTCAGGCGCGTCGCGAATGACATGCTCCCAGTAGTTCCGTTGCCACAGTCTCCCGGCAAAGATCGGCCAGCCATGAGCCTTCACGCCGGCGATGTATTCATGCGTTGTCAGGGACTTGAATGCCTGAACAACACGGCCCAGCGATCCCTCCGCGGTGCCGTAGGGGCGAAACAGGACTACGGAACAGCGAACCGGACCGCGTTTGTCACGTGGGCGCACCGTGGGAGATGACGGGGACCGATTCTACCTCAACAAGTTGAACTGATGTGCCGTAGGCCGGTGTAGCGTCAAGCAGGAGTTTGTCGCCCGCAAAAAACAGGGCTTGAAAAGAAAGGATGCCATCATCAAACGCAGGGACCGGCAGTTGAGGAAGAGGAAATCCCATCAAGCGCGGCTTGCCCTTGGCCCCGATGCCGCCCTCAAATGATGCCGCCACTTCGGTCCCCATCTTGATCACTATCTTGAAACGGTCTGGTACAACGTCTTGGTCTTCGACGAGGATTCGAAAAAACGCGGCCACGCGAAACGGCACGGGTCGAGACGCACCTTTTGGTATCTGCAGCTTGATGGTGTCACCAAACACACCCATGAACGAGAGTTTGTCTCCGCGTTCCTGGCGGATGTCATCACAGACAATGAAATCGAGCAGCTTCATCTTCGGCCTCAATCGGGCGAGCGACCGTTCGTTCAGCCCCCGGTTGCAGGAATGGCGTTAAAGAGTGAATGAATCTCAACCGAGGCAGATTCCGTAGGGGGCGAAATGCTCACAGCTGTTTGCGGATCAAACTCCATGGCTGCAGCAACAACGGTTTGAGTCTCTGTTCTCACGTATACCCACGCCGCGTTCGTCACGCTCTCTCTCGGTACGCCCAGGAAGAACAAGTTCGCAGCCTCTCGTAGGACAGCACGAGCAGCTGTGGTTGGCTCAAAGTTGGCGTCAGACACATCCAGAAGCCAAGGGAAAGTACGCACGAGTCGGAGAAGAGCCAAAGGCGCCGCAGAAACCGCTCCATCCTTCCACCGAGCCGCGGTTCGCGCCGGCAGCCTGAGAGCCCGCTCGAAGTGAGCTTGGGTGATTCCCTCTTTGTTCAGATCCTCGAGCATTGCCGCAGCCGATGCGGCCGCGCTCTCCTCCAATGCGTTCTTAACAATTGATTCGTTCTCACCTGTGAAATCGGCAGAGGTTCCGCAATCGTTGCAGGTATGAACGGTTTCAACAAACGTCGCAGGCTGACCGTAGGGGATAGGCAGCGAGCCTTGGACCTTTTCGACCTTCACGTTCTCAGAACCGCATGCTGGACATGTGACTGCCATGACCTGCCTCCTTTACAACTTGATCTTCGAGAGTGCTTCCCTCATCGGAAACGAGCGGGAATCCGGTTTGTCGTTCTTCTTGAACGACTTGATGACAAACTTACCCGTTGGTCCTCGATAAAATGCGATGTAGCCAACACGAAATCCTGCGCAGAAATCGTAGGAATCCACCCACGGTTTGTCGGACTTCGGGTACTTCTCAAGGGCCGCAGTGTTCGCGTGCGTTGGCTTCTCCAGTCCGTCGTTGCGGATGAACTCAAGCACGTCCGACTCCGTGTTCAAGCCAAAATCACTCCGCGCCGTTTCCAGAGCATCTCGAACTACGACTACCTCACCTTTCTCCCCGCATGCCTTCTTGAGGTCGGCGAGTTCGTACTCTGGACCCCTTGCCGGCGTCATAGGTAACGCTCCGTTACATATAATGCACCTTGATTATACGTTTCGCAACATCCATACAACTGAACATCCGGACAGATTCCCAACATGGCGTAATCTCTGATATTATTCGCAGGCCTTGCGTTGGCCATGTCGTCACTCCCCTGGCCCTTCCATGGCATGAAGTTCGGACCACCACCGCTTTTCATCGAACGTGCCGCCTTGCTTCGCGCAAATCGCCTCGTACAGTTGCTCCGTGCGGAGAAACACCTGATCGAAGCGCTCTGCAGTGCGAATGCAGTTCTCGGGGAATACACCCTTCCTCTCGGCTAGAGGGCAGTTAATTTGCAGGTTGGCTATGAGGGGGTCGCTGTAGTTTCTGGGCAAAAACGGCAATGTCAGTCCAAAGGCTGTCGCAATGGTCTCAAACGCTTCCTTCGTTGCCCAGCCGCAACGTCGAAGCTGTATCGTCCAAGACGGTTGATGTGGTCGAACCGAGCTGGCGAGAGGTGTTTGAGATCCTCGTCGTCGATCGTGTGCCCCTCCTTGCGAAGTTGCTCGACCACCTCTTGCATATAGACCGTATTCCACACGACAACAGCGTTCGTTACCAGGTTGAGGCAGCCAGCCTGGTCAGCGTGCTCTTCTGGCTGCGACTTCTGGATCTCGCCGAGGTTTCCGTAGGCCAAGAAACGACGTAGGCTGTGCAGCCCCTCGCCCTTATTCAGTTGGCGATTGATTCTACGGCGGTGTTGCTCACTGTCGAGGGCTCGGAGGATCGACATAGTCTTTGAGATACGACCATACTCCTGAAGGGCCTGTGCTACTGCATTCTTCTGTGGGTAGGATTGGAGCTTGCCGATGAGCAAGGACGCCGTCACCCACCCCCGTTTGATGGACGCCGCAATACGCAGGAGCTCATCCCAATGCTGCAGGATCAGCTTTTGATTGATGATCCCTTTCAACATTGACCGCAGGTTTGGGTACTTCGCTTTGCGATCCATTCGAAACAGCTGCCTGTCAGCCATGTCGCGCAATCGGGGCGAGAACTGCATCCCCAGCAAGTCAAACAGGGCGAAGACGATCTCGGTGTAACCTGCCGTGTCGGTGGTGTGCTCGAAGATATCGAGGTCGCTCTCGTTGTCGAGGATTTCGTCGAGCACATAGCGGCCGTCGCGGTCTGTAGAGACAACAGGCTTCGTCCCGTATTGCGAATGCTGATCGGAGGTCCAGTTGTAGAAAGTGATGATGTGCTTTGGGCCGTATTTTGGAATCACGCGTGCACTGCGGGCCTTCGGCGCCACTGGGAATCGTTGCCCGTCCGAGGAGGACAGAGTGCCGCCGCCCCAGATGTTCGCGAGCCAAAGGCGGTGATGGTAGTTGACCAGCTCCGTAAAGGCAGGCTTGAGAGTTTCATCGCGAAGGTACCAGCGCGTAACCCAGCGCAGACGGTCATAGGACAGGTCCGCCGTGCGAGCCACCTCAGCCAAACCGAGATTCCATGCCTGGGTGAGGACGGCAGCATGCTGATGACGCAAGATATCTTTGGACCGAGGTTGGCTCCCGGACGCGTGTTCCAAATGGCCGGTGAAATTCGTCCAGCTGTCGACCTCGATCAAGAGGTCGGTGAGGTCCACCCGTGGCAAGCGCTGTGTGATCATCTCCTGCAGCGCCTCGACTCTCTCGGTATCGGGCTCTGCCTCCAGGTTGGAAATGACGAGGCCGTGATCAGTGATACGCACCTGGTCGTTCGTTGGTAGCTCCTGGTCGACTTTTGCCAAGAGCCGCTCCAGCTCACTTTGACGATGAGCCAGGTGCTGCTCCCCGCTGGCCGCGACACCCACGTCTCTGCAAAACCCTGCGCGCCGCTTGCGCCACTCGCCCTTGGGCAGGAGGTAGCTGGCCATGTTGGCGTACCGTCGACTGCCCGTGATCCAAATGTTGCCTGAGCGCAGATGACTGCGGAGTTCATACAGGGCGCACAGTTCATAGGCCCTGCGGTCAACCCCGCCCCTGTCGGTTACGACCTGCCGCAGCCACTTCTTCGGAACAAAGGCCAACGGTGGATCCACGGGCATCTCCCGCTGCCCATCGGTGTCGAGTTTCTGCAGGAGTCGAAGTGCGTCGAGGAGGTCCTCCGCGCTCTTGCTGGCCTTGAGCGTGAAGGCATCCAACATGGTTGGGGTGAACCGCCGCAGGTGGCTGTAGTGGTTGGCGATGAAGTCGTAGTAGTTGTCGTCAACCGGCCGCGCGATCCTGCGGGCATCATCGAGAGCGGAAGCCAACTTCTTTCTGGGTAGAACGAGTCGATAGATCGCGGAGCGTACGCTTGGATCGGCGATATTCTTATCGAGGAGAACGGCAACAATACTTTGGAACAGCTGCAGCTTCTCATTGGTCGCGCGCGCCACAGTCCCGCGGTATTCAACCAGCTTGCTTTTTGATTTGCGCTCGGTCCGTGCCAACGCCTCAGCGAATAGGTCGACAACCTCGTCGATGATCTCGTGGTGCGCTTGATAGAGGAAGCCTAGGAGGATTGGATAGCGGCGATGCTCAGGCATGCGCTGTAGCGCTTGGTTGGTATAGCGGCGTGCAAGACGATCGAGCAGTTTGATCCGGTTGGGGCTGAGTGCGGAGAGATCCCATCTATGTACGCCGACCCTTCGAAGGAACTGGAGCCGCTGCAGGGCGTGAAGAATCGAAACCGCTGAAGCCGACGTTTCCTCCCGGGCCAACCAATAGAGCGGTGTCGACCCGTGCTCATCATTGGGCTCCAGTAAATTATCGAGGAGGAGGCGTCGGCGGGGCGTCAGCAGGTGCTGTGTGCGGTCGAAGAGTTCACGTTGGGCCGCGACGCGGGCTTGGGCTACGGCCCTTTCGAGTTGGCTCAAGCCCGGCCGGATGACTTTCTCGACAAAAAAGTGCTCGCACAGGGCCTGGACCAAATAGAGCGGTCTGTCGTGATCAAGTGCGCGTTCCAAAAGCCACGCATCGGCCGCCCTCATGTCTGTGCGGGTTGCCTTGCGAAAGGTCAGATGGTTGGCGACTTCGGCGGCATGTAACCGCCTCGTCCTCGCCGGGGGGTCGTAATCAGCCAGGGCGCTTGGATTGACATTGAGCTGACCACTCAGGTGTTCGATGACATCTTTCGGCGCCCTGCTGATGTCAGTGGGGATGAAGCCTAGGTAGCGCAGAGCACTCAGTTGGAGAGCAACGCCCAGGCGGTTATGGGTGCCACTTCTGTTGGCTACCAGCGCAGCATCTGTTGGCGCGAGCGTGAAGAAGTCAACCACATCCGTTGGTGAGACGTTCGCCGGAAATGTAATCAGCCTTTCACGTTCGACGTCAGTTAGGATTACTGCAGGCATCAGTATTCGATCTGGAGTCCTTCCATGGCCGCGCGGCGATCGGCGGCGCTTGGCAAACTGTACCGACGCGTGGTCTCCATTCGACGGTGGCCGGCGAGCTCGGCGACGAGCACTAAATCGTTACCGTTGCGTACTAGATTCGTTAGGCAGGTGTGGCGCAGCGTATGGGCCGAGATCTCGAGACCCGCGTCGCGCCCCAAGCCACAGACGACCTCATGGATGCTGCGAGTCGAAAGGCGCCTATCACGTCGGTTGAGGAATAGCGCTGGGTCGGCCGTGGTCGCGCTTCGCGTGACTAGCCACACCTGCATGGCCCTGCGCGCCTCGGCATTGAGCGGGACCTCACGATACGCGTCCCCCTTGCCCGAGCGCACGACGATCTTGCCCTTGCGCGCCGAGATCAGAATATCGTCCACGTTAAGAGAGGCGCATTCACTCAGGCGAACACCGGTGTGATATAGCAACAGAGCTATGGCTCGGTCGCGCTTGGATCTGCACCGCTCCACGGCTCGCAGGAAGCTGATCTGCCCCTCCCGAGGGAGCGATGCCGGCGCAACTTGCGGCAGGTCCTCGCGACGGACGCTGGGCGAGTTCATGCCGACGAATCGATAGAGGTGGTCCACGGCAGCAAGAGCCAAGTTCACCGAACTCGGTTTTGCGTGGAGTACGGTCTTCAGGTGAGCCTTGAAGTCACGCACCACGTAGTTGCGAGCGTTCTCGTCCTGGAATGGATCGCCATGCAGGAGCTGAGCACTGTTAAGATACCCAATGTATGCGCGGACCCGTGTGCGGTAGGTGCGCTGCGTATTGGCGGACAGAGCCTGCCGGTTCAACCACATCTCGTAGCGCTCCAGGATGCCGCTATAGTCACCGCCGACGGTGTCGCCCACAACCCTCTCCCTGTTATCAGAAGCGTAAATCAGGGCTTGTCAGCCCCTCGTCAACGTATTATCAGAACTAAATCATGGATTCTACTTCTGATAAATAGAGTTATCGGAAGTTCACAGGGCCAATTCCAAGGGGTCCGACGGCACAGGGAGAATGAATATTGCACCGCAATGGGAAGGTGTTCGCAGGGATGATCGGCGCCGCGGCAGGCGCAGGTGCCACAGTGCTTCTGGGTGTGTTCTATTTTCATACCCCCGTGGCACCAAAGGCCTTCCCGACCGCGACTGAATCGGCCCAAACATATTCCACACCTCGGGCAGCCTCAGACCAATCGGGTTCCGAAGGCCGATTGAAGGTGCCGGCAACTCCGAAGTCCTCTCGGAACACAAGTCGTGATGCGAACCTCGGCTGCGACGAAACCGTTGAGCGTGTCGCCGACCTCGACGCCGAGGTGAGGCGGCTCTCACGCCAGGTGGAACGACTCGAGCTCGAAAAGAAGATGGAGCAAGGAGAGCCCATTACGTTCCCAGCAGACCTGAACAGCAGGTATGTTCAACCGCATCTCGGTGCGGCTTTTGACCGGGCTTTCGCTGAGGTTGGCATTGATACCGCCGAAACATTCGTCGACTGCGATGAGTATCCCTGTATCGTGTGTGCACTCGCCCGAGACGATGAAGCCGCCTTTAACATCAACAAAAGAAGTTCCGAATTCAAGAGTGTAGCAAAGGCGCGCTCGCTCTCAGACTATGCGGGGGCTTCCAAAAACCACCTCGTTTTCACGGGTGCCGAAAGGGCCGGGAACGATGAAGTTCATTCAACCATGGGCTGTTGGGCCGTCAACCCGGAGCCAACGGACCCGACGCAGGAGCGTGCCATCCAGAATCGCGTGTTTCACCGGGCCAACCAAATCCGATTAGGCGCATTCCCGTAATGGCGTTGCTCATTCTTTCGGTTGTCCGGTAGGGATCTACATTCTTGGGCGGGTAGCCACGATTAACTGAATACGGCAGGAAGAGCAAAACGACCCGCCGTTTTTGCCCAGAAACTACAGCGACCCCATCCCATGGTCGTCGCCGGCGCGTGAATCTGGGGATCAACACCTCTCGGGGCTAGTGTCGCAGAAGTGACGACCTCGGTTCCCGGCGTCGTGCTCGAGCAACGTCCTGGGCGCAAGAACGTCGCCGAGGCCAGCGTCGCGATCGACCTCGGCGGTCTCCCATCTGGGCATGGCCGGGCTCGTGGCGCTTGCTCGCTACGGAAAGAATCAGCTTTCGTCGCCCTTGCAGAACTACGGCCGGAGCGAAGGCCCGTGATGGTCGCCCTGCGCAAGCGCAGCACCGAGGTCGTGCACCATGAGTCGCCCAAACCCGTCACACGCAACGAGCAGATCGCCGGCGATCTCGACGCTTTTCATGTCCACCTGCAAGCATGTCTTGAAGACGGGGTGACCATCGGCGACGCGCACGACGCTGAGCCCGTAGTGCGGAAACCCTACCGCCAGGTAGGCCCCGTCCTTGGAGAGCGCCACGCGCCGCACGTCGGATACGGGAAAGTCGCGCCGCGCGCTCGATCCCTTTCCCAGCGCAAAAACGGCAAGCGGGTTCTTGTCCCAGAGACCCTCGGTGCGCTCGATGGTGGCGACAATCAGGGTATCGTCGTCGAGAAATGCGAGCGTGCTCGCTGGCACGGGCAGTCTCTCGATGACGTTCCCGCTTTCGACATCGATGACCTCCACGGGTTTCGACATGGTGGCCCTGGCGACGCGCCGGCCATTCGGGGAAAGCGCCACGCTCACGGTGGAACCTTCGGTTGGGTAATGACAGCGCCATGTTTCGTCGACCACCCGATCGAGAAGATCGGCCGTCTTGCATACGACGACCTCCCGATTGTCGTAGAACACAACGGTGTTGCCCGTGCGGTCGAAGCAAGCCGCGGCGACGTGAAAGAGCCGTTCGGCACTCGTGCCAGCCTCGAGATCGAAGATGCCAAAGTCGTGTCCGTAGAGGAGCCAGCGGTGATCTGGGGAAAGGGCCATCCAATGGACGCCCGTCTGGGTGGAAAGCGTCCCCGTGCGTGTGCCCGAATGGAGATCGAACCAGTCGATGCAGCTTGGCCCCGCTCGCACGACCGTCTCGGTGTCGGGTTCTAGGCCGTTGGCGTAGCCTATCCGCGACCGTGCCATATCGGTGACGGCGCTCGGCCACAAGCTTCCTCCGCGGCGGGCCATGCGGAGAAAATCATTCTCGACCGAAGGTTCATCGTTGCGAATGACGAAACCTTCGCCGAAGCGCTTCTTCACCTTGTCGTTGAGGTCTTTGAAGGCTTTGTACCAACTCGTGTGAACCGTCGTGGTCCGCCGTGGCTTTCCGCCTGCCTTGCCGATGGAGGACTGGCATTCTAGATGACCGATGACCGTGTCCGCCGCGCCTGCGGTGGCCCACGCGTCTCTGCCGATCGGAATGTCCCCCACCAGGGCGATGCGGGCATCTCTTGCGCCGTCGCTGAAATCATAGCCATAACTTCGCGTCATGCATGCCTCCGCAAGTCGAACATTCGGTCACGCCCACGTTACCGAGAGGCTTGCGAATATAGTGCGAGGGGCCGCAGGAAGGTAACGGTTCAAAACATGGATCACAGCCCTGGGTCGGGGTTCCGTCGGTCCACACGGTTGCCTGGACAACGATCTTCGCAATGCGCGGCGTAGAGATCATCGCCCACTGACCGGTCACCGACGGCCACGGATCGGTCCCTGTCCGTGACCACCATCTGCTCCCAGGTATCGATGCCAACCCGCGCATGCCTACAAGGGGTACCACAAGATCAGCGTAGTGGTGGAAGTTAGATGAAAGGCGATGGAACCTTCTTTCGGGTGAGCGCGGCCAGGAGCAAACCGGCGAGGCCGCCTATGACCTGAGCCGTTCCGACCCGCGGGGTCTTCACGCGCAGATCGAACGATCACGGCGGGGTGCAAGCCGGAACCCCGTGCGGTCAAATAACTCATGCAGCCTCTCGATGGTAGAAACTGAGGAGGCCGCCAAGTCGCTCGTGGCGTTTGACTGGTGATCTGGAGGGCGCGGAGGTTCGAGCGACAGGCTCGAGACCATGCGGGTAGCGGGTGAGGCCTGACTTGGATCTGCAGTGCTCACCACCCTCGGCACCACACTTCGGCCAGTGCCTCTTGCTCGTCCTCGACATCGATCGGCGGTGTGCCAAACGACAGCTTGTTGACGGCTGCCCGCATGTCCTCGACGTCCAGGTGGCCATAGACCTCGGACGTGATCCGTGGGTCGGTGTGCCGCAAGAGCCGTTGCATGGTGGCGAAGGGGACCCCAGCTTTCAACAACAGGGTGGCGTGGGCGGGCCGTTTGTCTTCACTGTCTGGCGCAAGAGACGCAAACGAGATCAGGCCGGGAGCTAGCGTCCAGTTGCGCTGCTGGCACGTGGGCAGTCAGTCCCTTCCACCGAAGACGTACACGCCATCCACATATTCGTACGAGGCGCGTTCAAGGCGTTCGGCGTCGGGCATCTCGGTTTCGCAGGTGGATTCATCTCCGCCGCCGGAGAGGCTTTCGGCGCGGGCGTGAATCGCGGCGCAACCGCCATCATTCCAGTCGTAGCTTGCGAGGAGGCGATCAGGCAAGCCTGCTTGTGCGGGCGCGGTTGTCAAGTCGCGCAAGGTCGATGTGGTGGTACACTCCGGGTCAGTTTCGGATAGCTCCATCGGCACTTGCAGAATGAGCCGCTGACCGCGAAACACGCGCAATTCCTCTCCGGTCACACATGAAGCGCCTGGATCCTCGTCCTCATCAGGGCACGACTCAAAAGCAACTCTCACCTTGGTGTCTCCGGCGAAGATCTTTTGAAGAACCTCTTGTCCGTTTCGTGTGCCGACAACTCGAACCGGTGCCGTAGATCGTTCGAACAGTACTACGGGTGTCTTTCGGGCAATCTTGAGGGAATCTGGATTGGTTGTCTTGAGCGCCACTGTCTTCGGGCAGGCAAGAGGTCTTCCGAGCGCTGGCGTTTCCCGCGCGTAGACGCCGGGGTTGTCACGTTTCAATCGTCCCAACAGTCGGGTCGCGCCGACGCTATCGCAGATTCCCAATACTACAACGTGAAAACCGGGCTTGAGCCCACGCCAATCATCACTATTGACAATGGAAGGGTACCCGTCTTGTAGCCGCACGCCGATGGTATCAGCAATGGTGCGCCATCTCTTCATTGCATTCTCGGCGTCGACTTGGCTTCTCCCTCCCCCTAATGACAACAAATGGACCCTTGTTCACTGATCTTGTCTTGGCGTCGGCAGCAGATCCGCCCAACCAGAGTCCGCCGACAATGACCAGCGACAGAAGCAGCACATCCCTGAGACAACGGAAATCCAGACCCCGACGTTTTGACACGGCGAGCTCGGTGCTGGGGTGGTTAGCCAAGCGGTTGCATGGGTGGACAACGTGACCGGATGATGACGGGTTCAGGCGAAGGCGGATACTGGATCGCCTCCAGCACTTCGACCACGTGCGCACCCATCTCCCCGCACAGACGAGGACGACGGTCTGAAGCAATGGCATCAGCGAGATCCTCCACGCCCACGGCGTAATTCATGCGCTGGCCTTTGTTCGCCACGTCATTCCAAGAAAACAACGGGGGCCGGCTGCCCAACTTGAGCTTCTTCTTGAGCCTTCGAGGCAGTGGCGGCAGATACCAGAGATCGCTCCAAAAATCCCAAGCTTCGTCCACGAACAATGATCCATCATCACCAAAGATCGAGAGTTGGTGGTTGTGAGACCCCACGACACTGCACGTGAGTCTCGCGATGATGTCATGATCAAAATAGAGATGCGCAACGGTGAAATCTGGCGCGAGCTCCGCGGGAGTCTGCCCGGTTAGCTTGTCTGGGACTAATAGGGAGGCAAACGACGCAACCTTCCGCACCGGCCCGAAGAAGGCGAGAAGCCAATGAAGGTAGTAGCCAGCATGCTCGTAGGTGCAACCGGTGCGAAACTCGTCAGCGGCCGGCCATTGGGCACCGGACTTATTCCACCAGTATTTGCACACATTCTGAATCATGCCGTCGTCGAGATCCGCATAGACCAATCTGACGTTTCCGACCCTACCATCACGTAGGTTCTTCCAGGTGGTCTGAGCGGCCTCCCCCGATTTTGTAGACGCCCAGAGTAAGTCTGGCAGGATGTTCTTTCTTTCCGTCTGTTTGCATGTTGTCGACCGCGGGCTCATAAGGCCCGCGCGAAGGTGCTCGGCCGCAAGGTTCTCCATCGTCAAAGGCCTCGCTGTAAACGCTTCGGGGTTCCCCAAGTCCACACAGATAAGAGCGGCGACAGCAAACGGGCCGTGCACTGAGCGCAGCGCCGTGACATGGGGCTCGGGCGGTGCTACTCGCCAAACATGCGCCTCAAAATTCTTCTCTCCAATGATGATGGTGTTGATGCTCCGGGTCTGAACGCCCTGGCCGACCGGCTCGAAGACCTTGGGGAGGTCTGGGTGGTCGCACCCGACCGGGAGCGTTCCGCAGCGAGTCACGCCATTTCATTGCATCGCCCATTGCGCATTGAACAACTGGGTGCGCGCCGATTTAGCGTGGATGGCACGCCCTGTGACTGCGTCTATGTTGGGCTGCATCATCTCATGGATGGGGATCCCGCCGTGGTGGTCGGTGGCATCAACCACGGTGCCAATCTCGGCAACGATGTCCTCTATTCGGGCACCCTGGCGGCGGCCATGGAAGGGGCCCTATTTGGGTTTCCCGCTGTGGCCGTTTCCTCAGCGACTTCCGATCGCGACGGCGATTTTTCTTTGGCCGCGGAGATTGGCGCGAAGGTGATAGCTTCTGTGCTGGAGCGGCCCATGCACCCTGGGGTGTTGCTCAACGTCAATGTGCCGAAGGGGCCGCCTGGTGAGATTCCCGGTATCAAGTTGTGCCGGCTGGGCTACACCGACTGGGCCGACGCGGTCGGCGTACGCCACGATCCTCGGGACAAACCCTATTATTGGATTGGTGGCGAGCGGGCAGGGCACGACGCCATCGTCGATTCGGATATCAACGCACACAATCAGGGCTACATCACTGTTACCCCCATTCATTATGATCTCACCGATTACCGTTCTTTTGCCTTCGTTCGCGACCTGCGCATCGATGGCTACCAGAACATCCCCGACACCCTCGGAAATGGGCCCTTGGACTATCCAACGGTGCGCCAACGCAAGTCGTAGGGCCGTCTTTGACCGGCGATGTTTGTGAATGAATTCGGAATGGTTCGAGAGAGCTCCGGATCTCCTGCCAATAAATTGCACTATTTTTGACATCCGATAGGGTAGGGGCAGGTAGGAGAGAGACCCTCATGGAAGAATCAACGCGAGAGAGTTCCACCGAACAGAGGGCAACTCTGACTTCACCGTTGCGCGCTCTGGGGAGGTTGACCCGCCGGCTCTACGATTGGGTCCTACATTGGGCCGCGACGCCATACGGTATGGTGGCGCTCGCGATCTTGGCCTTTGCCGAAGCCTCGTTTTTTCCCATCCCCCCTGACGTTCTTCTCATTGCCATGTGCTTGGGAACGCCCAAACGGGCTTGGCGGATTGCCTTGCTCTGCTCCATCGCTTCGGTCGTCGGCGGCTTGGCTGGCTATGGAATTGGATATTTGGCCTGGGGACACGTCGATCACTACTTCTACGCCTGGGTACCAGGTTTTTCTGCGGAAACATTTGGCAGCGTCCAGGAGCTCTATCGACAGTGGGGGATCCCCATTGTCTTCACGGCTGGTTTTTCCCCCATCCCCTACAAGTTGTTCACCATTACCAGTGGGGTGATGGAGTTATCCCTGGCACAGTTTCTCTTGGCGTCGGCGGTGAGTCGTTCGGCGCGGTTCTTCCTGGTGGCGTGGCTGATTGTTCGCTTCGGTGACCACGCTCGTAGCATCATTGACCGATATTTCAATTGGCTGGTGCTGGCATTTTGTGTCCTCTTAATCGGTGGGTTTGCGGCAATCAAATGGGCGCTATGAGACCCATAGGGCTGTGGCGAGCCTTCGCACCAGCTTGGCTGCTATTGCACTCGAGCCTGGGCGCATGCGCGGCGACACCCATTGGCACTGTGGGCAACCATGTTTCGTCGCGTTTTGTTGGCAATCCGCTCAGCATCGCCACGCCGGGCGACGCCACGGTTGTGCCGGGCAGCACTTACGAAGTCCAGCCAGGAGACACCCTGTGGAGTCTATCGCGCCGTTTCGGCACCACGGTGGAGAACCTTATGGCGCTCAACGGCATCAACTCACCCCAAGCGATGCGCTCGGGTGTACCGCTGGTGGTGCCCCGAGAAGAGGGACCATCCGCGCCCAAGTCTCCCCAAATTGCAGCTTCGGGATCTCTGCAGAAGACCGCCACTGTCACCAAGGCAAACAACCCAGAATCAAGCAACAAGAGTTTGAGGCCGCAGGGCTCACAAGCACACGCGGCCAAGAACGCGGCCCGTTATCGTTTCGTCTGGCCGGTCAAGGGAACGGTCAACTCCCGCTTCGGTCGGCGTGGTGGCGGGCGCCACGACGGCATCGACATTGGTGCGCGCCAAGGTGCCCCAGTTGTTGCCGCAGCCGATGGTAAGGTGTTGTTCGCAGCGAACAGAGGTGGATACGGCAACCTCATTCTCATCCGTCACGCCGATGGAATCATCACCGTCTACGCGCACAACCAGAGCAACACGGTTCGCCAAGGTCAGAAGGTTCGCGCTGGACAAACCATCGGTAGGGTCGGCAAAACCGGTCGCGCCACTGGCCCGCATCTGCATTTTGAAGTTCGTCGGGGAGTGAAGGCAGAGAATCCTTTGCGACATCTGCCCCCATAAGATACGCACCCGATTGCCCCCATAAGATACCCACCCGATGACGCACCAAGACGTGGGCTGCTTGACCGTGTGCGCCACCTCATCTAAGTTCCCCAGCAGTTCGTCGCCCCAGAACGGGGGGGACGTTGGCAAATTGGGCGTCTGCCCGCTGGAGGATTCATGAAGCGTGTAGCTCTGGGGTTGGCCACCTTGGCCATGTTGGCTGCGTTTGCGGCTTGTTCCGAAGACGACAAGAACAAAGCACCCAAGTGCGACGGCGAAGACGAATGTGTCGTCCCATGGGACTGCGCAGTTGGTTATACCTGCGATAAAGAAGCGGGCTGTTGTGTCGAGTTCGGTTGTGAGCCTGGAACCTGTCCGGTTGGCACATTCTGTGATGGCGACACCAAAGAGTGCACCTCCGTTGCCGATGCGTGCGTGCTCGCCCCCAACGGCTGTGAGTGTCACATCGTCAACTTCGCAGGTGATTTCGAGGCCACAAGTGATCCATCCATCCCCTTGCCAGCGGGCGCGACCTTCGAAGTCGAAGCCATTTTGTCGATCGTCGGTGGTGGACCGTTGCCTGGTGCCACGTTCAGCTTCGGTGTGGACAATGACCTCCTGTTTGATGTGGACGGGTCGAAGCTGACCGCGAAAGCCGCTGCTGCCGGCACCGCAACCCTCACCGCCGAAGAGAGCGGCCACCAAGCCACTTGTACTGCAGATCTCGTTCATCTCGGCGAGACACCCGCTGGCGACGTGCGCTTCTTCGTCTTCGATGACAGAACCGGCTCTCCCAAGGCCGATGCCCAGATCATCATGGATGCGCAGCCCACTGACGGCACAGCCGACACCACGCTGACCACCGCCGCCGACGGCACCATCACCACCGCAGCCCCCGCCGGCAAGTATGATGTCACGGTGTTTTTGGCGGGCTACAACTACCTGTCTATCGTGGGCATCCCTGCGACCACATCTGAAGTGGCCCTCCCCGTTGCCGCGCGTCCGGCCGAGCCGATGACCGCCGGATTCACTGGCAGGGCCAGCTTCGACGACTACGAGCGTTTGGTCCTAGGTGGCGTGCCCAAGACCATCGAGTTCGGCATTGTCTCCACGAGCTTCTCCCTCGCCTCCTTGCTCAATCTCGACCTCGACCTGCTCATTGGCCCCATCGCCAACCCTGAGGGCGGCTGTAACCAAACGGACGGTAGCGGCAATCACCCCGCCGGCTGTTATCACATCTCCCTACCCAATCTCTTTGACGAGTGGGCCCCATTGCCCGGCGGTGTGCTCTTGAGCCTGACCAGCACCCCGATCAAATCGAGCTTCGACGTCGTCGGTCAACCCGGCCGTCGCTACGCCTGGGGCCTCGGTGGCGAGCTCAACCTTGAAGATATCAGTGACCTCGCGACCAGCGTCCTCGATATCCTCAAGGACTGCGGCTGTGACGACAACGTTGAGACAGGCACTTGCCCGGCAGAATGTGCCTGTGACGCCGACTGCCCCGTGAGTCTCGACTTTGGCCAGCTCTTCAATGGCCTGATGCCGTTGTTCTCCGCGTTTGCTTCGGGGGTCCGTGGCAACCTGGCCCTGCAGGGTCTTGCCCAGGACGACTGGGAGGACTACATCTCCGTGGAATACGCCGAGCGCCTGCCCGACGACCGCTTCGAGAAGCTCGATGGCAACAGCAAGCTCGCTATTCGCGAACCACTCGAAGTGTTCACCGACTTCGCCATTGGTGACTTGCCTGTGGACCCCGGCGCTTCCGTCGTTGGGCAGCAGATGGAAGGCGTGATTCTCCTAAGTGGCGTCAATACAACTGGTTTCGGGTTTGTTCCACTGGGTCTCGGCCTCGGCGTTGACTGTACCACCGACCGTTGCCTTGACCGTGGCGGCACTGGTGCCAACGACTTCGACGGTAAGATCAATGGTGGCCGCATGTGCATCTACAGCACCGACCCCACCGAAAACACCTGCGGGCCAGGGGTTCCCACCAGCGAGCTTGGGGATGGCCACTTGGGTCTGTTCCATGCCAAGGCCCACGGTGGTCTGCAAGGACAAGATTGGTTGACCATCGCCGTGGCCCTGCCGGTGTCGGCATTTATGGAATCAAGCAGTGACATTCGCGTTGCTGCGAAGATTTCCCGCAGCGAGCCAACTGCCGGCGCGAGCAACCAACTGGCGGGCAATTATCCGACGTTCCCGGCCGCCGAAGGCACTCAAGTTCAAAACCAACTCACGGTCAATCATACCGACGGCACGGACGTGCACTGGGTGAAGGTTTTCGGAGGCGGTGCAGATTGGGACATTTACTTCCCCGACGATGGCGGTACCTTCCATCGGCCGGCGCCCACAGGGGCCGACCCATTCAACGATACCGCGGTCAACCTCACCCACATCGGGTTTGCCACAAACGGCAAGGCCGAGCTTGCTGATCTCGCGGCCAACAATGGTACGACGTTGGCTGAGCTGTTGAATCTCGTCGAGGGCTTCACTGTGACCAGCGGTGACGTCCCGGTGGTGGACCCTTAGCATTTCCATAACTCACTACCATCTGTGCGCCCCATTGGGGCGTGCGGATGGGGAGCATCATGACCATCGTTTCCATCGACGGTCTCTTTGTGCCATTCCTCGAGGGAGGATTGGCCCGCAAGAGGCTCCAAGAGATCGAGGGCGAGCTCCGGCACGCCCATCGTGAGCTGATGAGTCGTCGTGGCAAGGACATTGACTTCTACGATGTCCCGTTGGCGACCACGGTCATCAAAACGGTGACCACAGAGGTTACGCGTCTGCGGTCGTTGGCGGATGATCTGTTGGTGTTGGGCATCGGTGGCTCGAGCCTGGGAGGGCAAGCCATCTACTCAGCGCTGTGCGGAACAGCCGACCGATCCTTTCGCGTCCATTTTGTCGACAACATTGATCCCGACACCCTGTCGTCATTGCTCGAGCGCCTCGATCCGGCCAAGACGGCAACGGCGGTCATCAGCAAAAGCGGCACGACCGTAGAGACTCTGGCGCTCTTACTCATCGTCCGTCGATGGTTCCGAGTTTCCCTCGGCAAGGGCGAGATGCGGTCGCGTATGACCGCCGTCACCGGCACAGAGGATAGCCTGCTTCGAGAGCTCTGCCAGGCGGAGGGGATCAGGGTATTTGAGATTCCGACCCATGTGGCCGGTCGTTACAGCGCCTTGACGGCGGTGGGGTTGTTGCCTGCGGCGTTCGTAGGAATCGACATTGGGGCATTGCTCGAGGGTGCCGCGAGCATGGTGAAGAAGGTGACTGCCGACGACGTGCTCGACAACCCGGCCTGCATACTTGCCGCTGGTGGCTGGCTCGCCTCCCATGACCTCGGCCGCACCTCATTGGTGATGATGCCTTACTGTGACGCCCTGCGGACCACCACCGCATGGTTTGTCCAACTTTGGGGCGAGTCCCTGGGCAAGCGCCGCAACCGCTTGGGCGAGGAGGTGCGCACCGGACAAACGCCTATCCCGGCGGTTGGGGCGACCGACCAACACACGCAGTTGCAGCTTTTCCTCGAGGGGCCACGGGACAAAGCCGTGATGCTGGTGGAGGTCGCCAAACATCGCTCGCTTCTGCCAATACCCGACGAGCTCGAAGAACGCGAAGAGGCCACTTTCCTGCATGGCAGGGACCTGTCGGAGATTCTGGACGCGGAGCGTCGCGCAACCCGGGCGGCATTACTCGAGGGGGGAGTGCCGGTCATTGATGTGGTGCTGCCGGTGCTCGACCCAGCGCGTATGGGTGCTCTGCTCGTCCTTTTCCAGGCGGCTTGCGCTACAACTGGTATCATGCTCGGTGTTAACCCGTTTGACCAACCGGGGGTGGAGGAGAGTAGGAGAATGGCCCTTGGCCTGCTCGGCCGACCCGGTTATGAAAGTGAAGCAAAAAGAGTCCTCTTGAGGGAATCCCCACGGCGAGGACCGGAAGGCATCGACTAGGCACAGGCGAGCATGGCGAAAGAGCGCGAGACAGTCATTACCGTTGTCACCAAGGGCCTCGCAGACCGCGCTGGGGCAGCGGGGCAGGCCTGTTTGGTGGTCTTCTATGGCCAAAACATCGGCAAACGCTACTTCATTGAGCACACCGAGATCATCATTGGCCGGTCAGATTCGGCCAACATTCAGGTGGAACAAGACAGCGTTTCGCGGCAACACGCAAAGATCACCACCCGTGAAGGGCGCACCTGGTTGTACGATCTAGACTCCACCAACGGAACCTTCGTCAATGACAAAGGGATCGAGGATGCCGAGCTGCGCGATGGCGACCTCCTTCGCATTGGCCAGACGATCTTCAAGTATCTCTCGGGCAGCAATATCGAGAGCAAATACCACGAAGAGATCTACCGGTTAACCACCATCGATGGTTTGACCCAGGCCTTCAACAAACGCTATTTCCTCGAGTCCTTGGAACGTGAGCTCAATCGGGCGGTGCGATACGGCCGCCAGCTGGCGTTGACGATGTGCGACATCGACCACTTCAAACGCATCAACGATACCCACGGCCATCTCGCCGGTGACTACGTGCTGCGCGAGCTCAGCGGCATCATCGCCGGCAATCTACGGCGTGAGGATATATTTGCCCGTTATGGCGGTGAGGAGTTCTCCATTGTCTTGCCAGAAATCGATGGTCCAGGTGCTGCGGGGGTGGCGGAGAAGCTCCGGGGGCTCATCTCAGCTCACGTGTTCTCTTTTGCCAATGAGATTATTCCGGTCACCATGAGCTTTGGCGTTCGTGCAACGACTGGCGATGAGGACCGCGCCGATGCTGCCGGGTTCATTGCCGCCGCCGACGCCAAGCTCTACGAGGCCAAGGAACGCGGCCGTAACCGCGTCTGCTTCTAGCCACAAGACAACTTCAATGCGCCAAAGCCTGTGTCTATGTCTGACTCGCTGATCCGCGTACTTCCGAGCCACGTGATCGACAGGATCGCGGCGGGTGAGGTAGTCGAGCGTCCGTCTTCGGTGGTGAAGGAATTGTGCGAGAACGCCGTGGACGCTGGTGCCGGGGCGATTCACGTCGACATCGACGGTGGCGGTCTCGAGCGGATCTCCGTCTCGGACGATGGCTGCGGCATGTCGCCGCCGGACGCTACCTTGGCGCTCGAGAGGCACGCCACCAGCAAGCTCTGGGAACCTGAGGACCTGTCGGCGATCAGAACCCTCGGCTTTCGCGGTGAGGCGCTCTCTTCTATTGCGAGTGTTTGCCGCATGACCCTCACCACCCGTCGTGCCCAGGACGACGTGGGCACCCGTGTTCTCATCTGTGGGGGTGAGGTCGAGTCGATGCAGGAGATTGGCTGTCCGGTGGGCACAACTGTCGACGTTCGTAACATTTTCTACAACACCCCAGCCCGACGTGCATTTATGCGCTCCGCCGCAACGGAGCAGGCGCATGTCGTGGATGCCGTGACGCGAGTTATTCTTGGCGCTCGCAAGGGCGGCGTGTTGTTGACCTCCGGTGGAGGCCGACATCTTCTCGACCTGCCGGAGGACGGCAGCGAGGCCAACCGCGTGTGCACCGCTTTGGGCAAACGGGTGACCCGGGTCTACCCATTTGAGCACCAAGCTGACGGCATTGCGGTCAGTGGCTATGTCACGCGCCCCGACGTGAACCGCGGCGACGCCCGGGGCATGTGGCTGTTCGTCAACGGCCGGTTTGTTCGTGACCGGATGTTGCAGCGAGCGGTGCTGGAGGGCTTTCGCTCATTGCTCGAGCGAGGTCGCTATCCCTACGCCGTCGTCTTCCTCGACGTTGATCCCGCTGCCGTCGACGTCAACGTGCATCCGCAAAAACTGGAAGTGCGTTTTCAGCAGACCAACCCGATTTTTCGGGCGGTCGCAAGCACCTTGAATGGCACCCTGGCCCGGAGTCCGTGGTTGTCTGGCGACGGTCTCGCTGCACCCCAGACGACTGTGCAGAGCGCCTTGCGACAGGCGAGAGACACACAACCCTTGCGGGTGATCCCCGAACCCT